>DATANR010000347.1:0-54048 GCA_036266155.1 Gemmataceae bacterium | reverse complement strand
GATCAGGGAACCAAATCGCGATAGAAAGGACTTCATGGCGTGCTCTCGGTAAGTGAAAGTGGTGAGACACCTTCATCTTCCGAAGCACGCCTACTTCATCCATTGGGAAGCGGGCAAAGCCCGCCCTGAGGTCTCCGCCGCCAAATTCCAACTCAGTTCCGTTTGCCGTTCTTGTCCAACCAGGCCTGCCATGCAGGGGCTTCTGGGGGCAGGTCCTGGCCCGTGATCTTTTGCAGCGATTCATGGGCCCGGCCACGGACCGCGACATCCTTGTCGGTTTTCAGAATGGCGATCAACGCACTGATGGCCGCCGGGTCGCGGTTGTAATTGCCAAGCGACCGGATCGCGGCAAGACGCACGTCGCGCTGATCCGACTCGCTCGCGCCGATTGACAAGTCCAGCTTGAATCCCGCCGGTTCAACCGCGCTCGCTGGTTTCTTCTTCGGCTCCGCCGGAGCGGAGGCCACGTCGAGGAGCAGGCGCACGCTTTCCGCGTTCTTGTGCTCCCCCATGGATTGGACTGCGAGCACCTGGATATTGGTGACCGTTTCGGGCGTGAACGTGCTCATGGCCGCCTTGACGCCGCCGAACGCGCTCGCCGCCGTGACGTCGGACGGATTGGCGGGCGATCCGTCGTTGCTGGCGTTGTGATAGGCCGCGACCAGGATCGGCCCGACGCGCGGGTCCTTGAAACGCGCCAGTGCATCGACGGCCGCGAGCCGGCAGAGCGGCCGCTTGTCCTCGATGGCGCTCACCTTCAAGATCACGATGGCGCGATCCTGCTGCTCCGCCGTGCCGCCGTTCTCTTTCGGTTCCTTCAACGCTCGCATGGCACGCACGCGGTCGTCGCCTTCCTGCACCTTTTCCAGGACCATCAACGGATCTTCGGTGACGAACAAGGTGTGAAAGGGGCGCTCCTTGAAGCGCTCGCTGGTGATCAAGTCGTAGGTGCCGGCACAGCCGGAAAGGCCAAGCGTGCAGGCCGCCGCGCCGCTGAGCCACGTGCGAGCAATGAATCGAGCCACCGCTACCCCCTCGCCATCCTGGCGACACGGCCGACCGAGTATCCCGGACGTGGGGCAATAGCGTGGGGCAACCAGCGAATCAAGGCGAACTCACAAATGGCAGCGGCTGGAATGGTCTTCTCCCCCTCTCCGCTTCGGAGAGGGGGCCGGGGGGAGAGGTTTCGGCGGGCTCAAGCGAAGACCTCTCCCCCTAACCCTCTCTCCGAAGCGGAGAGGGGGAACAAGACAAACTGAAACGGGCGAAGCCCGTCAATGGTTGAACATGAATTCTTTGCTGTTCAGCAGCGCCCAGAGGATGTCTTCTAGAGCTTGCTGCTTGTTTGGTTGCTGATCGTAATAGGCCAACGTCTTGTTCTTTTCGGAATCCGACGGCAAGCGTGAGAGAGTGGCGACGAAAAGCTGCGCGACGGCTTCGTTCGCTGGCTTCTTTTCCTTCACCAGCTTCGCTATTCGACCGTCGCCGGCGCCGATCTTGCCTTCGATCTCCTCCGAATTCGCCAGCAAGAGCACTTGCGACAGCGTCGCTCCCGTCGAGCGTTCGCATTCGCAGACCGTGACGCGTTTCGGCCGGTCGAACGTATCGAGGAAGTAGGAGCCAAAGCCCTCGTGCGGCAAGTCGACGGCGCGACTGTTGGTGCCGAGTCCGCTGAAGCCGGTCTTGGTCAGCGTCGCCTGATTGACCGCGTCGAGGAAGACCTCGGCCGGCATCCGACGCGCGTAGTAGCGGGCAAAATTCTGGCGATCGTCCTTGTTGCCATCGGTCGGTTCCGCGGAGAGTTGATACAGGCGACTCGTCGCGATGGTGCGAAGCATGTGCTTCACATCAAACTTGTGCGCGACAAAATCCTTGGCCAGCGCATCGAGCAATTCGGGGTTCGACGGCGGGTTGCTGTCGCGCTGGTCGTCGACCTCGTGGTACAAGCCGCGGCCGAGCAAGTGACCCCAGAGCCGATTGACGAGTGCTCGCGCAAAGAATGGGTTGTCGGGCTTCGCCATCCAGTCGACGAGCGCGTGCCGTGGGTCGTCTTCCGGCGTGAACTTCGGGCTGAGCCCGTCCGGATACTTGGGCTCGGGGGTCTTGCCAGTCAGCGGGTCCTTGTCGCCGCTCGTGACCGAGGCCGACGCGAAGTAGGGCGGCGGCTGGCCAAAGCTCTTGCGGCCCAAGCGCGTGAAGAAGCCCGCGAGGCCGTAGTAGTCGGCTTGGCCCCAGCGTTCGTACGGATGATGGTGGCACTTGGCACATTGCAGACGAACGCCGAGGAACACTTGCGCGACATCGGCCGTTACCTGATGAAGCTGATCGTCGCGATTCTGCCAGTACCAGTTGATCGCGGGCGCGTCTTGCCACTCGCCGGCGGCGGCTACGATGCCGCGCACGAATTCGTCGTAGGGACGATTGCGGGCGATCATGTCCTTGATCCAGCCGTGGAACGCGTAGGCCGCTTGATCGGCGCCCGCCAGGTTCGAGTTGCGCAGGATGCTGCCCCAGCGCAAGGCGAAATACGCCGGATAATCGGGTGAGTCGAGCAAACGGTCGATGAGTTTGGTCCGCTTGTCCGCAGCCTTGTCGTCGGCAAACGCTTGCACCTCGGCCAGCGTCGGCAATCGACCGCACAGATCGACGGTCGCACGGCGCAGGAAGGTCGCGTCGTCGACTACGGGTGACGGCCGCAAGCCAAGCTTCTTCCACTTGGCCAGTGCCAAATCGTCGACGTAGTTGATCGGCTTGAACTCCGGAATAGCTGTTAGCGTTTCGCCATGCGGCACCATCGCCCGGAAGACGGCCATGTGGCCCATGTGCCGGGCCATGATCGCCGCCTCGCCGCTGAGTTGGTGCGTCTGAACCAGTCCCGTTGCATCGACGCTCGCGACGACATCTAGATTGCTCGCGAACTCGGACTGACGGGTCACGTCGCGAACGGAGCCGTCCGAGTACTCGGCGAGCACCGCAACTTGCTGTTGTTGCTCGCGCTTCAGGACGCCGTCGGTCGGGAAGACGCGGAGCCGCTTGACGATCGGCACGTCGGACGCCGATGCGGGAGCGCCGGCGGCGATCCATTGGCGGACCACCTGGAAATCGGAGCTATCGGGCCGAAGGCGCTTGCCGCCGCCATGCGGCGTTTGGCCGCTGGCCTTCAATAAGAAAAGGCTCTGGTCCGGGGCGGCGGCAAAGACGCGGCGACCGCGTGCTTCGCGAACGATCGCCGCGTAATCGAACTCGGTGTCGAACCCGAAGAGGGACAGTTTGAATCCGTTTTGCCCGCTCGCCTTGCCGTGACAGCCGCCGGCGTTGCAGCCGAGCTTGCTCAAGAGCGGCACGACCTCCGTGCGAAAATCGACGGCCCGCCCGCCGTTGCCCACTCCGGAAACGGTCACGGGAATATCGAGCTTACCGAGTGTGTGTTGAACATGAATCGTCGTTGATCCGTTGCCGACAGCATTCACATAGCCAGTGGCATCAACGCGGGCAATCGCGGGGTCGGTGCTGGTGAACTTCACCTCACGTGTCACATCGCGGTCGCCGCCGGCAACGACGAGTTGGTGCCCGGCGTAGGCGTCCGGCAAAGTGATCCGAGTCGTCGGCGACGTGATTTCGGCACGCGCACTCGAAAGCGCGAACAGGAACGAGAAGTAAAACAGCCGGCGCCACGGCATATTGGAATCTGCAAAGAGGTTGGCCCGGCGGGGTGGGAAAAGCGGCCGGACCGTGCTTGGGGTAGGTGAATACAGTTTACCGCGTGAACGGCGGGGGAGCAAGCAGCCGCGGGGACTTACACTTCCTCGCCATGTTCAATTCGTTCCGCCAAAACACGCATGGCAAGCAACCGGGTCGCGGCAATGGCTTCCTCGCGCGTGGCGCCATATTCCATGACTCCCGGCAACTCCGGAATCTCCGCGAGCCAGCGGCCATCCTCTTCTTGCTCGATTTCGATCGCGAGTGCCATTGACGTCCCTTTCCCACATTGCCGTCATCTTACAGGAGACTCTGCTAGCTGTGGAAGTGTTCATGGTGCACCGGCCCCGCTCGCGAACGCGTGCTAATCTCCTTCCTACGGCCGTTCCGCCGGGTCGCCGCCGTCCGCCTCGCGGAGTGGTCGCTTCTGTTCCTTCATCTCATACACGTGCCGCGTCTGCGGTTCGAAGAATTTTTGAAGTTCACCAAACGCCGCACCTCCGCCGTCGGCGCCTCGTGGCGGATGGTGCAGGTAGCGAATCCAACCGTCGCGTTCGAGCCGCAAGGCCAACCGGTGAAGTGCATAAAGGCCGATCGCCGCCCCGATGATCCAGGCGGCGATCGACCAGTTATTCATGGAAATGCCCTCCAGGTGAGTTACCTGAACGGGACGTCGACAGCCGGCAGCCTCGCCAACGCCTACTTCAATTCCTTGAAGCGAATATTGCGGATAAAGATCGGCTCATTGTTGCGGCTCAGATGCTGGAAGCCGAGGTGCCCCTTGCGCGGCCGATCCTTAACCGGCGGCGCATCCGTGCCATCGTGGCGCTTGACCGGCTGATCGTACGTCGACAAGTCGATGTCCTGAACGACTTCGCCGTTGATCGTGGCCTTCAATCGATCGCCCTTCAACTCAATTCGGAACGCGTTCCATTCGGTCGGCTTGTAGACCTGCTTCGTCGGGGCGATGGCTCGATAGATGCCACCCGTTAGCTCTGAGTCCTTGGCGGCCGTGTTGTAGCGCAGGTCGGCGACTTGCAGTTCCATGCCGTCGAATGCGGGATCGCCTTTCATCGGCGTCCGCAGGGCGACGCCGCTGTTGCCGCGCTCGGTCAGCTTGATCTCGAATTCGAGAATGAAGTCGGCGTATTCCTTTTCGCTGATAAGCCAAGTGCCGCGCTGCTTGCCGCCGGTGAGAACACCATCTTTAACGGTCCACTGCACTTCTTTTGGCGCCGGCTTGGCGAGATCGCTCCACTCGGTGACGACCCAGCCCTTGGGCACGCCGTCCTCCGGGAACAGCTTGATGAAGCCGTCGTCGTCGGCACGAAGGTTCGGAAGCACGGCGACCAGGGTCGCCACCGCAAGCGCACGACTCATTTGTGTCTCCTAGGGTTTGGCAAAGAGCCTGGCGTCGACCTTGTCCAGGAACTCGACGGCACTCACTTTGCCTTCAATCATCTTTTTGCCATCGCGGTACACGGCGACCGTCTTGTAATGCTTCACACCATGGGTCTCCGCATAGTCGGCGAAATCGACGGCTTGTGTCACTTCTTTGCCGCTTTCCGGATCGTGGACCAAGGCTTCGCGGCGCACTAACAGTTCCGATTTCTTGTCGAAATAGAGCTTCACATCGCGGTGCCCCGCCGACTTCACCAGCACCCCCGCTGCCGGCATTCCAGCAACTTTGATCTCGTCGACCAGTGACACTTGAATCTGCTTATCGCCGAGGAACCCCAGCCGATCGAGTTCCTCGGCGTACATTTGTTCTTTCATTTCGGCGAGCGCCTCCTTGGTCATGTCCGTGACCGTTCCGTTGATAGACGCCCAAGCTTTCGGCCCGTCAACGACTTGAACTTGCTTAATCGTTGAGTCCATGAACGAAAACGTCAGCTCGCTTCGGTGCTTGTCCGGCGTTTGCCATACGTCCTCGATCGTGAAGGGAACAGCGGGCCGATCCGGAGTCAAAGTGAGCATCCCCTCGACCTTGATCCGCATGGTGCGAAGTTTGGCCAGCTTGGCGTCGCCGCCGTGCGCTTTGATGGCAGCTTCGACGACGGTCCGAGCCTTGTCGTCCGCGGAAGCGGTGACGGCCAGAAGTAGGATCATCATCAGTGAAGTGGTGCGCATGGCGGCGTTTCTCGTTGGCTAATGTTGTAATACTCGAATCACGCGACACGGATTCCCCGCGGCGACGACGCCGGCCGGCACATCGCGGGCGACCACGCTGCCAGCCCCGATGACCGTGCGGTCGCCGATTGATACGCCGGGGCAGATGACCGCCGCGCCACCGATCCACACATCGGAGCCGATCGTGACCGGCTTCGCGAATTCCTTCCACGTGCGCCGTGTCTCGGCATCCAGCGGATGCGTCGCCGTATAGATCTGCACAGCCGGGCCGAAGAGCACGTTGCTACCGATGCGCACGGGCGCCGGGTCAAGGACGACGCAATTGAAGTTGAAGAACACCTGGTCGCCGAGCGTGATGTTGCTGCCGTAGTCGCAGAAGAACGGCGGCTCGATCCAGGTGCCTGCGCCGGTCGAGCCGAACAGTTCTTGGATGATGGCGGCCCGCAACTCGGCATCAGCGTCGCGGGAGTCGTTCAGGCTCCTGAGGAGATTGCGTGCGTGTCGACGGCCAGCGACCAGTTCCGCGTCCAGCGGGTCGTACAACTCGCCGGCTAGCATGCGCTCGCGTTCGGTCATGTTACTTCCGATACTTGAGCCGATCCGCCGCCCGCTGGGCCTCGTCGGCCAGTCGCGGCGGCGAACCGCGCTCGGCCCAATCCGTAAGCAATTGTCGCGCTTCGGGCATGGCGATTCCTTCGAGAACGGCGACAGCGCGAATGGCACGAAGGTCCTCGCCACGCGGTCGGGCGGTCATGTCCAGGCCGGCCAGCAGCGCTTCGATTCGGGCGAACTGCTCCGGGCTCGGTGCGCGCTTGAGTGCATCGCGCAGCGGCTTCTCCGCCGATCGACCCAGTTCGCGAACGCGTTTCGAGGCCGCTTCGCGCGCGGCAAAACGTGGGCTGTCGAGGGCGGCGATCAACCGGTCCCATTCGTCCGCATCCGCCAGGGCGACGCGATTGAACTTGCCACGCAGGAATTGCACGGCTTCCACGGGATAGTCCATCAACTGCCAGACGGCTGGATACGCATTGGCGGAATTCTCGTCGATGAGCAGGTCCCATGCGCCATTTGCGTCGACCTCCGACCAGCGGCCATCGGGAACGGGACGGGGGATCGGCCAGAGCAGGATGGTGCCGTCGGCGTGGCCGGTCGCGAGCGTGCGGCCGTCTGGGCTGAACGCGATCGCTTCAACCTGTTGCCGTGGCGTTAACGACCGGTCCCCGGTCGACCCTTCGAAAATCGTCTTCCTCGCACCGGGTTCCCAGACGCTGAATCGATCCCAAAGGGCAACCGCCAGCCGTCGACCGTCGGGCGAGAAGGCGGCGTGATCGAGCGAATCGCCCGGCACTTCGGCGACGGCGCGTCCCGTCGCCAGTTCCCAGACGCGCGTGCCCCGTGCGGCGGCTGCAACAAAGCGACTATCCGGCGAGAACAGCGGTACGCCGCCCTGGCCGAACGGATTCGATGGCAGGATGTGTTTGACGCCGGTCCGCGTGTCGTAGGTGGCGTCCGGGCTGGCGGCGTAACGGCCGTCCGGGGACATGCGCGTGTATTCGCCGCGATAGTCGTTGCCCGGGTCGCCGCCCCAGCGCACGAGTTGGCCCGTGCTCAAGTCCCAAAAGGAAAAGCTAAACCGATGAAAGCGAAACTCGGGTGAATCCGGCCAAGCCAACAGCGCGAGCGTGCCATCGGGAAAAGTGTGGACGTCTCGCGGTCTAAGTTCGGTCTCGATCTTCTGATTCGGCCGCAACTGAGAACTGGTCTTTGGACCGTTGGTAACGAGCGGCCATTGCTTGACCGTCAGTTTCCGATCGACGCCAATCAACGTCGCGCCATCCGGTGAAATGGTCCAACTCATTCTGGCATCGCCGGTTTGCGGAATCGAGCGGATCGGTTTGGCAGTTGTCAGGTCCCAGATGCGCGTGGCGTAATCCTTGCCCATCGACACGAGTCGGGTGCCATCCGGTGTAAAGAATAGCCGCTCTAATGCATCGACGTGTCCGAGTTCCGTGACGTTGGCATAGATGTTTTTGCCGGTGACCAGGTCCCATCGACGGAGGATTGTGTCGTACGTGATGACGGACTTGCCGTCCGGCGCAAAAACACCGCGGCCCCACGAGCGCGCACCGGGCCACCGGTGCCGAATCACTCCAGCTTTCAGGTTCCAGACGACGTAGTCGTCGTAAGTCGGAATCAGGAGCAGATTGCCATCGGGCGAGACGGCGAACGACCAGGCGTAGCCGACCGTCGGCGGGTGGAGGCCTGCTACATCTTTACCGGTGTTCGCATCCCAGACGTGCCAGTCACTTAGGCCGCCACCGGGCGCAGCGATAATGTGCGTGCCGTCCGCAGTGAAGCGACATTCCTCGGCGTAGAAGTTCCGCTTTTCCCAAAGTCGCTTGCCATTGGCGACGTCCCAAACGCGTGTCCCCTGTTGGCCGGACGTCACGATGCGCTTGCCGTCGGCTGAAAATCCAAGACTAAGAAGCCCCTGCTCGTTTTCGGACAGGCAACGGTCCTTGCCCGTGCTGGTGTCGCGAAGCATCAGCCGCTTGACCAGTTCCGTCGTCACGGATGCGAACGGCCGCGGCTCAACGGCAACAGAAATTTGATCCGTGAACAGCAGCCAGCGGCCGTCGTTCGAAACGGCAAATCGGCCGACAACGACCTGGCCCTTCGGCAGCAGAGCTTCAACTCGCTTCCCTGCGATCAGGTCGTGCAGTTCTGTCTCGGTGTCAGTGGTGATCGCAAGCAGCCGGCCGTTTTCGGATCGCGCCGTGTCACGACGTTCCCCCGCGCCCGCCCGGCGTGTCTCAATCGGGCGACCATCTGCCGCATTCCGGATGCGCACGACTCGGTCGTGCACGCCGATAAGCAATTTGCCATCGGGAGAAAAGGACAGAGAGTCGCACCCGGCCCGCAGTTGGACTGTTCCGAGCCGGGCCGTTGCCCCGTTCGGCAATGGGTCGCCGTGTCGATCCAACGTCGGCAGCGGGAAAGCCGATAGGGGCCCGCTTACGCATGTGACGAGAACCAAGGCAATGAGCGGCGAAAGTCGCTGGTACAATTCGAGGAGGCCGATGCGGCGGAGACCGAAGCGCAGCGAGGACGACGCCGATACCGCCGAGACGCAGCGTCGCCCTCGCTGCGCTTCGGTCTCCGCCGCATCCGAATTCCGCTTTAGCCGCGCGAATGACATGAAACCAATGGCCCCGAGTTTGATCGTGCCATTGTATCGTTTCGGCTCTTCAATCTCGCGGTCGCCGGCCCCTCGCCATGGAAGCCCGGATGGGGTTCGCAATCAAAGCTGCCGGTGAATTTGTAGCGCTTGACGGCGGCCAGTTCCGCGAACGTGCGGATGTTGCGACTAGCGATCTCGTCGCGATAGACGGACCAGAGCCCGGCCGCGGCGAGCGCATCGGGGCCGGCCGCGTGCGCGTTCGACAGCGGCACGCCGTGCGCCCAACAGGCGTCGGCGAGCTTGCATTGCCGGCCAAGCCCAAGCATCGGCCGCAGGTACATCAGGCAGAGGTGCGGAAACGAGTGCTCCACGCAGACGCGGCTCAGTTCAAAGTTCAGGAACCGCATGTCGAACGACACGTTGTAAGCCGCGACGACGCAGCCCGCGATCGCCTTCAGAAATCGACAGGCCACCTGTTCGAAGCGCGGAGCATCGATCACGTCGTGGTCCGTGATGCCGTGCACGTATGTGCAATCCATCCGTCGATTCGGGTTGATCAGCGTATCGAAGACCAGCTCCGGCTCCCGGCCCGGCTCGACGCGCACCACAGACACTTCAACGACCCGGTCGTTGCCGGGGAACATGCCCGTTGTTTCGAAGTCGATGACGGCAACCGGCTGATCGGCGATGGCACGCGTGTGGAGTCCATTCGAAGAGAGCAACGCGAAACTCCGTTCGGCGGGGCGAAGGTCAGGATAGCAAGGTCACGGCTCCATGACATAGCGCAAGCACAGCGAGATTTCGTCACGCTCGAAATCGAGCTTGGTCGCGAGCGCATTCAGCTCCTTGGCATTCGCCGGGAATTTCTGGGCGAACGCGGCGAGGACGACGCGCTTGAGCGACGGCTCCATCGGCATCTCCTTCACCTTGGCCAGGTCGAACGGCTGGGCTCCGCTGGCGAAGGCGGCACACGCTCGGCCCTCGCGATCGCCGGTGCTGAGCGTGTCGACGAAGCGCTTCCATTGCGCGTCGGCAAACGTCTTGTCCTTCGCTTTCATGCCCGCGAGATACAGGAGGCCGGCGCGTGCGGCATCATGTTCCCAATCGCGCGCCATGCGCGGTGCACCGGGCACGGCGGGTGCGCCCGGAAGCACGGCTGCCTTGTAGTTGCCAACCAGGATGTTCTGCGCGAAGCGATCCGGCGTGAGCGCCTGCGCGGCGGCGGCCAGGTACTTCACTCGATCGCGGCGCACTTCGGCAAGCAGCATATCCATGCTCGCACGCGCCTGCATGGTCGACCGATCGCCGATGCGGCCGACGCGTGGGCCGAGAATGCGATTGATCTCGCCATCGGCCGCCCCGGCCTCGCCGGTGGCGATGTGGGCTGTCAGCCGCTCACGCAAGTAAAGCATCGTCTCCGTTGGCATCGTCGCGTTGGTAATGCGCAAAAGGTCCACAAATCTACCCGCAGCGAGTAACGCCTCGACGTAGCGCTTCTTAAATAGCGCATCCTTCGGATTCATCTCGAACCCCTTCGCTGCCCACTCGACCGCCTTGTCGAACTCGCCCTGTGCGAGATAGCGATAGGACAACCCGGTGCACGCATGAGCCGACGGCGGCTTCGCACGGGCCGCCTCCAGGTACAACGCTTCGCCCGCCGCATTGTCTTCGATGCGGCCGAGCAAGTAGACCGCATCGGGCGCCCGCTTCGTCTCCTCGACCAGCTTGCGATACTCCGGCTTCAGGTCGGTCTTTGGATCGGCGAGATCGCTCAACGATTGATACATGCGATGCCATTCGACGCGAATGGGCCGCTCCCCCAGCCGCGTCTTGAAATACGCGAGGGCGTCGGCCGCCGGCATCGAGTTCGTCAAGAACGCGAGCGCGAAGGTATCATCGGGATTGAGTTGTAAGACGCGCTTCCAATAGTCGGGGAGCTTTTCCGGCGGAAGGGCGACCATGGCCTTCAAGGCACGGTCTTCCGGGCTGGTTACCGGAACCAGACCGACGCGCGTCTTGGTGGTGCGGCTGCCGGCCTTCGCCCGAATCTCCGTCGGAAACGGCTCGAACTCATGGTTGACGCCGGCGAATTCCTGGAGAAGTTGGCCACTGCGATATTCCGGCGGATGCTCAGCGTCGACCGGGGGCTCCGCATAGATCGTCTCCTCGCGTTCAAGGATTGCGAGGCGGTCCGGATTGATGACGAACACGGGCCGGTTGAACGGCCGGCCCCAGAACGATGTCTCAATGGTGACCGTCTGCGGCCCCTCGCCGCCGTCGGGCCAGTCGACGGTCACTTCGCCTTCGGGCACGTTGATCTTCTTGTAAGCGCCCGGTGGCAACAGGTAGTCCTCACCATTCACCTTGACGGTATAACCCTTCGACCAGCCGTTCACGACATAGACCGGTCGATTCTGGCCGCGATAGATCGCCGAGCCAAAATACAGCGAGAGAAGCCCGAGGAAGATCGCCGCCGCCACATACTTCGGCCAGCCGAAGCCGAGGCTGCTGCCCTGGCGAAAACCGGTATTCGATTCGGCGAGGTACACGGACTTGATCGGCTTGCCAGTCTTGCGGTGCTTCTCGGCCGTGCGTCGCTGGCGCTGATAGTCCTTGCCGATGGCAAGTGCCGGCCAGACCTCATCGCGCACGTCCATGACCTTGAGCGCTTCCTCGTGCATGCCGGTGGCGATGAACCCCTCGACCAGCCAGAAGACGAGCCAGGCCTTTTGCTGATCCCCTGACTCCAAAGCATGTTGCACATGCGGGGCCGCCTCCTCGGGCCGATACTGTTTGAGCAAACACACGGCCAGGCGCTCGTTGGTGTCGTCACTCGGCGCGATTGCGTGCGCCCGGCGGAATGCCGCTTCCGCGTCGGGCCAGCGCGAGAAATACTCGTAGGCGGAGCCGAGTTGCGCTTGGATCTCAGCGTCGTCGGTGCGATGGCCCGCGAGCGTGTCGGCCAACTTGTCGAACAGGAGTTCATCCTGATAAACGGTGGCCAGCGCGAGCGCCTTCTGAATGGTCTCGCGATTATCGGGGTCAGCCTGCAGTTCCTCGAGCACCTTGTTGAACGCCTCGGACTTGCCCGCCTCCCATGCTTTCAAGTCGATGACGCGGTGCCGTTGGCACGAGGAACAACTCTGCAAGATGCGCTTCTTACCGAGCGGAATGATCGGCACCATAAAGACGACGAAGAAGAGCGTGGTGTCGTACGATTCGAGTTCGGTGAACCCATTGCACGAGCCGCAAACGGCCTTCACGCGGTGAATGCGCCGCTTGCCGCAGTACCAGGTGCCGCAGCCATTGAAGATCGTCGGCATCGTTGCGCCTCGGCGAGGAGAGTGGACTCAGTGGAGAATATTGTGGGCGACGGGATGCGATGTGCAAATGAAAAGTCGGGCGGGCGTACCCGGAAGTAATCGAAGCACCTCAGCGTGCATCCCCGTAAGCGAATTCTTCGGCCTGAAGGGGCCGATTCTGTTAGCCCAGGCCGAAGGCCTGGGAAACGGCCATCCGGAGGGTGGCGGCCCTGAAAGGGCCATTCATGTCGACGCGAAGAGACGCCCGAACGGCCCTTTGAGGGCCGACGTTTGGTGGTGCGTCGTTTCCCCAGGCCTACGGCCAGGGCTGATGGAGCCGGCCCTTCAGGCCGGAAAACCAAGCCGGGATATACGTCACGATGACGCCTGAACTGGCACAATGAAGTCTGCGTCACACTCGCAATCGTGCGCAAACGTCGGAGTCGGCGCCTCCGCATGGCCCATCGCCACCATCATGCGCCCCTTCATATCCTGCGCGATCTTCCAAACTGGCAATGAGACGATTACCCGTCGAGCAAGTCTGCGGCCCTCATAGAAACCGGCAACAGCCTTGATGTAGTAGTTGCCGAACTCGGCCCAGTTCGACATCGAGCGCCGGCGCGCAAACAGATCGTCGACAAGTTGTCGTTCATCGGCATCAAGCCCGGTAAGCGAGAAAGTTGTGCCATTCATCAGCCGGTAAGATGCGATCTCGCTCATGCAGTTTGGATAGCCCAATCTCGACGCTCAGTCAACAAATCCGGCTGCTTGCGACCGCCTCACCCATTCAATACGCTCTCCTCAACCCGCCTCATTCCCAATTCCCCAAAGGCACTCTCCCATGCGCTGCCGCTTGCTGACCGGCCTGTTGATGCTCGCACTTGCGGCCTCGCTCGGTGCGGCCGACGACTACAAGCTCGGCCCCGACTCTGAACGCCACGATGGCGTCCCCGTCGGCAAGGTCACGCAGCACAAGTGGACCAGCAACGTCTTTCCCGGCACCGAGCGCAACTACTGGATCTATGTGCCGGCTCAGTACGACGGCAAAGAACCCGCGTGCGTCATGGTCTTCCAGGACGGCAACGGCTACCAGGGTGAAAAGGGCGGATTCCGCGTGCCGGTCGTGCTCGACAACCTGATTCACAAGAAGGAAGTGCCGGTCATCATCGGCATCTTCATCGACCCGGGCAATGTGCCGGCGGGCAACGGACAGGGGCAGGGACGGTCGAACCGCTCATTCGAATACGACACCGTGTCGCCGCAGTATGCGACGTTTCTGGACAAGGAAATCCTGCCCGAAGTCGGCAAGCAATACAAGCTGCGACAGGACGCGGCCGGTCGGGGCATCGGCGGCATCAGCTCGGGCGGAATTTGTGCGTTCGTCGCGGCCTGGGAACGGCCGGACATGTTCAGCAAGGTGCTCAGCCACGTCGGCAGCTTCACCAACATTCAGGGCGGCGACATCATTCCAGGGATGATCCGCAAGACGGAGCGGAAGCCGATTCGCGTCTGGTTGCAAGATGGATCGAACGATCTGGATAACCTGCACGGCTCGTGGCCGCTCGCCAATCAATCGATGGCGGCCGCGTTGAAGTTCATGCGCTACGACTTCCGCTTCGAGTTCGGCGACGGCGGGCACAACGGCCGACAAGGCGGGGCGACGATGCCGGAATCGTTGAAGTGGCTCTGGCGCGACACGCCGCCGGCGAAGTGATCCCCTGCACCCAAACTCAACCAGCCATCATGAAATACTTATCTGTTTCTGTCTTGCTAATCGCCGCCGGCGTCGCTGGCGCTCAGGACATGCCGCTGCATGAGATTCTGAAGCCTGGCGAGACTTGGCAACCGACGAAAGCCGAGATGCCGGCGACGATGTCCATTGATCGCGCGAAGAACACGGTCAAGGAGCCGACCTGTTGCACGCTCGCATTGGGCGGTTCAACCTTGTTGGTCGCCGACACCGCGGATCGGCACGTGTGGGCGTTTCGCATCGAGAAGGATGGCACGCTCGGACCCGGTGATCGCTATTGCCGCTTGCAGGTGCGCGGCGATCAACGCAAGACCAAGACCACGCCGCCGGAAGACTATCGCGCTGATCCGTCGGCCATGACCATTGACGGCATGAATCGAACCTATGTCGCGACGAACCTCGGCATCCAGGTCTTCGATCCAACAGGCCGACTGTGCGGCGTGTTCACGAGCCCGCCCGGCCGCGTGACGGCCCTATCATTCGATGGCGATCGGCTGTTCGCTCAAGCAGACAACAAAACGTTCGTACGAACGATGCTTGCGGAGGGTCGCAAATAGCTTCCCGACGGCAGTTTCACTGGCTTTTGGCGCTCGAATTGAAATTCAGTTTTCTTGACGCATCTTCTTAATAGATAGGCAATTAGTGTTGGTTTTTTGAATGAGAGATGGCCAACCCCGGTATGTATTTGGCCATCTCTCAATCACGCCCCGTTCTAATCGCGTTGCGAGTATCCGACATTGGTTTTGTCCACGCCGCGGGCCGGCGGCGGTCCTGATGGGCTGCGATTGTCTGGGGCCGTGATGTTGATCACCTTGTCATCACGCTTCTTCTCGCCGGTTCCCTCATCTAGCCAAAACACGACCTTGGCTTCTCCTGGCGAGCGGGCATCGACTCGAATGGTGTAGGTCGTTTTCTTACCCGCCGGGACATCGATTTCGTCGAAGAGCACTTCATTCGAATTCAATCCCTCACCTTTTCCCGCCTTGGGAGTCGTGGAACTCACTTGAAGCGGCGTCGGCGTCGTCGAGGGCAGATCGACGTGGACGCGCGCCTTGCCTGGGGCGGTCCCACGGTTCGACACGGTCACACGAAGCGTGAGTTGCTTGCCCACCGCCCCGACACCCGGCGCTTCCACGTCCCAGTCCAGGCTCGGCATGCCGAGGAACTCGGTCTTCACCTGCGCCTTCTGTTCTTCGCCCTTCTGCGCCTTCGTCACAAATTGAATCGACCGCATGCCGGGGCTCTTCGTCTGGAGCGACACGCTCAATTCCTCACTTAGGCCCACCTTCAACCGTGGAAATGTCCATTGAACGCTGTCGCGCACCGGTTGGCCGTCGTGCGTCGCCTTGCGCACCTGCATGTCGGGCGGAATCAAGCAGCGCACGGTGACGTTGCGCAGATCTGAGTTCCCGCGATTCGTCACCGTCATGCGATAGACGGTCGGCTGCCCGACCTTGCCCATTCCGTTCGGCGGGCCCTCCGCCTTGAGTTCCAGGTGGGCCGTCAAGACTTCGACGTCGAGACCCGTTTCCTTGAAGATGTCGGCGGCCTTCACCTGAGACGTGCTCGTGATGCGGCCGGGTAACTTCGCTTTGACGCGAAAATCGAGCACCTTCGATTCACCAGGCGCCAGGTTCAGGCCCGTCCAGGTTCGCTCGCCGTTCTTGCGGTCGATGTTGGACGCGAGCCGGCCCGTGAGGGTGCCGCGCTCGATCTCGCGGTCGTCGTATTCGAGGCCCTTGCTGAGTAGGTCGCGTACTTCGATGTCGCGGATCGTCACTTTGCCCGTGTTCGTGACCGTGATGCTGTAAGTGGCCGTGTCGCCGACGACGATCTGCTCGGGCCCGTCCTTCTTCACGCTTAGCGTGGGGGCCGCGATTTTGGTGATCAGGCCGCGGCCGAAGTCGAACTGCACGCGCGCCTGGATTTTGACCTCGTCCGCGGTCGCATCCGGTTTATAGGCCAACTCGATCGTCTTCGTCTGGCCCGGCTCGAGAATCTTGTATTCCCACATTGTGTCCGCATCTTCGTCCTTGGTCGGCGGCGGGTCAGCCTTGACCTTCGTCACCTTCTTGGGCGGGATCACTTTGACGACGACGTTATGCGCCTTGGCCCGCGAGACGTTCCGCACGGTCAGCTTGTAGACGACCGTCTGGTTCGTGGCGGCAACGTCGCTGCCTTCGACGTCGAGCGTCACTTGCGGCGTCGGCAAGCCGCCGGCCGCCTCCGTGTAGCCAGCCGGGACAACGACCGTGCCCGAAGAGAGTTCGCCCGGAAGCAACCCAGGGGACGTCAACGGCCGACCGGGAACAACGTATTGTGCCGGCCGGACTTCGGACGATTCATCGGGATCGAATCCACCGCCGAGACGGTCGGGCAGGTCGCTGGCCAATGGTGGTTCACGGGATTCGACGGGCACCAACACCGGCCCTTGCCCCAGCAGCGGGCTGCTGGCGATCAGCGAAATGAAGAAGAGCCGCGCGAAGGAAAAGCGCATGAATATCCCGGCCCATGAGCCGGCCCGAATGTCGAGACGGCGTCGCCTATAACCCGTTTCGGCATTTGGGGGAAGGCCAACCGGCGGGGCAAACGTGGGGGATCGGGGAGCGTAGCTGAATTCGTAAGAATTCAGGGCTTGGCGGGTCGAGCGCCTGAATTCTCACGAATCCAGCTACGAAAGCGCAACGACAGCAGCATGTTCCGCGAGGACCGACTCGTGGTCACCGGCCAGGAGGAATACGCAGGCACGCAGTCGGTGAATGTCCGGCCCGGTTCGCAGTTCTTCGGCAAGCGTCAACTCAGTCAGCGCGTCATCGAATTGACCGTCGCGCATTGCAATCTGAGCAAGCGTTACGTGGTAATCGCGCCGTTCTTCAACGGCGATCAGCAGCGACAGGTCGGCCTTGCAGCGCCGGCAATTGAGCCCAGTCGTGTTGTCGGCCCGGCAGACGGGGCAGCGAAGTGTCATGCAATTGGGATACGAGAAATCGTTTAGCGTTCGAGCCGACGGCTCGAACGCTAAACGTTGTTGAAGACTATTCCACTGTCAGATTCGCCAAGTAATCATCGTAGGCCGCCCGCGTCTTGGCTTCGTCGCCTTGCAGCGTCTTGAGCTTGGCCGACAGGTCATCCATCTCCTTTTCCTGTTCTTCCAGCGTCTTCAAGTAGCGCTGGAACAGCGGCGACTCTTTCGGCGTCTCTCGCAGGTTGTCGCGCAGCCGTTTCTGATCGACCGTGATCGCCTGCACGCGCGTGTTGACCGCCTGGATGTCTTGCCGCGTCTTGTCCCACTTCGCCTTCACACTCAGCGCTTCTTGCAGCTTCCCCTTCAAAGCCGGGGACGCTTCCTTCAGGCTGAGCACATAACGAATCTGATCGTCCGCAGTGTTAGAAAGTTGGACTGTCGATTCGATCGGCTTCTCCTCGATGACGGTGTAGCTCAGATCCTTCTTCGCGGCGACCGGCAGCTCAAATCGAAACACGTCTGCCGCTTCTTCCTTCGGCTTGTTGTCGCCGATGAACACAAAGCCCTGGCCCTTGCGGTTCGGATGTTCGATGAGCAGTGTGCGATCCGTCGTGCTGCGATTGCTCACGTCGTACACAAGTTCCTGACGGAACACGGTGTGCGTGTGAATGATGCCCTTGACCGCCTTCACGCTCGTGATGCGTGACGTGTTGGTGCCCGGCTTCACCGAGACTTCGGTGCCGAGGTCGATGGCATAGCTGACGAGCCGTTCTTCGTCCGGTTGCAGATCGAGCACGCGTGTGTCGCCCGCGTAAACCGAGCCTTCGAAGACCGTGACTGGTCCCTGCGTCAACGGCATGCCGGACGTGTTCTTGAACCTGAGCCCAAGCAGGGGATGCTTCGGCTGCACGGCCGCGTTGTAAATGCTGACGCGTTTGCCTTCGACGTCCTTGTTGACGATCGGCAACAACGCTGACTTCTGCCGGGCCAGGTCGACGGGGCGGTCAATGACGTACTGGTAGTAATCCCCGAGCGACGAGGCGGTAGCGACCGTTTGGACGCTGGCGCCCAGATCCATGCGGCGACCGAGATCGTCGGCCGTGCGCTTGGCGTACTCACGCCGCTCTTCCCTTAGTAGCGCATCTTTCGTGGCGCCGGATCGCCCCTTCATTCCGGGAACGGAAAACTCCGGCGCTTTTTCAGCCTTGTCCAGAGCTTGCTTTGCCTCGGTCGGCACTTCGCCAGCAGCTACTTCGTCTCGATGCCGCTTCATGGCCCCGCTGTAGGCGATTGGCCGCAGGCTCGCGAATAACTCCGGCTCGACCGTCGGTCGATCGACGTAGAGCGGGTTGTACAGGTCCATCTTGAACGAAATGGGCCGGCCGCTGACGAGGGCCATCGTCACCGTGTGCCAATCTTCATCCGTCGGATTCTCGACGACTGCCCAGCCCTGCAAATACGGCTTCTTCTCGCCGGCCTTATCGAGCACGAGTCGGTAGCTCGTCTTCCAGATCGGATTCTCGACGACGTAGCCGACCTCGACTTTGCGTTTGCCTTCTCCCGCGAAATGCAGACTGACAGCTTTCTTTTGCGAATCGTGCGACAGAGCCAGCGTTTCCAGTGCTCGGCGCACTTCATTTTCGATTACCGGGTTTGCGAAGCGCAGACGCTGCACTTCGGACATCTTGACCGTCCGCACGCCCTCGGCACACCACAAGTTGAGGACGGTCACGGGAACTGGCCCGTCTTTCGACGGCGCCGTCTGTTGTTCGACACCGATGATCTTGCCCGTCAAGTTGCCGGGCTGATTGGCGGTATTGATGAGTGCGACTTCCACCTGCTCGCCGCGCGCCTGCGTCAAGATCCCGGCAAGCGGGGGACTGTTATTCAGGTTGATCGCGAACGACGCCAGCGTGCGATCGATCGGGTCGTGGGAATCGTAGGTCACCGCCGCGACGCGCCCGTTCGGCGACAGGTCGCGGAGCGTCATCGACTTGATCAGGTCGTTGATGTCTTGTTCGGGGAAGGTCAGATCGACGCGTGCATCGCCTTCAACTTCGCCCGACCGCGTGAAGTGGCCCACACCGCTGTTGAACAGAATCACTTGCGAGATCGGCAGACTGACCGCAGGCTTGAGTTGCGCGACTCTGGCAGTGTCCGCGTCGTTCGCCGCGACAGGCCCCGATTGGCCGCGTTGGGCGAGCAGGGCAACGGTGGCGACGAGGACAGCGAATAAGGGTAAGCCCCACAGCAAGCGATTCCGCGACATGGTCGAACTCCAGGGGAGATGTACTGGTGGAGGTGATGATAACCGATCCGGATGTTTAAGGGCGAATAGTTGTTACCGACGGAAATCGTCAACCGCTGATGTTTTGCCTTGCCGCTCGCCTTCGCACGGCCGATCGGGTAATCTGACTTCGTTCCCACCTGCCCACTCTCCAGGGCGCACATGCGCACCCGATTTCTGCTGCCCGTCGTCGCCGGCTTCACACTCGCGCTTGCGGGCACAGGCCAGGCTGAGCCTGTTCGCTTCAATCGCGATGTCTTGCCGATCCTTGCCGACAACTGCTTCGCCTGCCACGGGCCCGATTCGGCGAAGCGTAAGGCCGGCCTGCGTCTGGACCGCGAGGCGGACGCGCGCAAGGCCGTGGGTACGGAGGGCGCGAGCGAATTGATTCGCCGAATTACATCTGCCGATCCCGAAGAGCGAATGCCGCCCAAGGGTTCCGGGCGTGAGCTGACCAAAGGCCAAACGGAAACACTCAGGCAATGGATCGCCGAGGGCGCGAAGTGGGAGAAGCACTGGGCGTTCGTGCCGCCGGTCCGACCGGAGCCGCCCGGAGTGGCCAACGCGGCGTGGGTCCGTACTCCGATCGACCGGTTCATCCTGGCGCGGCTGGAGCAAGCGGGCCTAAAACCATCGCCGGAGACCGACCGGGCCACGCTCATCCGCCGCATGTCGTTCGACCTGACAGGGCTGCCGCCGACACCGGCCGAGGTCGATGCGTTCGTTGCGGACACGTCACCTGATGCCGTCGAACGCTTGGCCGATCGGCTGCTCGCGTCGCCGCGCTTCGGCGAGCGCATGGCCTGGCGGTGGATGGAGGCCGCTCGTTATGCCGATACCAACGGCTATCAGACCGACGCTGGCCGTGATATGTGGCGCTGGCGTGATTGGGTGATCGAGGCATACAACCGCAATCTGCCGTTCGATCAATTCACGATCGAGCAACTTGCAGGCGACTTGCTTCCCGGCGCGACGCTCGATCAGCGCATCGCGACCGGCTTCAATCGCAACCATCGCGGCAATGCCGAGGGCGGCGTCGTTCCCGAGGAGTACGCGGTCGAATATGTCGCTGATCGCGTTGAGACGACGAGCACCGTCTGGCTTGGGCTGACCCTTGGGTGCGCCCGTTGCCACGATCACAAGTTTGACCCGTTCTCACAGCGCGAGTTCTATCAACTCTTCGCCTATTTCAACAACGTGCCGGAGAGCGGCCACGCGGTGAAGTACGGCAACTCACCGCCGTTCATCAAAGCGCCGACGCCGGAGCAAGCGCGGCGGCTCGAAAGACTGACGGACGACGTGGCGACGTTGGAACGTACGCTCAGCGCGCGCCGCAACGAGGAGGACGATGCTCAGGCCCGCTGGGAAAAGACAGTGAAGCCGGCCGAGTTGCCCGATTGGTCGCCGGATCGCGGATTGCTCACCTATTTGCCGATGAAGCTTAGCGACCAATTGAATGTTCGAGATGGCAAGCCAACGCTCAGGCCGGGGAAGATCGGCATGGGCCTTGATCTCGACGGCAGGCGCTTCGCGGAGCATTCGACTGTCGGGGACTTCGGCTTCTACGACCGTTTCTCGATCGCCCTCTGGGTGCGGCCCCGCAGTTTGAGCGGAGCACTTGTGTCGCGCATGGTCGAGGAGCCGCGCGGCGAAGGGTACGGCATTCACTTGGTTAATGGCAAAGTTCAGGTCCATCTGACGAAGCGCTGGCTCGACGATGCGCTCCGCGTCGAGACGGTCGAGCCGTTGAAAACAGATCAATGGCGCCACATCACCGTCACCTATGACGGCGCGCGCTTGGCGGCGGGAGTGAAAATCTACATCGACGGCATCGAAGCCAAGACTAACGTCCTGTTCGATGAGCTCAACCAGACGTTCCAGTCGAAGGAGCCTTTCCGCATCGGCTCCGGCGGCGGGCCGACGACGCGGTTCAACGGGCTCATCGACGAAGTCCGAATTTACGGCCGTACGCTGGACGCGAATGAGGCCTGCGTTCTCGCCGTCGCCGAGTCGCCGGCCCAGATCATCGCGAAGCCCACCGCGAATCGGACCACGGCTGAAGCCGACAAATTGCGGGCATTCTTCATCGCCAAGGCCGCGCCGGCGGAGATCCACGATGCGCATGAGGTCGTGTATGCGGCTCGCGAGGCACGCCGGAAGTTCGCCGAGTCGATCCCGACGGTGATGGTGATGGAGGAAATGCCGAAGCCGCGCGAGACGCACGTGTTGGTTCGCGGCCAGTACGATCGGCCCGGCCCGAAGGTGACCGCCGCCGGTCCCGCTACACTGCCGAACACTCCGACGGGTGGCAACCGGCTCGATCTCGCACGCTGGCTCGTGTCGTCCGACAATCCGCTGACGGCGCGCGTCGCGGTCAATCGCATCTGGCAACTTCACTTCGGCACCGGACTGGTGGCGACCGGCGAAGACTTTGGCACGCAAGGCACATTCCCATCGCATCCGGAAATGCTCGACTGGGTGGCGACCGAGTTCGTGCGCACGGGTTGGGACGTCAAGCGGATGCACAAGTTGATCGTCACGAGCGCTGGATATCGTCAATCGTCGCGCATACCGAAGGATGCGCCGGCGAGCGATCCGAACAATCGACTCTTGTCCCGATTCCCGCGCAATCGCCTGTCTGCGGAGATGATTCGCGATCAGGCACTGCTCGCCAGCGGCCTGTTGGTCGAAAATCAAGGTGGTCCGTCCGTCAAGCCGTATCAACCAGCCGGATTGTGGGACGAACTCTCCGGCGTAGGCGACTATGTGCCGGACACCGGGGACAAGCTCTATCGACGTAGCTCGTACACGTATTGGAAGCGGACCGCGCCGCCGCCGGGCTTGTCGACATTCGACGCCACGGCCCGCGAAACATGTTGGGTGCGTGAGACGCGCACCAACACGCCGCTGCAAGCGCTGACACTGCTGAACGACGTCACATATGTGGAAGCGGCCCGCAAGTTGGCCGAACGCGTGTTGCACGAGCGTTCCACGATTGACGAGCGACTCACTCTCGCGTTCCAGCGAATAACGGCACGGGTGCCGACTGCAGCCGAACTTGGAGTGCTTCATCGTGCTCTGGAGCGACAACTGACTGACCTTAGGTCCGATCCGGCAGCAACGAGAAAGTCTTTGAAGGTTGGTGAATCGGCGATCGATTCACGGCTCGATCCCGTGGAACTGGCCGCCTACGCCGCTGTTTGCCGGCTCATTCTCAACTTGGACGAGGCGGTGACGAAGGAATGACTCTCCCATCCCGGATCGCCGACACATTCTCTCAACTCACGCGGCGCGCGTTTCTGGGGCGAACCGTTGGCGCGGCCGCCCTGGCCTCGTTGCTCGGCGAAACGGCAAGCGGCACCGAGCCACACTTCAAGCCGACAGCCAAGCGGGTGATCTATCTCTTCCAGTCGGGGGCACCATCGCAACTCGATCTGTTCGATCACAAGCCGAAGTTGAAGGATCTGTTCGCGAAGGAATTGCCCGACTCAATTCGCCGCGGCCAACGACTCACCGGGATGACAGCGACGCAGGAGTCGTTCCCGGTCGCACCGTCGAAGTACAAGTTTCAACAACGCGGCAAATCCGGCGCATGGATCAGTGATCTTCTGCCGCGAACCGCGATCGTCGCCGACGATTTGTGCTTCATCAAGTCCGTGCACACCGAGGCGATCAATCACGACCCCGCGATCACATTCGCGCAGACGGGGGCGCAACTCGCCGGTAGGCCGAGCCTCGGGGCCTGGATCGCGTACGGGCTCGGCAGCGAGGCGAAAGACCTGCCGGCGTTCGTTGTTCTTCTATCGCAGGGCTCCGGCAATCCGGCGGACCAACCTCTTTACGACCGCTTGTGGGGCAGCGGCTTCCTCCCGTCGCGCTATCAGGGGGTCAAATTCCGCTCGCAGGGTGATCCCGTCTTATACTTGACCAACCCGGACGGCGTGAGCACGACGAGCCAGCGCCGCTTGCTCGATGATTTGGCCGAATTGAACGCGCTCAAGCAAGCGGACGTCGGCGACCCGGAGATCGCCACGCGGACCGCTCAATATGAGATGGCCTTCCGCATGCAAGCGAGCGTGCCGGCGCTCACGGACTTGTCAAAGGAGCCGGCCTCTACGTTCGAGTTGTACGGCGAAGATGCACGCAAGCCCGGGACGTTTGCCGCCAATTGCCTGCTTGCTCGACGACTAGCGGAACGAGATGTGCGTTTTATCCAGCTCTATCACCGCGGCTGGGATCAGCACACGAATCTGCCGAAGCAGATCGAAGCTCAGTGTCGCGATACCGATCGCGCGAGCGCGGCCCTCATCACTGATCTCAAGCAACGCGGACTGTTGAAGGACACGCTGGTCGTCTGGGGTGGTGAATTTGGCCGAACGGTTTATTGCCAGGGCCGGTTAACCGCCGAGGACTATGGGCGTGACCATCACCCACGTTGCTTCACCGTCTGGCTGGCCGGCGGCGGAATCAAACCGGGCATCACGCACGGCGAGACTGATGATTTCGGTTACAACGTCGTACGTGATCCGGTCGATATCCACGATCTGAACGCCACGATTCTGCACTGTCTCGGCATCGACCATCTGAAGCTCACCCATAAATATCAGGGCCGATATTTCCGACTCACTGACGTCCACGGACGGGTCGTGAAGGACGTATTGGCCTGATCGAATGGACGACCGGCAGGCCGGTCATTTGCCGATGTAGAACCGCCTTTCGATGCGCGTTACGTTGCCCTGCTTATCAGCAATTTGCACGCTCAGAGTCGACGCCGGCAAGGTCGCGATCGGCTTCGACAGTTCCCCCACCCAAACGCCCTGTGTCGCCGGCTTAAACCGGTCCGCCAAGTTCGCACCGGCCTTGATGCCATCAAGTTCGACGTCGGCCGTCACGCTAAACGATTCCATGTTCAAGCCGCTGCCGGCGTCGCACATGCCAATCACGATACGTGAGAGAGATGCGTTCTTGCCGGGTACGGGGTATGTGAGCGTAAGCGTCGGCCGCTGGTCGTCGAGCATCCAGCCGAAACCACGTTTGTCCGGCTGTTTTGGGTCGTAATCGAGATCGATTGGGCAACCGAGATCGATCCAACGAACGAAGATCATTTTTTCTTCATCGGTGAGCGGAATGCCGCCGCCCCAGCCGCCGGGCGGCATCACCTTGCCGGTATAGTCGATGTCGAACCGGGCCCGGTTCTTTTGCAAATCGACTTCGACACCGTGATGAAACAGCTTGCCGCTGCCCGGCTTGTCCTCAGATGGATGATCGTCATTGCTGAAGCCGTCGAGCCGTTCGCCAAAAATCTTCCAGACGAGCAGACTGCGCCGCGACTGGAATTTACGGATGTAACGCGACGCGTTTTGCGATCCCCACGAATCCCAGCCCGGTGGCTTGGGTCCGAACTTCGCGCGTTCGTCGAGTGCGAGCCGATAATAGGTTCCGGGGAATTTGCCGTGCTGTTCGGCCTGCACCAACTCATCGTCGGCATCGAGATTGAGATTGCCCTGTGGCGTCTTGCCCCCCTTCGCCGTGTGACACTGCGAGCATTTGTTCGCGAGAATCGGCTGCACGTCGCGCCAGTATTCGACGTTGAGTGGACCGTTCTTGACATAGCGCAAGCCGCTCGCATCCTTCGCATCCCATTTTGACTTGCTTTCGTCACTCGTTTTCGCCGTGACGACCGGAGTATTGTTGACGAGGTCCCAAATCTTGTAGTTCGGCTTGCCGGCGAGCGTCAGTCGAAAGTCGGTCGGCTTCTGACTGTGCGCATGGCAACCGCCGCAATCGTCTCGAATCTCACCGGGCCGGAGTTGGTGCCAGGTCTGGGCCGCGTTCAACACCATGCCGCGTTTGTCGATCGTCTGGAACGTGAAGCCAATGTCCGCCGGAATCTTGGCGAGGAAGCTGGTGTCCGGATTTCCATCCGGGTCCTTTGGCTGTTGCTCACCCGTGAATTTGCGGAGCGGGATTTCGCCCAGGATGCGCAGGCGTTCGCCCGCATGGTTGTAATAACGCCGACCGCTGTTCGCGCCCTTGCGATCGGTGGTCGGTTCCATCGCGAGGATGCGGACGGCGTGAATGTCGTCATTAGAATAGAGGCCGGCGTCGGCGCCCTGGTTGTGCCAGTTGAGCGGCGGGCCATTGCCGTGGCTCGTGAACGCATCGAGGCCTTTCCAAGGGTCGCTCTTGCCGACATACGTGCCAGTGACTTTGCCATTCGGCACGCCGCCGTTCGGATAGCTTTCGCGTTTGTAAAAGCTCGACGTACCAACCAGACCAAATGGCGTACCTTCCGGTAAATGCTTCGACAACTTGCCGTCGTTGCGGAGATGCTTGCGAGTGATGGGCTCCTTGATGCCATAGATACGTTGATATGGCACAACGGCGCGCGGCCAACACTCGTTGAATTCCGGATCGTTCTTGATCAAGCGCATTTCGCTTGGTTGGTTGACGGTTCTCCCGCTTTTGATCAGATAGATGCCGCCGTCGATTTGCGGCAGAAAAGTATATTGATGGTTCGCGGGGCCAGGAGAATAACACGTGAGCAAATGATTGTCGGGTGCGCTGCTTGGATGCGTGAACTTGCCGACGGCGGGTGAATCCTTGTCGCCAATCTTCGAGCGGTCAGCCGGACCTTCGAGGCCCATCGTGAACGGTGTCAACGATATGCTGTGGAGCGGCATAAACGGCATCGTGTAGTTTTTTGGCCGGCCATTTTCGTGTCGGCCATAGCGCCAGGGTCGGTTGTGCGGATCACTCATATTCGCGGGGCCGAATAGTGAATCCGGTTGGTAGGCTGTGTCCAATGGACTGTCCGGGGTCAGAAAGCCAAACGCGCGAATGTCGGAGTCCGGATAGTCGTATGCCAACATCCGATTGGATCCCGGCCGCGGCAATTTGATATACGCCCCAAATCCACTGTTATTTTGGTTGTAATACTCCTCGACAACAATCTCGCCATTCGACAACTGCGTCTGGAAGTGAAATCCATTGGGCGCGCCGCCGGGATCGAATGCACTGACGAGCGGGTTCCAATTGGTTCCATCCGGGTTAATGGTCCAGATGCCCCAGAGAATGTCGCTGCGCGCTCCTTGCGATTCGAGCGAGCTGTACATGATGCGGCCATCGCGCAAGACGACCGGGTGCAACGCGCCCGCGAGATTCAGGTGGCCGATCTTCTCGAGATTCGATGGTGTCGCATCGTCCGGCAGATCGGTGTCGCGGTCGTCCATCACGAATAGCTGCAAACAGATCGCGGGATAGCCCTTGGCGGGTCGGAAGCCGTCGCGATTACTCGTGAACGCAATTCGGCCGCCCGGCAGCGGGCACGGGCCCATGTTGTAGACGCCATACTCAAAGTGCGACTTGCCCGGCTCCGCTTTGCGATAGTCGCTCGACCAATTCGCGGCCCCCGTGTTCGGACTGAACCGTTGGTTCGTGAGTTTGACAATCTTCCGCGACTTGATGTGGATCTTGAAGATGTCCGCGCCTTGCTTGGGCGGGCTCCACTGGCTGGCCTTCTGCATGTTGTGCAGCAAGACGTAGTAACACCACTGGCCGTCGAACGAGATTTGCGGATCGGTCACCGAACCGTCGCCCCCGGTGACGAGTAGGTCCTCCGTGCCATCCGGGTGCAACAACATGAGGTCGGCACCGGGTTCCATCGTGACTGGCGAAGAAAAGTCGGTGAAGAACCGCTTATGCACCTTGTCGCCGGCCCGCTTCGCCCGGACGTAGACGATGTCGTAGTCGTACTTGATCGATTGGTCAGTCGCGATTGTGGGGACGACGACGTTGAGGTCGTCGAGGTACTTTTCCTCTTTGCGTGCGTCCTGAGCGGCGATGGCAACGGTGAAGGCGACCACAGTAAGGCCGGCAAGGAATCGAGCCGGAATTGACGTTGCAGACATGGAGAGTCTCCCGAAGGAGGGCAGGTGCGATCAGTGTACAACCCGAACGAACGTTTGGAGACGCAATGCCAAGAGCCGGCGACTACTGCACTGCAGCCGCCTCGGCCATGAACTTCGCTCCCATCAACGCGTGCCATAATAGCGGAGCATCGCTCACACCGGAACTGGTGCCAGGCGTGTCTCGGCGATCATGCGCAGGCCGCCTTTTGGTCGCAGCACCACCTCCATCTCGGGCTCGACATTCTGTTCATCAAGTCGAAGCCGGAATCGCTGCAGCACGGTCGCTGCGAGCAGCACGATCTCCATCGTCGCGAGGCTATTGCCGATGCAGGTGCGCGGACCGGCGCCGAAGACGAGATACGAATACGCTGGAATCTGATCGGCTCGACCGGGAGCAAAACGCTCCGGGTCGAAGCGATCGGGATCGGGGAAGTAATCGGGATTGCGCTGCACGATGTACGGCGACATGAAGACCCAACTGCCGCGCTTCAACGTGCAGCCGCCAAGTTCGACGTCTTCGATCGCTTCGCGGCCGAATAGGAACGCAGTCGCCGGATATAGGCGCATCGATTCTTTGACCACCATTTCCAAATAACGAAGCTGTGGCAAATCCGCGTACTCGACGGGTCGGTCTTCGAGCCCGTCGATTTCATTGAGGACGCGCTGCTCAACGTCCGGGTTCGTCGCGAGGGCGTACCAGAACCACGCAAGCGCCGCCGACGTCGTGTCGTGGCCGGCAACGAACAGCGTCGCGGCTTCGTCGCGGACTTCCACGTCCGTGATACCGAGGTCCGGCCGGCCAGCAACGGCCGCGAGGATTTGCGATAACATGTTGTCGCCCGCAGCGCCGTTTGCTTGGCATTCGCGGATCAGCGACCAGATCAGCGTGTCGATCTTTGCGATCGCTCGTCGTTGGCGGCGCTTGCTCGGCAAGGGCAGCCAGTCCGGCAACACGATGGAGCTGCCGCCCTCGCCTTGCATGGCCTGCCGAAACTCGTGGACGGCATCGCGCAGCTCACGGGCTTGTCCTGCGAGGTCAACGTCGAAGACGAGCCGAGCAATGATTTCCAGAGCCAACTCGTTCATTTCAGCCGCGAGGTCAAATGGTCGACGGATTTGCCATTGATCGAGTCGGCGACGCGTGGATTCGACGACGATATCGCCATAGCGCGCGAAGTGCCGCGGATGGAAGCTGCCTTGCACGACCGGCCGATGGCGGGCCCACATGGAGCCCTCGGCCACCACCAGGCCATCGCCTTCGATCTTGCGCAACGACCGCATTTGCCGAGTGAGCTTGCGAAAACTGCGTGCTTTCGCCACGAGCACATCGCGGATCAAGTCGGGGCGATTGACGAAGTAGAGGCGAACCCAGCCGATGCGGGCGAACGCGAAGTCGCCGAACTCGCGCGCTATGTGGATTGCGAAGCCGAGTGGGTCACGCCGCATCGGCTGATGAAAGGTGATGCCGAAGCGGCCGTCGCGCGGACCCGGCGGATATTTGGTATTCACGCGACATCCTGTCGGAGGGTGGTTTCCAAGTAGCGGAGGATAGCCGCAACAGGAAATCCGAACAAGTCGGGACGAATCCGGGACTCTGGTGCGAAACCTTGCCGATTTTGACGGCGTGGATGCCGGGCAAGGCCTGGCACGCCGAAAGGCTCTCATTTCTTTTGGCGATCCGGAACTCTACGATTGAGAGACTCGGCACCTTGGGAGCAAGCGATCGATGTTCGGCCGGCTGCGCTTCATCGCGTTGGGGCTGGTCGTGCTGAGCGCCGGCTGCGCCACGCCGTGGCGGCCGGAGCCGATGGTCAAGGATTTCGGTCTCGGTCACCTGATCCACCCGCTCGACGAGCCAGACCGAATCACCCTGCCAGCGAACTGTCGCGAGCGGCCCGATTCGTGCGGCAAAGACCACGTCTACGTCTTCGCGATCAACGGCCTGAACCCGCTGTGCACGGGCAACTTCAACGGGATGTGTTGCTACCTGAAGGATCAGGGCTTTACGAACACCTATTTTGGGCAGCCATACACGAGTTTCTGGTTCCCCGACGAGATTCGCGAGATTCGCGAACGCGACCCGCAAGCCAAGATTGTGCTGATTGGCTTTAGTTGGGGAGCGAACTGCGTGCGGTCGCTGGCACACAAGTTGGATGACGATGGCACGCCGGTCGATCTGCTCGTTTATCTGGTCGGCGACACGATTTGGAACACGCCCTACAGCCGGCCGCCGAATGTGCGCCGGATCGTCAACATTCGGGCACAAGGTCTAATCCTGCTCGGCGGCGATCTCTTGTTCAACGGTGCCGACATCGACGGAGCCCGTAACGAGATGCTCGAATGCCGGCATATTCTGGCGCCGAGCCGCAAGGAAACGCTGACGATCATGATGGAGGAGTTGCTGGTCCAGTCGTGTGCGCCGGTCAGCCGAAAACGAACGCAGGCATCGGAATAATCTTGATTCGTAGTGGAATTCGTAAGAATTCAGCTCGGCCTTTGCCGCCTAATGAATTCTCACGAATTCAGCTACGAAGTGCGACTGTTTTCAATCAGCACGCTTGCAGCAATGCGACGGATGCCGTGTTTTCAAGCGTCACGTCCTTCGGGTGCCATAGGCTCTGCCGATTCTTCGCCCGTTCGGCCAGGATAGCGATCTTCTCCTCTGAACCCGGCGTCGCCACGGTTGCGCATACGGGTAGTGGGGCGCTGCCGCAGAAGTTGCCGACGCCGCGTCGAGCATACTTGCTCGTCGACGGGTATTGATCGCGAACGCCAGGCCGGTAGTAACACGACCAGCACAGACCACGCGGGCGGTTCACCTTGGACTTCTGGCAGTGACGGCAGATCATCGGTTTCTCCCTCGCTAAGTGTCCACGGGATGATGGGAATTCGAAAACGAGTTTGGTGGCTAAGCAATAGTTGGAACCGCGACGAACGGGTCTTCGACGTCGCATGGCCGGGCCGGGAACACGAGGTCAGTGCGGTCTTCGATGGCGCGTTGGACTTCACCGAGGAGTTCGCGGCGCATCTCGTCTCGCGGCGTGTCGTCGAACCAGTTCAGGAACCACCGGCACGCGGCCGTCTCGCCCAGGCGTCGATCGGCTTCGAAGCAGCAGCGGGCAAAGAACTCCTCGACTTCGCCGACCGTTTGCAAGTGCTCGCCGTGCCAACCGCAGATGCCGAGCGCACACGCGGCCTCGACGGGCCAGTCCTGCACGCACATCAAGGGTGGGGGCATCGTCGTCGAGCCCTGAACCAAACGTTGGTCGTCGGCGACCAGCGCCTCGCGTAGCGCTTCCAGGCCGCCGAGCGACAACACGGGAATGAATCCATCCCGCCAAACCGTGCGCCAGCTTTCCATGACTTGTCTCTCTCTCAGCCGACCGCTCTGTTGCCCAAAAACTCCATATTCCAGGTCGGCTGATATAATGTACATTAGTTCACTATCTGTGTCAATAGAAATGATCAAATTATTTGCTTTTTGTTATTTAAAATACGGGATTATCGACCATAATCGGGACTTAATGGCCGACAACGCGGCATTAAAGGTTTGCTTTTATACATTTCTATACATCAAATATGGAGTTTTTGATGGATACATGTTCGCACGCCCGACCGACTATAATGCTTCCGGCAACTGAGTTGGCGGAGGGCTGCAAGCAAGATCGAGTCTGGTCTTGTCTGGCGCATAAGACGTTTTGCTACCAGTAATTACGTCTATTTGTTCGATTGAACGAATGAACGGGAATTTAGTTCGCCGAGTTGGCGACGTTCTGGTCGGCACGCTTGCCCAATCCCCGATTTGGTCATAAGAATGTGGGTCCGTGGGCCAACTGCTGCGGACACCGAGGTCGGCCCCGCCCCCACCGCACATCCAACCCGAGGTTATTGCTTCCGATGATGACCGAACCGAACGACGCTCAGAAGTGTGCTGACCTGCTCCAGGCCATTGGCGAGAAGAACCGCATCCGCATCATCGAATGCTTGTGGGACGGCTCCAAGAATGTGAGCGAGTTGGCCAAATTGCTCAAGATCGAAATTGTCAACGTCTCGCACCACCTCGGCGTGCTCAAGTCGGCCCGTCTCGTCCAGCACGAGAAGAAGGGTCGCTACGTCGTCTACTCCCTGGCACCCGACTACTTCAGCGGTGACAACGGCAAGCCGGCCCAACTCAACCTCGGCTGGTGCCAGCTTACGATTGCCCGCAAGTAGTTGGAGAGTGTCACGCCAAGACGCAAAGAAGACAAGGGCGATTTAGAACCCTGTTTTCTTTGCGCCTTGGCGTCTTGGCGTGACACCGATCACGGCCTTCTTTTTCGACCCGTCAGCCTTTGCAAAAGCGACGATCGCTTCCACATCCGTTTGATGGCCCGGGCGATTGGCCCGGACAATACCACCGACTTCTGCAAGCGCGCCTCAAGTTCCGCACTGTGGCCTTCGAGCACCGCAATTCGCTCGTCCTTTTCGCGCAGTTGCTTCCGATGGCCCTCGGTCGATCGCCGAAGAGCTTGCTTCGTTTCCTCGCCCACGAGCCGCACCCAGTTGCGATCGGCCGTCAACATGTCAAGCATCGGGTCAGGATCGATCGGCTCGTTGAGATGCCCAATTGTCGACGCAATCTCGTTGGCCTCCGCTGCCGGCAGCAGGTGCCGCCAAAGCCCCGGCCGACCTTGCCAGAAGTGATTGTTCGTCGTCGTCTGCCGCAATCGGCCGAGCGCACAAGCTTCAACGGCCGCTGATAGCGAGCCACAGCGAACCGGCCCGAACGCCGTTTCTATTCGGCGCAACTCTGACTCAGCATCTCTTATCAAATCTTCATAACGCACACCAACAACGTCCGCCCGGCCCCACCATTCGGGCGTCACGCTTAACAACGCCGCCGCCCGCGGGCCTTTCGCGTACTCAACAAAGGCGCGGCTTCGCGGCATCGCCCCAAAGATGTCCGCCTCCGAACCGCCCGCTCCAAGCAGCCACTGGTCGGATTCCGATTCGTAGATGCAGAAATGCAGAACCGAAATCAGGACGTCAAGCGGATGGCGGGCGACCGTCACCACTCGGAAACCCTGTTCACTGAGCTTCGCGGCAAACTCCGGCGTTCGCCGCCAGTGGAGTTGCAACACACATTCCGGCGGCAACGCGCCCCAGTCGGCTTCCGCCATTACATGCCGCGCCAGATGCGGAATACAATACGCGGTCCCGAGCAGGTGCCGCACCCACGTGTTGCCGGCCCGCGGTGTACTAACGACGGCGATCCGCATGCGGCCTTTCGCGATTGAAGACTTAGGGGGTCCTCACCTACATTACTCACCTGTCCCCCCGCGCAGGAGGCGCTGTGCCCCAGTTCCGGCCGCCGATTGCCGCTCTCGTCGCCCTCGCCCTCGCCGGCACGTCAATCGCCGTCATTGCGACGTGGCCAGAGAGTTTGGGCCTCGTTCCCCCCGATCTCCCCCATTTGGATCGCCAACTCGTTGAATTCCTCCTGCTATTGCCAGTCGCGGCGCTCGTCTGCTGCGTGATTCGCAACATGGTCGGGCTTTACACTTATGGCACTTTCGCTCCGGCCCTGCTTGGTCTGTCGTTCCGCGAAGTCGGCTCACCAGTCGGCGTGTTTGTCATGCTCGTCGTGCTATCGATCGGCTGGATCATTCGCCGGGCCATCACCCGCCTGAACTTGCTGCAAGTGCCGCGCTCGGCCGTGATGCTGAGCGTCGTCGTCGCGCTGTTGCTGGCGTACATCTTGTTCGCCAATAGTCGCGGCCGATCAGTCGCCGGCGCGATTCCGTTCCTACCGCTCGTGATCGTGACCGGCTTGATCGAACGCTTCTGGACGGCCGAGGAGGAAGACGGCACCGGGCCGGCCGTGCGCACGATGATTGCGACCTTGGCGACCGCGGCGGCTGTGTTCGTTGTGGCGAGGATTGCGTGGGTCCGCGACACGTTGATGGAGCATCCGGAAACGCTTGGAATCGTGGTCGCGGGCCAACTGCTGATCGGCAGATACACGGGCTATCGGCTGGTTGAATTGCGTCGCTTCCAGAAGTTGGCGTCGCCGACCCTTCAGGACCCGCCGGAATGAACAGCTTGCTCAATTGGTTGATGCTTCCGTTTCGACTGCGTGCGCGCGGCGTGCTCGGCATGAACGCGCGCAACGCCGGCTTCATTCTCGAGCAGAATCCACGGGCGTTGTTTCCGCTTGTCGACGACAAGCTGCGCTTCCAGGAATTGTGCCAGCGGATCGGCGTGCCCTCGCCCACGATCTTCGCGATCTTTGTACGGCACGGCGACCTGCGGCATCTCGAAGAAACGCTCGTAGCGGCGCCTGACTGCGTCATCAAGCCGGCCCGCGGATCGAGTGGCCGCGGCGTCGTCTTGCTCACGGGCAAAGTCGCTCACGGTTGGCGGCGACATAACGATTCGGTCGCCACGCTCGACGATGTGCGGCGGCACGTCTCCGACATTCTTTCGGGCCTCTATTCGCTTGGCGGCCGGCCGGATCGGGCACTGGTGCAGCAGCGACTGCGAACCCATCCGGAACTGGAACGAATTAGCTACCGTGGCACGCCCGACGTGCGCGTGCTCGTCTACCGCGGCGAGCCTGCCCTGGCCATGCTGCGCTTGCCGACGCGGCAGAGCGGCGGTCGGGCGAATTTGCATCAAGGCGGCGTTGGCGTTGGCGTTGATGTGCTCACGGGGACAACGACACTTGCCGTGTGCCGCGGCCGAACGATTGAACGGCATCCCGATACGGGTGAAGTAATGGCCGGCCAAGTGGTGCCGGACTGGCACGCGGTGCTCGCAATGGCTGAGTGCGTCGCTCGGGCCACGGGCCTCGGGTATGTCGGCGTCGACATCGTGCCGGAGATCGATGGCCCGAAAGTGCTCGAAGCGAACGCCAGACCAGGGTTGGCGATTCAAGCGGCGAATGAGAGGGGGCTTCGACAAGTGCTGGAGCAGATCGATGCCGGCCATGTATGTCGTGCTGTACAATAATCGCGGAGGAGATCAGTCGATGTCGAGCGCAATTCTGCCGCCGCCGATCGCGCCATCCGTGCCGACCTGTGCGCCGCAGCCGGCGCGCTGGACGTGCGAAGAGTTTCACCAAATTGGCGATGAGGGATGGTTCGAGCACAAGCGTGCAATCTTGATCGACGGGGAGATTCTCGACATGCCCGTCCCCAACCCGCCACATTCGACCGCGAAGGACCTGGCACAAGAAGTACTGCGGAGAATCTTCGATTCCAAATTCGTCGTGCGAACAGAAAATCCGCTGGTTCTGGCCCGCTCGACCGATCCGGTTCCAGACCTCGCAGTCGTAACAGGCTCGATTCGCGATTACACGCAAAGCCGTCCGACGACGGCTCTTTAGTAGTGGAAATCAGCGACTCGACGCTCAGCTACGACCTGGACGACAAGGCCAGCCTCTATGCCTCGACCGGAATCGCCGACTATTGGGTGGTTGATTTGGTGAACCATCGATTGGTCGTCACGCGTGAGCCGGCAGTCGATGTCACTCAACGATTTGGTTCTACCTACACGAATGTGACAGCGATTGCGATTGGCCAATGCGTCGCGCCGCTGGCGGCACCAGGGTCGATGGTCTCAGTTGCGGACTTGATGCCCTAAACGTTTAGCGGGCGTCCCGACGGGACGCCCGCTAAACGTTTTGGAAATCCTCGACAATCTTACGCCGCTTCGCGGCCGCTTTCCTGTTCCATCTCGAAAAGCTTACCCAGCGGCACCGGCATCGACTTCGGACCGATGGGGCCGTCGATGGTGCCGTTCCACGGGTGGCGCTGCACGCTCATCAGGATGCGATCGGCCAGAGCCAGGGCGTCGCGGCCATCTTCACCGGTCACACGCGGCATCCGGCCCGTTTGCACGCAGCCGACGAAGTGCTTCAACTCGGCTGTGAGTTGGTCGTATTCGCGGGTGCAATCGAGTTCCAGCGTCTCCATGTGCTTGCCGAACACGTCGCGGCTCAGTTGCTCGCGGCGATTCGGATCGAGATGGAGCTGCGACAGGCCGTGGCGGCGAACCTCGTCGGACGGCTGCACGAGCGTGAGCCGCTTCTCGACAAAGTCGATGCCCGCGTAACCTTCCGGTGCCCACACACGTAGCTTCCGCTTCGGCCGGGGGCTGATGCGGCTCGCGGTCACGCTAGCCACGCAGCCGTTCTCGAAGACGAGCCGGGCGTTGACGATGTCCTCGTGTCCGCCGAACGCCTGGGCGCCAAGGGCCGTCACTTCGGCCACCGGGCTGCGCACGAGCGACAGGATCAAGTCGAGGTCGTGGATCATCAGGTCGAGCACGACGCCGATGTCGGTCGATCGGCCGGTGAACGGGCCGTGGCGCTCGCTCTCGATCAGCTTCGGCGTCAGCGGCCGGCGCGTCAGATCTTCGAAGGCCGGGTTGAAGCGCTCGATGTGGCCGACCTGGAACGGGATACCGCGTGAGGCGGCGATCTCGACCAGCTCGTCGGCCTGGGCCAGTGTCGTCGTGATCGGCTTTTCGACCAGGATCGGAATGCCGCGCTCGAGGAACGAGCGGGCGATCGAATGGTGGTAAAGCGTCGGGGCGGCGATGGAGACGGCATCGACCAGATCGTACAGGTCATGATGCGAGTCAAACGCTTCCGTGCCACACTTGTCCGCGATGGCCTTCGCCTGCGCGTGGTTCACATCGGCGACGCCGATGAGGTCCACTTCGGGCAGACCGGACAGAATGCGGGCGTGTTCCTTGCCCAGGTGTCCAACGCCGACAACAGCCATCCGGATGCGGTTCATACGTCACTGTTCTCCGTCGGGGGCAGCCGACGCGGGTGGTCAGGCGCAGCGGCCAAACTCGCGCTGGGCAGTGCGAGTCAGGGCTCTTGCCAGTTCCACGTTCAGGGGGTGGCCCGACCGGTAAGCCACCACGTGGCCGACCAGATCGTAGCCGCACAATGCCAGGTCGCCGACCAGATCGAGGATCTTGTGGCGGGCCGGCTCGTCCGGGAAACGTAACCGATTGTCAATGAGTCCCTTCGGCCCAAAAACCAGGACTTCGGATGGCTTCAAATGCCGACCGACGCCCTGCCTTTGTAACTCCAGAGCTTCATGCTCCAGAACGTAAGTCCGACACCGTGCCAGCTCCTGCCGGAAGCGGTCCGGATTGATCACTTGCGTGAGCGATTGCGGGGCGATCGGCGACTTCAGTCCGTAGTTGAGCAAGTAGCTGATGACGAGTTCGTCGCCGGCCCGCGGGTAGATGCCGAGCGTCGCTTCGCCGTTGCGAACCTCGATCGGCTCCGTCACCACGATCCGCGGCTTGCGGGCGGCTTGCAGAACGGTGCCAACCGTAAGCAGCGTGTTCGCGTAGCCTTCGGACGAGCCATCCAGGCCCGGCGGCTCCGGCCCATCGATTTCAACGAGACAATTGTCGATCCGCATGCCGGACAGGGCGGCCAGCACGTGTTCGACCAGAGTCACCTGGTTGAGGCCGGACCCGAGCGTCGTCCGACGAGCGGTCCCCGTGACCGATTCAGCCCGGGCAGGAATCGGTGTCGCGCCAGGAATATCGGTACGCAAAAACGCCACGCCGTGATCCGGCGTGGCGGGACAGAACTTGAGTTTGACCTTCTTGCCCGTCACCATGCCGACGCCGCTGACCTCGGCGGCATGGGCAAGGGTGCGCTGCCGACGACCCACTGGCTTGCGCGCAGATTGGGCCTGAACCCGTTGTGTCGGAATGGTTTGGAGCAAGTTCATTCGATAGTCGGTGTTGGGGACAGATGTGGGTGAAGCACCCGTCCCTCTATCGGCCTCAACCAGTCCGCAGGTTCATCCCAGTTTTCCTCAATTCGCGCCGCTTACTTCGGCGGCACAGTACCCGGCGTCGTCGTCCCGCTCGTTGTGCTGACTGGCGGGGCCGGCGGCGGATCCGATGGGTAACGGGCGTTCAGTGTCTGAACGACCACGTCGGTGATGTCCATCCCACGGTGGTAGAACGGGATCAGAGCGGGAGTTTGCAGCATAAGTTGAGCAACTTGCGGAGAATTTTCTTCAGTCTCTTTGGTCGCGGCAGGGTAGGCGAGGACCATATCGAGGTTGTTGGTCTTGGCGATATCCGCGATTACCCCCTTAATTTCCTGATAAACGCGCACAATCGTGTCGTTGGACAACTGTGTGAGTTCAGCCTGAGCCTTGCGATCGATGTCCTCGATCTGCCGTTGGAAGCTCAGCCCTTTTTCCTGCAGCTGCTTCTTGAGATCCGGATTCTGGGTCGTCTGGAACTCTTTGTTCACTGCCGCGAGTTGGTCGCGGAGGGCGGTCACCTGGGTGACGTAGACCTGACGCTTCTTGGTGATTTCCGCGCCTTGGAAATTCGCTTTGTTGTAACTCTGTAAGACCTTGGCAATATTGACGATACAGATGCGCTGGGCTCGCGGAGCGGCCGGCGCCGGGCTGCCGCCGGCAGCCGGCTGAGCCGAGACGGCTGGGGCGAAAGCCAGGGCCGTGCCAACCGTGGCGATGGCCGCGAGGCGAGTGAAGGTCCGTTTCACAGTCCGAGACTCCTCTATGCACTGCGCGACCGGCCGCGAGGTCGGCAATCCGTTGTCCGAACCCGGAGTCGCAAGAGACGGCGGGTGTACCCGAAGCAAACAACCCGGTCAATGCGAACCGTCAAGAGGGGCCAAATTGAAAAAATGACTAAAGAGATGTTCGCCAACAATTAGCACGGTCGATTCTTGTCAAGTTCACCACCGAGACACCGAGACACCGAGACACCGAGAAGACAAAAATAATTTCTTCCAGTCTTCTGTGTGTCTCGGTGTCTCTGTGTTGAACTTGACCAAGGCGCACGGATGGCAAACATGGCCTGTCGAATCTCATTGCTTGTCGCCATCGTTTTGGTCGCTGGTTGCAGCAAGACCAAGACCGAGGAGACCATCGTCCGCGGCCAGATCTTCTACCGCGGGCAGCCCATTGCCGACGGCCTCATCGTCTTCGCCCCGGACACCGAGCGCGGCTCCGATGGCCCGCTCATGACCGCCAAGCTGCTCGACGACGGCTCGTTCAAACTCGCGACGCCGGATGGCAAACCGATTCCGGCCGGCTGGTACCGCCTGTCCGTGGCGCCGCGTGCCGGTTCTGTCGATCTGCCCACGGCGGATCGTCCATATCCCGGCCTACCGGCCAAGTACCGCAACCCATCGCAGTCGGGCCTCGTGTTCGAAGTCAAAACGGGCACGGACAATGTGATTTGCTTCGACCTGGAAGATGCGTGAGCGTTGTCCTTCGGGCGTGGCAGAGCTAAGATCATATTTGATGCAAATTAAATGCAAGGCGAGCGGGAGCAACCGTGATTGACATTGCCAATGATATCGACTAGCTGAGCGAGTTCAAGCGAAACACCAAGGCCTTTATCAGTCGTCTCAAGAAGTCAGGAAGCCCGGTCGTGCTGACCGTCAATGGCCGGGCCGCGGTCGTCGTGCAGGATGCCTCCGCCTTCCAGAAGTTGATCGAGCAAGAGCAGCGCCAAGAGATGGAGTCGTTCCTCCGCGAGAGCATCGCCGACGCCGACGCTGGTCGAACCGTCGATGCGTTTGAATTCGTGGGCGATTTGGGAAAGAAGAAAAGCAAGCGGAAGCAGAAATGAGTTTACGCGTCAAGTTGACGCGCAAGGCCGCGTTCGATCTCGCTCAAAGCTTTGTTTCGCTCAAGCACGAGTCAAAATACAAAGCAGAGCGAACCGAATCGAGAGACGAATGCGCGCCCGTCCGCTGACGCATAGAATTGGATGGAGCATGCTGACCGGCGGGCTCATCCGTCATGTTGCGGAAGTTCGCGGTCCAGCAGTCTTTTGGGTGGCCCGCGAGATTGCTTCCCGGCATGAGAGCACGCTAACAGTCCGGCGCGCAAGCGATTTGAAGTTGGTGCTGGAACGGCCGCATCCGCGGATGCGTCGCGTTCAATTTCCCAGGCTGCCAATTGCGAGTTTGAAATGAGGGCATGGCGATGGCGACGAACATCCTGTTCGTGGATGACGAGTTTGCACCGGACACAGCCACGGAATTCGGTAGCTACATGTCGTATTATGAACTGGCGCTAATAGAGGGCGGCTATTCCGTAACGCGTGCCAACGATGTCGACGCGGCGCTGAAGCTAGTGAATGAACAGCGCTTTGATTTGGCTATCCTTGACTTGATGATGCCCGCGGGGCAGGCCTTTAAAGATCAGGACACGATGCAGGGTACTCGTACTGGAATGCTGCTCGCCGAGCAATTACGTCGATTCTTTAAAAAGATGCCGATCTTGATCTTGTGCAATTCTCACAGCGCGGCAGAGCGTTATTCATCGACTGTTGAACAGGGCATCGTCAATAAAATCCTCTTTAAGCCGGACGTTACGCCGCTGGACTTGGTTGAGGAAGTTAGATTCATTACTTCGAGGATAAATGCAAATGCCTAAAGCAATACCGCGTACGGGAGCATTACCGAGCAAGGACGATTGGAAACTCCGCATTGGCTCAAAAGTATGCTTGAAGGAATGGTATTATCAACAAGGCAAGGTGAAATTGCCGCAGCCTTTGGACTGGAAAAGTGAGGCAAGAGCCATTGACGGATGCGAGAGTGAAATACTGCGAGTTGAAGGATTGGATCAAACGAAAGCCGTGCGTGAGGACATCGACCGCACAGACGATGAGTTATTCACAGACCTTGAGCGTAAGTGCCAGGAGGACATGGAACAGGCTCAGCTCGCCGACGCGCGCTGGGCGTTGCAACAATGGGCAGCCGACAGTCCCGGCTTTTCGAAGAACGAAGAAGGCGACTACGTTGCTGTGTTGGACAGGCAGGTGCTGGGCCATGGCAATCGACCGAATGAGTTAAGGCAGCATTGGGCCGACAAGAAGAAGGTGCCGTTTTCACGCATCTGTGTCATGTTCATAGGCAATGAGGAGGTAACCTGATGTTCTTCGCCGCCCACCGCGAAAGAGTTCGGTTCTCGATCAAAGACAATCGGATCAAGGGCGTTTGTGAAATCGAGTTTCCGAATGGCCGCAAATACGCGCAATCTTGTGTAATAGACACGGGTGCGATGCGTACGCTTGTGCCGCAGGACGTTTGGGAGCCATTTGATCGACCAAGCTTCACTTCTGGTCTAAAACGCAAGTCTGCAAACACTGCCGGCGGTAAACTCCCAGTTTATGCGGTCAAATGTACTTTGCGTCTCAGCGCTGAGGCCAACGCCGGGCCTAGCGGCCCTTATGATCTCGGAACTTGCGATGTATTGCTGGCCTGCGATGCGGATGCTGTTGCAAAAGAAAAAGCGCAGGACCCGAATAGTCCTCGCGAGCCGTTGAAAGAAATTCTCCTCGGTCTCGGCGGCGGAGCGTTGGAAAAGGGTGGGCTCTGCATCAACTGGAAAGAGAAGCACGCCTATTTCATCGAGGTTGACGACCCGCCGAAGTGAACGTGGAACCCGGCAAGTGCGGCCGCTCGCGCTTTAACTTCTCTGGCCATAACCATTTCTGCGCCGCGATCAAGGACCAGATTCGTTGCATTTCATTGCACCCGCGCCAACATTCCTCTGGAAAAAAGTGTTGATTCTGGAAAAGTGGAATTCGTCTGGAACAGGGGTGGGGCGCGCGGCCAGAGGAATGTTGGCGCTCGTGAAACGAATTGGCCGGCACGTTGACGCGGCCGCCTGCCGTGGCGACAATCCCTTCTCCCACCCCAACCGCCCGTCCCGCCCGCCGAGGCCCATCCCATGCGCTTGCACCTCCACCGGACCGCGGCCGTCGTCATCGTTGGCTTCATGCTCGTCGCGCTGTCCGCCCAAGGGGAGCCGCCGGCTGTCATGTTCAAGGGGCACACGGAGGCGATCTATTCGGTCGACTTCAACAAGGACGGCTCGCTGGCCGTCAGTGGGTCGTTCGACAAGACGGTGCGTCTGTGGGACCCGAAGACGGGCAAACAACTCCGCGAGTTCGCCGGGCCGGCCGGGCATCAGAGTCTGGTGCTGAGCGTCGCGTTCAATCCCGCGGGCGATCAGATTGCGTCGGGTGGCAGCGACAATTTTGCTCGCGTCTGGGACGTGCCCTTGAGCACGCCGGTGCGTGAGCTCGCGGCAGCGGCTGGCGTGACCTCAGTGGCCGTCACCATCGACGGCAAGTTCATTGCTGGGGCGACGAAGGACGGCAGCGTCAAACTCTGGTCGGCGGATGGCAAGCCGATCGCGAACCTCGTCGGCCATCCCGGCGGCGCGACAGGTGTTGCCTTCACCGCCAATGGCCAAACGCTCGCGACGACGGGCGTCGACGGCACGCTGCGCTTCTGGAACACGGCCGATGGCAAGCCACTCGGCATTGTCGGCGCACACGGCTCGGCGGTGAACGGTGTGGCGATTAGCCCGAACGCGAACCAGGCGTACACGATCGGTGAGGACGGCCTCATCAAGTTCTGGCAGATGCCGATCCCCGCAAGCAAGCCGTTGCCTGCCCATGCGGACGCGATCAACGTGTTGGTGCTTTCGGCTGATGGCGGCAGCGTCCTCACCGGCGGAGCCGACAAGACCGTGAAGTTGTCGAACGTCGGCACCGGCCAATTGACGCGCGACTTCACCGGCGCGCCCGCGGCCGTCACCGCGGCGATGTTGCTTCCGAGCAATGCCGGCGTCGCGGCCGGCACGGCCGATGGCAAGGTCACGCACTGGTCCGCCGATGGCAAGGTGACGACGACCGTCAACGCGCACGCGGGGGCCGTCACCGGGATGGCGATGTCCGCGAACGGTACGAGCTTTGTCACGTCAGGCGCCGACGGCATGTTGCGAACGTGGGCATACCCGCTCATTCCGTCGAAGAGCGTGCCGCATCCGGACCGCGTGCTCTGCACAACGCTTGCCCCGGACGGCAAGCGGCTCATCACTGCCGGAGCGGACAAACTCGTGCGCACATGGGCACTGCCGGCCGGAACGGCGGAGCGCCAATTCGTCGGCCATACCGCTCCGGTCACGGTGGCAGCGATTACGCCGGACAACACGACCGTCATTTCTGCGGGTGACGACGAGACCATTCGCGTTTGGAACGCCGCTAACGGCACGCCGACGGCCGCCTTTGCCGGGCACACCGGAGCGATCCCCACGCTCGCCATCGCGCCGAATGGCCAGTTCGCCGTGACCGGCGGCGCTGATGGACTCGTGAAAGTGTGGGCCCTCCCTGCTGTCGCGCCGAAGTCGTTCGTTCATCCAGATGCGGTGACCGCCTTCACAATGAGCCCGGACGGCAACCGCTTTCTGACTGCGTGTGCCGATCGGCAGGCTCGCGTCTGGAACCAGGGAATGGCGGCGGCGGAGCGTGCCTTCAACCCGAATGCCGCCATCACGGCCATCGCTTTCGCCGCGGACAATGCCACGTTCGCCGTCGCGACCGCGGACAAGGCACTCTCCATTCGCAATGCAGACAAGGAAGTCAAGAAGCTCGCGCTTCCTGCCGAGGCCAAAGCGATCGCCTTCGCGCCGACCGGCACGACAATCGTCGTCGGCTTGCCGGACAACAGCGTGCGGCTGTTCAATGTGGCCGACGGCAAGGAACTCAAGAATGTGCCGGGCCACACGGCCGCCGTGACATTCGTCGGCTATTCACCCAAGGGCGATCTGCTCGTGTCGGCGGGTGCGGACAAGACGGTGCGCTTCTGGGCCACTGCCGACTCGGCGGTGAAGGGAAAGCTCGACCTGCCAATGACGCCGGCATCGATCGCCATCAGCAAGGACGGCGTGAAGCTCGCGGCCGGCGGCGAGAAGACGGTCGCGTTGTTCACCCTCGCTGACAACAAGCCGTCCGGCACGATCGCCGTCCCCACGGAAGTGCGCGGTGTCGCTCTCTCGGCCGACGGTTCACGCGTCGCCATCGCTGGAGCGGACAATCGGATTCGCGTCCATGGCCCGGACCTCAAGCTGATGGAGGTCATCCTTCATGATGGCCCCGTGGTTGGCGTCGCGTTCCATCCGGATGGCAAGCGCATCGTCGCCGCATCGGCTGACAAGTCGTTGCGGCTCTGGACGCCGGAGCTCATCACACAAGCCGCCCAAGTCGGAGCGGTTCAGCGCGTACTGATCACGTCCGACAGCGGACGCATTCTTACGGTCGGCGCCGGCAAACAGATCCACGTTTGGGACGCCAAGACGGGGAAGGAGCAGAAGGCTTTCCCTGCAGGTGACGCCGCGCTGGTGGATGCATCGATGATTCCGGATGGATCGAAGATTGCCACGGCAGGAGCAGACAAGTCTGCGAAAGTCTGGACCGTTGCCGACGGCAAGGCCGTCGCAAACATACCGCTCACGGGGCCGGCGACAGCAGTTGCGATCGCGCCGAATGGCGCTCGGCTCGCCGTTGCGTTCGCCGAGGACAAGGTCAATCGCTTGAAGGTGTTCGACGCAGTGTCCGGCCGCGAACTTCAAACCCTGCCCGACCCGCCCGGCCCGGTACGATCGCTCGTCTTCCTCGCGGACAATCGCACACTGGTCGCGGGCGGCGACGACAAAGCCGTCACCGTTCATGATGTCGCCGTCACGGCCGCGCTGCCGGTCCATGCGGGCAGAGTGGCCGGTTTCGCACTCAATCCCACGGTGGCGCAAGCGCTCACGGCCGGGGCCGACAAGACGGTCAAGTTGTGGGACCTCGCCACCGGCAAGGAGGTCAAGACGCTCGCCACGCTGCCGGAACCGATCACTGCAATGACGATTAGCCGCGATTTCACGGCATTCGCTACGTCCGCGGGCAAGGTCGCTAAGGTCTTTCAGATTGCCGACGGCAAGGAACTCGCAGCCATCGCGCATCCCGCCGACGTGGTGTCCATCGGTTTCAGCAGCGACAAGACGCGGCTCATTACGGAATCGACGGACAACCTGGCCCGCGTCTGGGAAATCGCTTCGGGCCGAATGCTCCAGTCGTACAGCCATGCCGAGGCCGTGCGCGGCGTCGCGATTCATCCGAGCCAGCCGCTCGTGATCACCGCGAGCGCCGACAAAACCGCGGCGGTGCAGCCGATCGCATTCACGCGGGCCGTCGCGGCATCGCCGAAGCCGTTACGCGCGGTGCTGGCGACTCCTGACGCCGCGCGTGTCATCGTCGCCGGCGACGACGGGATTGTCCGCATCATCAATGCGGGGAACGGTAACGAGGAGCGTAAGATCGAGGGCGCGACGCCGGTCTATGCGCTCGCCGTCTCCAAGAATGTACAAATGCTGGCGGCGGCCGGGGCCGACAAGACCATCCACCTCTACACGCTGGCCGACGGTAAAGAAGTCGGCACGATCGCGGCGTCGGCCCCGATTCACGGGCTCGCGCTCACTGCGGACGCCAAGATGCTCGTCGGCGTCGCGACTGACAAGACGGTCACCGCGTGGGGCATCGCCTTCCAGCCGGGCCAGCCGCTGCCGGATGACTTTGGCAAAGTGGTTCAGCAGTTCACGCACGGCGACGCCGCGCTGGCTGCAGCTTTCGCTGACAAGGGCGAGTTGTTCACCGCGTCGGCGGACAAGACCGTTCGACAGTGGAAGGTCGCCTCGAATGTACCGACGCGCAATTTCCAACACCCGAACCTCGTGGACTCCGTCGCCTGGTCGCCCGATGGCAAACTGCTTGCGACAGCCTGCCACGACGGCATCCTTCGCGTGTTCGACATTGAGAAGAACGCGGCCGTCAAGACGATCAACGCGCATACGACGCCAGCACCAGGGGCCGCTATCTACTCGGTGACGTGGACTTCTGACGGCAAGCAGCTACTCTCTACCAGCTTCGACAAATCCCTGAAACTCTGGGACGCGACCGCCGGCACCTTGGTCCGCGAGTTCAAGCCGTTCACCGACAAGATGTTCGAGAAGGGGCACACCGATCAAGTGTTCTGCGCCGCCATCACCAAGGATGGCAAGACGATCGCGTCCGGCGGCAGCGACCGGCACATCAAGCTCTGGAACGCGGCCGACGGCAACGTGATCCGCGAGTTCCCGAACGCGGAAATCAAGAGCGAGCCCGGCCAGTCGCATCCGGGCGGGGTCTATCAACTGCGATTTACGCCGGATGAAAAATATCTGATCAGTGCCGGTCCCGCGCCGAAGAACCAGGGCTATCTCGCCGTTTGGAGCGTCGCCGACGGCAAGCTCGTCGCTGGCCAACCGCTGTCCTTCGGCCCGGCGTTCGGGCTCGCTTTAACGCCCGACGGCAAGAACGCGCTCATCGGCTTCGGCCCTAAGGTACGGCAAATCTCGGAGGCGGAAGCGGTGCTCATGCCGCTGCCGATCAAGTGACATGATCCGGACGATCCTCTTCGACTTCGGCAACGTCGTCGCGTTTTTCGATCACGATCGGGCGATTCGCCGGCTGCGCGCGCACACGGACAAGACGGCCGAGCAACTCTGGGAGCTTGTCTACCAGGACGATCTCGCCTACCGCTATGAACGCGGCCACGCGACGACCGACGACTTGTTTGCGGTCGCCCGCGACAAAGGCGGAATCACCTGCACCAAGCATGAGTTCGTCGCCGCCTTCTGCGACATCTTCTGGTCGAACCCGCCGGTAGCCGATCTGATTCCGCGACTCAAGAGGGCCGGCTATCGATTGGTGCTCGCGAGCAACACGAATGAAGCCCACTATGCCCACTTCCGGCAGCAGTTCAAGGACGTCCTCGATCACTTCGACGCCATCTCGCTGTCACACGAAGCCGGCGCTCGCAAGCCGGAGCCCGCGTTCTTCGCGTACACGCATGGGCTCGCCAAGTGCGAACCAGGCGAATGCCTGTTCGTCGACGACCTGGAAGCGAACATCGCGGCGGCCCGAGCGTTTGGCTGGCACGCGATCCACTTGACGCACTTCGATGATTTGACAAAAGGCCTGCGTGCGGCCGGCGTGCACGTCGATTGACTGTTATCCCACAATCACATGAATAATCGCGACGAGCAGAACATCCGCGGCCAGCACGAGCAAGCTCGACGCGACGACGCCGGCTGTGGCTGCCCGGCCGACGCCCTCGGTGCCTCCCCCGGCCCGCACGCCGTGATAGCAGCCGGCCACGCCAATCAGGAACCCGAACACCGCCGTCTTCAGCGCCGCCGGGATCACGTCGCGCGGATACAGCTCTTTTAGACTCGCCGTCTGGAATTTGAGCCAGTTCGTATGCCCGACGATGTTCTCGGCGACAAAGCCGCTCAACAACGCCAGCGCGGCGATGTACACGTGCAGGAGCGGCAGCGCGATGATGCACGCCAGCACGCGCGGTCCCACCAAGACGCGCATTGGCGGCAGGCCGAGCAACTCAAGGGCATCGAGTTGTTCGCCCAGCTTCATCGCCCCGAGTTCGGCGCCGAGGCTCGCGCCCGTGCGTGCGGCGACGATCAACCCGGCCCCGATCGGCGCCAGCTCCAACAGCACTGCCGCCGCCAACACCGTCGGCAAATAATCGACGGCCCCCGTTCGCGCCAGCGCCGCGTGCGTGTGCATCCAGACGACCGCTCCCAGCGCGATGCCGGCCACGGTCCCCAGCGGCAAGGCGCCAATCAGTACCGCATAAAGTTGTTGCAGCCACGCCGTCGGCCTGGCGATTGCGGCGACCGCCGACACGAGCGCCTGCCACGCGAAATGTGCGAATTCGCCGATGGTCGAGAAGATGTTGAGGAAGGATGACATGCGTCTACGCCGGTTTCGGCCGCGTCAGCAGCGATACGACGATCAGGACAACGAAACTCAGCGGAATCGTTACCAGACCCGGCTGGCTGAACGGCACGGGCGAGTCGTCCGCTTTGAGCCCGTACACGTCCTTGAACGTGTCGCCGCTGAGCAGAATCCACGCGAGCGACGACACCATGCCGACGACGATCGATGCAATGATTCCCTGCTTGGTTGTTCGTTTCCAGAAGAGCAGCATTATCAGGGCCGGCAAGTTGGCCGACGCCGCGACGCTGAACGCCCAGCCAACGAGGAAGTTGACGTTCATCTGCTCGAAGATGATGCCGAGCACGACGGCCACACATCCGACAGCGACGGCCGCCAGCTTGCCGATGCGCACCTTGGCCGCGTCATTCATATCGAGCTTGAGATAACCCGTCATCACGTCGTGAACGACGGCGCCGCTCGCCGCCACAATCAAACCGCTGACTGTCCCGAGGATGGTCGTGAACGCAACGGCCGAGATGATCGCGAACGGGTATGGGCCAAAACTCTTGGCGAGCAGCGGGCCGGCCATGTTGTTGTTTGACACGTCCATCGCGCCGCCGGTCATGGCGCCGAGGCCCATGTACAGCGTCAGCACATAGAAGCAGCCGATCGCGGCGATGCCGACGACCGTACTCTTGCGGGCCGCCGCCGAGTCCTTGACTGTGTAGTAGCGAATCAAAATGTGCGGCAGCGACGCGGTGCCGCAGAACAGGGCCAGCATTAGCGACAGGAAGTTCAACTTGGCCGGCAGCGAGTCCTTTTGCAAGCCCGCGAACGTCGGGCTGTTGCCGGGCCGCAATAGGTCGGCGCCGGATTTCGTTTTGGCCGTATATGTGGTCGTCTTCCCGTCCTCGGAGATCGTCTTGGGCCAGACGACAACCTCACTTTCGCGCAACGTCGACAGAAACTCGATGGGGCCGAGAGGGCCTGTTTCACTGATCCCGCCCGGCAGCTTGCTGACGTGGCCGACGGGCCGCAAGTCGGCTTCCCCATCGCCTCGGCCGTGCGGCTTGCCGTTGACCAACTCTCCATCGGCCGTTTTGGTGACGGTTTGAGTCGCGCTGGCCTCCGGGTTCGTGTCGACCTTGAGGCCTCGGTTCAGGATCATCACGGTCAACGCCCCCGTGAAGATCAACAGCAGCGAACCCTTCAAGAACTGCACGTACGTCGTCGATGCCATGCCGGCGGTGGCAACGATGAAGACGACGACGGCCCCGACGGTCACAACGCCGGCCCAGTGCGGAAGGCCTAGTAGCGGTTTGATGAGTACGCCGGCACCGACCATTTGCGGGATCAGATAAAAGACGCTCACGACCAACGTGCTGATCGCCGCCGCGAGCTTGATGCCGCGCGAATTGAATTTTTTGTCGAGTGCATCCGCGAACGTATAGCGGCCGAGGCGCTTGAGTGGCTCGGCGATGACAAACAGGGCGACCACCCAGCCGGCCAGGTAGCCGATCGAATAGAGAAAGCCGTCGTAGCCAAAGAACGCAATCATCCCGCAGATGCCGAGGAACGACGCGGCCGACAGATAGTCGCCCGCGAACGCAACGCCGTTGACGAACCATGGCACGCCGCCACCAGCCGCGTAATATCCGGCCGCGGTGTGCGTGCGCCGGCCAAGATAGATGCTCAGGCCCAGCGTCACCGCGACGAAGATCCCAAAGACGATGACTGCGATCGCGGATCGTTCGTAAATCACGCCCGGCCCCCGTTCGGCAGCCGGCAGAGCGCGGCATAAAGGAGGGCCAATACCAAAGCCCCGACGATCAGCGCCATACCCGACGCGACCGCCAGGTTGATACCGCTGAAGACGACCACTTCCATGGTCGTCGGGCGAAAGGTGTTGATCAGCACGTAGGCCGCGTACCCGGCCAGGTAGATGACGAAGAGCAACAGTCCGAGCCGGGCGTTAAAGCGCTCGGCGACGGGGTCGCGTGCCTCTTCAGTCGGCGAATGCGAGTGTTGAAATCCTGCCATGACAGGAAGAATACGAGGAGAACGCGGCGGGTAAATGACCACGTATGTCCAACGTCTTGCATCCGATCTGTTGGCGATCTTCCTTTTTGGAAAAGTGCGTTTTCCGCGGTTTTTTGGGTAAGGTCGCCAAGATCGCCAACGTTTTGCCACACCCCCCTGCGCTACGGCAGTTACCCTTTTTTGACCCATGTCCAGTGACGATCGGTCGTTTGTTTGACTCCCATCGGGTCCATGCCGATGCCGGCCACCAGTTCCTGAACCTCGGGGACGGTCAGCGCCGCGTGCAATGATTCGCTGAACATTCTTTTCTGATGGTCGTTCGCCCCGGCCGCGTAGGTTTCGACAAGCTGCTGGAGCGTTTCGCCGTCGGTCGGCCGCAAGAGATCGCGGAGGAAGATGGTCGCGCCCGGAGCGGCCACCCGTGCGATCTCGGCGAACACGGTCCGCGGGTCCGGAATGTGATGGACAATACTGTTCGACATGATCGCCACGATCGAACGATCGGCAAAGGGCATTCCCTTCGCGTCGACGAGTTGCACCGTGATGCGGTGATCGAGGCCCGCTTTGCGAATGTTGTCACGCGCCACCGTCAGCATGTGCGCGGCCACGTCGATGGCGACAATGGTACCGGTCGGCGATTGGCGACAGAACTCGATTGGAATCTGCGCCGTCCCGGTGCCAAGGTCAACGATCGGCCCGCGGCCATCCCACACAGCGAGAAAGTCAGCGGCGAACACGCGATTGACGTTGGAGTGGTCCATCGCGTCGTAGTCGTGGGCCTCCTCGGCCGTGTCCATCACTTCGGGTTCGAGGACGCGCTGCAACATGGCGTTTTCTCCGATGTAGGACAGGTTTCCAACCTGTCCGTCCGGTGGGATGACGTTGCTCCATGTTGACGCTGAAGCCCCGCAATCGCCGGCCGGACAGGTTGGAAACCTGTCCTACAAGAGAATACCAGCTCACAGCCGACAAAGAACCTCCATGCCGCGCAACGCTTTGTCGACCTTCGACAGCCAAATCACCAGCACGGTCGCGGACAGGAGCAGCACAATCAACGCATCCGAGCGGCGAATGCGGCTGCCAAACGGCGGGAATAACATCCCGGGCATCTTCGGGAAACGCAACACGACCAGCGACAGGATGATCCACCACGCGGACATCGCGCCGATGGCTGTGTAAATCACGACGACGGGTTCCACGGCATGGGTTGAGACGCCAATCGCTTGAGCCATGTCGGCACGAAGAGATCGCGGCATATTGCCCGCATGAGCGGCTGGCGCCAGCGGCCAAATGGCGAGCGCCAGGAACAAGACAATCGAGACGACCACCATCGGCGGATAGACGAGCCAGCGCCGGGCCCCGAGATCTTCGCCGCGCTCACGGGCGAGCGCCACGTCCGCGCGTGCCGCGAAATAGCTGGCGATCAAAAAGGCCGGGAAGAGTGGAAACGCGATCATTCCCAGTGCAAACAGGCCGAAGGCGATATAGGCGAGCCGCCAGTCGTGTGACAGCCCGCGAAAGCGTGCTGCCAGCCCGCGGCCCGCCTGATACGCTTCGCCCGGCAGTGTGCGAATCTGTTCGACGGCCTTGTGACCCACCGGTTTCAGCTTGTCGCCCAGATATTTCCAGATTGAACGATGACTATCGGCGACCCACTCGGTCGGCGGGCCGAGTCGTTCCAAGACATCGGCCACGGTCGCGAGCGTCACCGGCTGCTCGGCCCGTTCCAGGGCGGCCGACACGTGATCGCGGACGTCGGCCTCGATCTCGTCCGGGTTCACGGACGTGTGACCGGAGACGGCCGAGCGCACCTCGGCGAGGTAGTCGTCCAGGTAAGCGAGGGCTTCCGGCGTGAAGCGAATCATGCGTCGTCCTCCGGTGATAGTGAATTGATGCCGTCGCGGACCGACCGCCAGGCCGCGCGCATGCGTGCGAGTTCCTTGCGGCCATTCAGCGTGAGTTCGTAATACTTGCGGGCCGGCCCCTCATTCGATTCGACGAGCGTGGTGGTCACCAGGCCCTCGCGCTTGAACCGGCTCAGGATTGGATAGACGGTGCCTTCGCTAATCACGAGGCCAGGAATCTCGCCAAGCCGCTTGACGATGTCGTACCCATACAACCGCCGGCCCCGCAGGGCCGCGAGCACGCCCAACTCCAAGATCCCCTTGCGGAGTTGCGTGGTCCAGTTGTCGAAGAAGGCGGACTCCATGAGGCATAGTATATTGTTATGCAATGTAGCTGTCAATCAACATGGTTTGTTGTCGTTACAATCAAAAGTGATCGGCTCCCACTCCCTCTGGGACATTCGTCATGCTCTGGTGGATTCTTGGCGCGATTTGCAGCTTGCTCGTTGTCGTCGCCTTGTTGTTCCTCGCCATTCACATGATTCGCTCGTCGCGCCACGAGGCCGACGTTCGCGAGAATGGCGAACCGGTCGTCGGCTTCATCGTGCAGGCGAACAACGTGCTTTGGCAAAAAGGCTACGGCGACAACGCGGCGCAGATTCTGATCACCTTCGATCGCGAACTCGCGGATGATCCGGAGCAAATGCTCAAGCTAGCCCGCCGGCTCGGCAAGCTGAAATCGAAGCCGCCCAGGGACGATATGGAAGAAGAGATCGCCCAACTCGTCATTGACGAGACGGCCCGATTTTCAACGCGCTATCGACTACCAAAGAAGTTCACCGGCGGCCCCACGGTCTATAGCATCGCGGTGATGATTTATCGACGCTTCCTGCCTGATCGCCGGATCACGCTGCCGTACGTCTATTGCGTCGGCTTGCCGGGCGACGACGGCGGTGCGGTGTACATGACCGAGTATCCGGACGACTACGATGGCCGACCGCCCGCACGGCGACGCCGGCACCGGGATTGAATCAATTCGCCACGGCCAGCAGCGATTGCAAATCGAGCGGCCGCGTGTACATGTCGATCTCGCCATCCGGCTTGTGCGGCCACTCGTCACGCGGGCGATCCCAGTAGAGTTCGATTCCATTGTCATCGGGGTCACGGAGATACAACGCCTCGCTGACCCCGTGATCGCTCGCCCCGTGGAGCGCGACGCCGTTGGCGATCAGCCCGCCGCAAGGCGTTCGCGAGGGCCGCACGCGTCGGATAGAGAATCGCGAAGTGGTAGAGGCCGGTCGACCCCGGCGCCGGTGGCGAACCGCCCTTGCTTTCCCAGGTGTTGAGCCCGATGTGATGGTGATACCCGCCCGCGGAAACAAACGCGGCCTGACGGCCATAGCGCGCGGTCAATTCGAAGCCGAGCGCGCCGGTGTAGAACGCGAGGCTGCGCTCAAGATCGGAGACCTTGAGGTGAACGTGGCCGATGCGGGTGGCGGCGTCGATACTTATCTTTGACACGCGTTTCGTCAGTGGACCGAAATCTCGAAGACTCAGAAAAGGTCCGTGAAAACACTCAAAAATGCTTGCGAAACAGAGCGATCGGGGTCATTCGAATTGCGTCCGGAGGAAACATCAGCCCTCCAAGCGCCTGTGCCATTCCCATGACGCCGGTGAAGAATTGGGCATCGGGCAATTCAATCGGGGGACCATCAAGCTCTTTGACGCCGACTGCATATACATCCCGCAGGGTCGAAGCACCGTGCTTGAAATAATGGGCCGAGATTGGTTCGGACATACCAGCGTCCTGAACCTGACCGGCGACAACCAAACCGATTGACGTTCGCATGACGAACATGGAAGGCAACGCAATCGTGTCAATCAGTCTTGCCACCATTTCCAAGCCGCGGATAGCGTCTCGATCCTTTTGTGGCCCCTTCTTTTTCTCCTCAGCCTTGATGGACGCCTCGATCGCAATCTTCCCCAGCTTGAGGGCACTGTGGTCTACGAACGTAACGTCTCCACAAACCAATATTAGCGCATTCGAAGGAGCATCTGCAAAATCCTCTCGGACACGTCGTTTACCAATCAAGTCTGAAAGGACTTCGCCAGCCAATAGGTCCGCAGCATCGATCACTTCCTTGCGGCCAGTTGTTCGGTCTTCAACCCCCTTTGCCTCCCCAGACAAAACGTTCATTGCCGAAACTTTACCAACTCGCTCGGTTGCTTCCCGAGCGGCCGTTGTCAATTCCACTGTGGAGAGACGACCTCCGAAGAGTTGTGAATAAAACGATGGGATGCGTACCGGATCTCGGTACAGGAAGTCATACAATCCGGCCGCTGGTTCGTCGGGCGCCACGGCTATTCCTCATTTCCAGTTCGTGTTTGAAAGCTTCATGTTCCGGGGATTTCTGACGTACGGCCCGTTCAAGCCCTGCGAGGAGTACGGGAACAATACTATCCATGCGCTTCGCCAACTCAGCGGCGTCCGCAAGTTGCGAGTGCGAAAGCTGCGACGGATCGCGATCGGTAGGCATATGTGAACTAGTTGCTTACGTGTTGGCTACCCACCATCTTCAACCCTACGGCGGTGAGTTTCAAGGGGAGAGAGGCGCAATCGGTTACTCTTGCTCACGCCGCCGCCCGGCCGCCGATCACCGGCGCCGACCGCGCAAAATCCGTGTCGCCAATCAGGCAGGGGTGCTTGTACTGCTCCGGGCTGCCGCCCGTGCGCTCGACGCGGTGGCGATCCCACTGGGCCCAGAAGCCGCTCGGCACGATGAACGCACGCACCGGCCCAAGGCGGCCGCTCGTGCGCTTGGCTTCGTATTCGATGTTGTTCTCGCCGAGCGCCAGGTCGAGTGCGGTGAGGAAGCGCCGCAGCAAGGCCGGGTCGCGGGCGTCGGACTCCTCGACGAACAGGCCGTAATAGGGTTGTGCTTCGTCCCAACACGGCGCCAGCGCGTAGGCCGACAGCGGCTGCGGCACGCTCAGGACCACGCGATCGACTGACTGCGTGACATGATGTTCCGAGAGTTTCTCTCCGGTCAAGTTCGCGAACCGGCTGCCTTTGCCGAGGAACTCGACGAGCGGCGTCTTGTGGAAGAAGCCGGTCACGCGGACGAGGTCCGAGATGTGGTAGCGATAAAGGCCGGCCTTCGTGGTTGGGACGATGTAGTAGTCCTTGCCTTCTTCGATTTCATGAGCGCCGAGGATCGTCGCGTCGGGGCGATCGATCTCGTTCTCGGGAACGAATTCGAAGTAATGCGAGGTCACGTCGAGCACGCCCGCGGCCGTTCCATCCTCGACGGGGA
>DATANR010000346.1:0-28228 GCA_036266155.1 Gemmataceae bacterium | reverse complement strand
AAAGAAAGTTGCGTCGAGCCGCAGCACTCCAAAAGGGTGCTCGAATGGTGATTGATGCCAATTCGGTCGATTCGCGTTCGCCTGTTGATCTGGTACGCCGTCGTCTTGACGGGCGTCGTTGGGGGCTTTGCGTTTGTGCTGTACTACGAGGTGCGGGCTGCCCGGCTGGCCGAACTTGACGCTCAGCTCGAAGCGGCGGCGGCCGGACTCGACTCGGCTTTGCGGCTCTTTCCTCCTTACGAACTCAACGGCGAACCACCGCCGTTCGCTCCACCGCCCAAGAAGGGCTTCGAGCCGAAAGGCAAGTTCCCGCCGCCGAAGCCGAAAGAAGAGAGTGGCCCGTTGCGCGAACGGCTGGTCAACAGCCTCGACCTCCCCGGGCCTCCCGAGACGCGGCCGGCCAACGTGTACTTCGCCATTTGGCGCGGCAACCACTCGCTGCTCAAGGCCGTCGGCCCCAATCCGGATGTGCAAATCCCCAGCGTCGAGCCGGGCCGGCCGCGTCTGGCATTCCGTGGGCAAAGTCGCGAGTTGGCGATGATCGGGCCGGAGGAGTCCGTCATCCTGGTTGGCCGGCCGGCCGGCGAGGTGGCCAGTGATCTGCGACGATTCGCCTGGCAACTCGCCGGCACCGGGCTCGCGGTCCTTGCTATCGGTCTCCTGGGCGGTTGGCTCATCGCTCGTCGCATTTTCCGCCCAATTGCGGCGATCGCGGCGACCGCTGCGAAAATTTCAGGCGATGATCTATCGGCGCGCATCAATACGGACAGCATCGATCAGGAACTGGCCGATCTGGCCCGCGTATTGAACGCGACCTTTCGCCGGCTCGAAGCCGCGTTCGATCGTCAGGCGTGCTTCACGGCCGACGCCTCGCACGAACTGCGCACGCCGCTCGCGGTCATCCGGTCGCAAGCCGAACTCACGCTGAGTCGGGCGCGGACGCCGGAACAATATGAGGAAGCGCTGCGAACGTGTCTCGGCGCCGCCGAGCGCATGAGCGACCTGGTCGACGGACTCCTGACGCTCGCCCGAGCCGACGCCGGCCGCGAGACGATGGCCCGCGAACCGGTGGACCTTGGCCGCGTCGCGATGGAAGCCGTCGAACTTTGTCGGCCCCTCGCTGACGAAAAGCGCATCGTTATCAAAACGTCGATTTCCACAACCAAAGTGCTCGGCGACGCGAGCGCCTTGAGCCGCGTCGTCGGCAATCTGGTCGCGAATGCGATCAAGTACAACCGTCCGAACGGCCAGGTTCAAATCACGCTCGGCCCCGACGACGGCGAAGCGCTGCTCACGGTCCGCGACACCGGCGAGGGCATCGCCGAGGAGCATCACGCGCAACTCTTCGAACGCTTCTATCGAGCGGACAAGGCCCGCTCGCGCGCCACCGGCGGCAGCGGCCTCGGTCTGGCGATCGCGAAGGCCGTCGTCGAAGCACACGGCGGCGCCATCGGCTTCGAGTCGGTCGTCGGTAAGGGTTCGAAGTTTTGGGTGCGGCTGCCGCTGGGGAAGCGCAAGCATTCCCGGCAGCCCTGAACGCGAGGCACCGGCATTAGTCCGCATCAAAGACCTGATCCACGCCGAGCTGGAATCCTTGGAGCAAGGACGATTGGGCAACTCCGCCGCGAACAAAACACCCGAGCTGACGGTAGCGCTTTTTGTTTAGCACGAGAACGAGGATCGTTTCGTTCGATGGATTGACGATCCAGTATTCCGCGACGCCGGCCGCGGCGTAGTCCTGGCGTTTCGCGACCAAATCGCGCTCCGGCTTGTCGGGGCTGACGACTTCCACGACGAGGTCGGCGCCAGTCCAGAAGCGGTCTTGCCGACGACGATCCGCGGCCGAACGGAGGAGCAGCAAATCGGGCTCGCGGAATTTGCCCTTCCCAATACGTAACCGCAAAGGAGCGATGCGCACCTTCCCTCCAAGCGGCTTGAGGAAGGCGTCAAACGCATACAGCAACAACTGCAAAATCGCTTGATGGTAATCAGTTGGCATGGGCAGAAGTTCCAGAAAGCCATCCGTGAATTCAACCAACCGGGAAGTGTGATCGGTCAACGAAAGGTATTCCTCTTCGGTCCAATTCCCTTGTTGATCGAGAATGTCCAGAAGGCGTTCCGGGGACTCAAGGAGTGACTTGGTTGTCATAGTTCGCTCGACAAATCCAAAATACCACAGCGGTCGCACCGCGACCTGTAAGTCACCAACGGTCGGCCGTGCGCCAGTCCGGTCGGCGGGCCCAGCCCACGCAACTCGCGGCCACATCAATTCACCGTGACTCGTGCCGTTGCCGATGGTACACTGTACGAGTCATCCTACCATGCTTGGCCTGTCCTCTCAATGCTCCGCATTCTTGGCTCCCGGAAGCAGTTCTGCGATGGGCTGACCCGTCGCGATCTGCTGCACGTCGGTGCGCTCGGCCCGCTCGGGCTTTCGCTGGCCGGCTACGCCGCGGCGCGCGAGAAGGCTGTGGCGACGCCGGAGGTCGGCGGGTTTGGCAAAGCCAAGCGCGTCATTCTGCTCTACCTGTGGGGCTCGCCGAGTCAGCACGAAACCTGGGATCCGAAGCCGAACTCGCCCGTCGAGACGCGCGGCGAACTGAACAGCATCGCGACGGCGATCCCCGGCGTCCGCATTGGCGAGATCTTTCCGCAGACGGCCAAGATCCTCGATCGCGTCACCGTGCTACGTTCGCTGACGCATCCGTTCCCGATTCATGGCACCTCGTTCGCGTTGACGAGCGTGCCGTTCACCGACCTGACGCTGGAGAGTGTCCACCGCGATAGCCGGCAGTGGCCGTTCGTCGGCTCGGTGATTGATCATCTGGCGGAACGGAATGGCGCACGTACCGACGTGCCGCGGAATCTGTTCCTGCCGTTCTTCTTCGGCTCGCGGCGCGGCCCGCCACGTAGCGGCCCATTCGGTGCGTTCCTGGGCCCGGCGTATGATCCCGTGGCCGTGAACTTTCCGGCTCAAGGAGCACGCGAGGTCGAACGCGCCTCCGGCATTGGCGAGCCGCGCAAGCTGATCGCCGACCCGTATGCCGGCATCTTGCCGACCGATCGCTTCGACCTCGGGGCACCGCCGACCGACATGACGATCGACCGCCTCGATGGCCGGGCGTCGCTGCTCGATCAACTCGACGATCAGCGGCGCCAAGCCGAGTCTGATGGCGGCTTCGATCGCCATCGAACAATGGCGCGATCGGTGCTCACATCGGGCAAGCTGCGTGATGCCCTTGATGTGCAACGCGAGCCAGCTACTCTGCGCGAACGCTATGGGATGACGCTCTTCGGCCAGTCGTGTCTCGCGGCTCGCCGACTGCTCGAAGCGGGCGGCACGTTCGTGACCGTCTGCTGGGACGAGTACGGCCTCGTGAACACGGGCTGGGACACACATGTCTACCATTACCCGCGACTGCGCGGCGAACTCGGGCCGGGCTTCGACAAGGCGTTCACGGCTCTCTTGCTCGACTTGGAATCACGCGGCATGTTGAACGACACGGCCGTGCTGGCCATGAGCGAACACGGGCGAACGCCAGCGATTCAAAAAGCGCCGGGCGGCGGCCGCGATCACTGGTCGCGCGCTTACTCGGCCGCCTTTGCAGGCGGCGGCTTCGGCGCCGGCCGAGTGGTCGGTCGCACCGACAAGCAGGCCGGCACCGTGGCCGAGACGCCGTTCTCGCCGAAGGACGTCTTGGCGACGCTTTATCACCTCCTCGGCATCGACCCGCACACCGAAATCCGCGATCGATTGGGTCGCCCTGTCCCCGTTGGCGGTGAGGGCCGCGTTCGGGCGGAGTTGCTGGCGTAGATTATCCTGATGAGCGCACTCCCAAATCTCTATCTCGTCCGCCACGGCGAAACCGAGTGGGCCGCACTTGGCCGACACACGGGGCGCACCGACGTTCCACTTACGCCGCGGGGCGAGGATGCCGCTCGTCGTCTCGCAGGTCGTCTCGCGGGATTGTCACTCGCACGGGTCTGGACGAGTCCTGCAATTCGCGCTCGGCGGACGTGTGAATTGGCCGGCTTCGGCGATCGAGCCGAGTCAGAGCCGGACTTGTGGGAATGGGACTACGGACAGTTTGAAGGGTTGAAGTCCGCCGAGATTCGCACCCGGCAACCGGGCTGGGTCGTCTTCCGCGACGGTGCGCCGGGCGGCGAATCGCCGACCCAAGTCGCGGCCCGCGTTGATCGCATGATCGCCCGCATCCGAGCCGTCGACGGCGATACGCTGATCTTCGCCCACGGGCACATTTCGCGTGTCATCGCCGCCCGCTGGATCGGGCTCGGGCCAGAGGTGGGGCAACTGTTGCTGTTGTCAACCGCCGCGGTATGCGTGCTGGGGTATGACCACGATCAGTCGGAACCGGCGATCCGGCTGTGGAATGACGCGCGGCATGTTGAGTAGTGGCTGCTATTTCCTCGCTTCAATGCAATAAACGTTCCGACCGCCCTTGATGATTAGCCGGTCGTCCGCGACCGCGGGCGACGTTTGCGATGAGTCCCCCAAATCATTGGTTCCCAACAGTTCCAGCTTCGGCCCCGCTTGAACGACAAAGCTCTTGCCGCCGTTCGCGAAATAAATTCGGCCGTCAGCGGTGGCCACGGGGCTCGGGATCGCCGAGGCGCCGTTGAGCCGTTCGGAGTATTGTTCTTTGCCGTCCGACAGGCGGTAGCATTTCAGCACGTCCGGGTTCTGCATTCGGTAGAGGTAATCGCCGACGGCCACCGGCGAGCCGATGCTGCCGTCGGGCACTTTGGCGAGCTTCCACTTGATGTGCGTCTTGGTCACGTCGCCCGTGCCGGTCGGGTCGACGGCGATGCCGGTGCCGCCGCGGCCGCTGTCGATGTAGACGAGCCCGCCGGCCAGCACGGGCGAGAGTGTGTCGCCGATGCGCGCCGGCTTCGCATCGCCGGACGTGCACGACCAGAGCGTGTCGCCGGTCGCGGGATCGACGCCTTCGAGGGCCGTCGCACCGGCAACCAGAAGTTGCGTCTTCTCCTTCACTTCAACGAGCGTCGGCGTGCTATGGCCCCAGTCGGCGGTCGGCCGTTTCTTCTCCCATTTGATGTCGCCGGTCTTCGTATCCAGGGCGATCAGCCGCGAGGTCTTGTTGGTCTGATCCCACGCGATGACGACCGTATCCTTCACTAGCACGGGGCTCACACCCATTGCGACGTCGAAGGAAAACGGCGTCAGTTCCTTCCGCCAAACGATCTTGCCATCGCGATCAAGGGCGGCAGCGACCGACGAGCCGAAGAGGACGTAGATGCGCCCGGCGTCGGAAGTCGGCGTCGGGGCCGAGTAGCCGCCGCGCAAGTCCTTCAACAGCCACGGGCCAGGCGGGACCTTCGCGTCCCAGAGGCGTTCGCCGTCGGTCGCGCGAAAGGCGACCACATGATGTTCCGGCGGCTCCTTCTCCGGGTTCGCGCCAGCCGGCCAGTACGACAGCGTGACGAACACCTTGCCATCGCGCACGATGGGGCTCGATTGATTCTGGTCGAAGCGCACCTTGTCCGTCCCCGGATAGAGCGGGGCCTTCCAGCGGACATTGGAGTTGTCTTTGCCGCCCCACGTGACGGGCAGGCCCTTGTCGGTCGAGAGGCCCTGACCCGTGGGGCCACGCCACGCGGGCCATTCGCTGGCGGAAACAAACGATGCGAGGGCGAGGCAAATGAGGAGAGGTCGCATGCACTTTGTTCTACCAGTCGTATGCCAAATAGGGAGCGATTGCACGAACGGAGCCGATCATGAAGCGACGCGATTTTCTGAAGTATGCCAGCACCACCGCCGTGCTCGCCTCGCCAGCGCACGCCGATGCGCCTCCGCCGCGGATCAAGATCGGCCAGATCGGCATTGGCCATGCGCACGCGAGCAAGCTGGGCGTTTACCGCAAGTCGCCGGACTACGAAGTCGTCGGCATCGTTGAGCCGGATGAGGGGTTACGCAAGCGCGCCGCTTTGACGCCGGCGTTTCAAGGGCTACCGTGGCTGACGCGCGAGCAGCTCTTGAACACGCCCGGCCTGCAAGCCGTGTTGGTCGAGACGCGTGTCGCCGACCTGCTTGACAATGCTCAGGCGTGCATTGCGGCCGGCAAGCATGTGCACACAGATAAACCGCCGGGTGATTCGCTGCCGAAGTTGCGCGCGATTCTGGATGCGGCAACGAAGCAGAAGCTCATGGTGCAGATGGGCTACATGTACCGCTACAACCCGGGCGTCATCCTGCTGCGTGACTGCTTGAAGAAAGGCTGGCTCGGCGAGCCGTTCGACGTGCACGCGGTAATGGGCAAGGTTGTCGATGCCGGCGATCGCCGCGACTTGGCCAAGTTCCCCGGCGGCATCATGTTCGAGCTGGGTTGTCACGTGCTCGACATCGTGATCGGCATCCTCGGCAAGCCGACCAATGTCGTCAACCATGCTCGGCACGTATCGAAGCTCGACGACAAACTATCTGACCATGTGATTGGCATGTTCGAGTATCCCAAGGCGCTGGCGAGTGTGACCGCGAGTGCGGTGGAAGTCGACGGCACCGCACGCCGTCATCTGGTCGTTTGCGGGACGGAGGGGACGCTGCACATCCAGCCGCTCGACGACCCGGCTGTGCGCGTGACGTTCTCCAAATCACGCGGCGATTACAAACGCGGCTACCAGGACGTGAAGTTGCCCAAATTCGAGCGCTACGTCGCGGATGCCGCGGACATGGCCAAGGTGATCCGCGGCGAGAAAGCTCACGATTATCCGCCCGATCATGACCTGGCGGTTCAGGATGCGTTGTTGAGGGCTTGCGGGATGACGACGATGTAACCGACACACAAACTGAATAAACTGACGCCTTCCTCCCGGAGTCTTTTCATGATTCGCATCTTGTCTCTGTTCGCTGTCGTCATCATCGTCGCCGGTTGTGACCAGTCGAAGTCCGTGCCGATGCCCAAGGCCAACGCGGACACCATCAAGGCCAATCTCGATCAACTCCCCGCGGAGGACCGGGCGTTGGCCGAACAGCAAAAACTCTGTGCCGAGTCCGACCAGGAACTCGGTTCGATGGGCGTGCCGATCAAGGTGATGGTGAAGGGTGAGCCAGTGTTCGTCTGCTGCAAGGGATGTGAAAATGGTGTCCAGAAGGACCCGGACAAGACGCTGGCCAAGGTGAAAGCGCTCAAGGAGAAGAACAAGTGATGCGCCGATTCGGACTGCTCGCCGCGCTCGTTCTTGCCTCAACAATTCGCGCCGCCGATCCGTCGCCGGCCCAGGTATTCGAGACGCGCATCCTGCCGATCTTCAAGTCGCCCAATCCGTCGAGCTGCGTGCAGTGTCACCTCGCGGGCGTCGATCTCAAGGATTACATTCTGCCGTCGGCCGACAAGACGTTTCGCTCTTTACGCGATCAGGGACTCATCGACCTGACGGCACCGGAGAAGTCGAAAATCCTCACGTTGATCACAATGGGTAACGAAGATCCGAGGGCGCCCGCCGTTCACACCAAGAACCGCAAGGCTGAGTACGAAGCCTTCTCCGCCTGGATCAAAACCTGCGCCGCCGACCCGGCTCTCCGCGACACTCCCAAGTTGGACGCGGCCGACCGAGCGCAACCGAAGCTGCCAAATGAAGTCATTCGTCACGCACGTAACGATCGCCTCTTGGCATCATTCGAACAAACCGTTTGGGCCCTGCGTTTCCGCTGCATGAACTGCCACACCGAAGGCACGCCGCAGAACGACAAGCTGCGCAAGGAGCATGGCGACCGCGTGGCGTGGGTCAAGAAGGCCGGCCCGCAAGCGACGATGGACTACTTGCTCGCGAGCAAATTGATTGACCCCGCTGATCCCGAGAAGAGCCTGCTCCTGCAGAAGCCGCTCGGCAAGGTCAAGCACGAGGGCGGCATCAAGTTCGCGCCCGGCGACCAGGGGCACAAGGCTTTCCGCCAATGGGTCGACGACGTGGCGGCGATCAAGGCCGGCAAGTACGCGAAGAGCACTGATTTGCCGGCCGATTCGAAGGGGCCGTTCAAGTTCGGAACCGAAGCCTGGCTCAAACTGGAGAACACTCCGCCCTCCTGGAGCGACAAGCTGTTGCAAGCCGACGTATATGCGTGGGACGACAAGGCGGGCACGTGGGAGGCCAAGCCGATCGCGTCATCGGACCGCGTGGTCTGGGGCAAGGGCAAGCTCTGGCAACATACGGTCACGCTATTTGCCGAACCAGATTCGCCGCGCGCCAAGCGCTGGTCCACCGGCAAGCCGAGCCTGCCCCAGGGGCGTTATCTGGTGAAGGTGTACGTCGATACGGAGGGACGCCTCGCGAAGGATTGGACGGCCACGCTCGGCGAAGCTGATTACGTCGGCCAGGTCGAGGTCCGCGGCGCGTGGAAGGAAGGGTACAACCAGATGACGATTGCTGATGGGAGCAAGGTAAGGAAATAGGCAGGGAGGAGGGGGTTTGATCCGCCGCGGCTTCAAATCCCCTCGCGCCAACTCTCTCCCTCCGAAAAGGGAGCATGGCCGCTCCCCATGTGATCCTCGATCAACTGCTCGATCACGAATGGGTCCGCCGGCTTGGTCAAGAAATGATCGATCCCGACCTCCTCGGCGAGGGAACGTGTCGCGGCGTCGCCAAAGGCGGTCACGACGATCAACAGCGGCCGGTGCGGAAGCTCCTGGACAATTTGCTCGGCGACGAGCAGGCCATTTAGTTTCGGTAAGCCGATATCGATAATGACCACGTCAGGCGGGTTAAACACGGCGGCGCGCACGCCCTTTACCCCGTCCGTCGCAGTCGCCACGTCGAATCCGCACCCAATGTGCAGGAACCGTGCCAGCGTATCGGCCACGTCAAGATTGTCTTCCACGATCAGAACTTTGGTCGTCCGGACCGATGTTGCTGCCGCCTGCATGGCTCTCTCCCGGTTCGATCAGCTCCCGCCAAGTCACAAGCGGAGCAGTTAACGTGCCGCACCGCGACAAAGAGGGGGCACGGCGTCGCCTGTTTTTCACAATGAATGGAGTTTTCGGTCTCATTCTTTTGGCGGCATAAAGTCCGCAATGTAAAGCTGGCTTGGCGAGCGGCCGTCGCGGTTGCTCGTCCACATCACTTTCTTGTAATCCGGCGAAAAGACCGGCAGCACGTCGGCGCCCGGAGCAAACGTCAATCGCACCGACTTGCCCGTTTCGATGTTCATCCAGTACAGGTCATAATTAGGTCGAGCCGTCGGGTCCGAGTGATCCGCGGCCGTGTAGATGATGTGCTTGCCGTCCTTGTACCAGTACGGAGCCCAGTAAACCCATGTATCTTTATCTGTTAGGGCCTTCTCGCCGGTGCCATCGGCGTTGATGACATACAGCTGGAGCCGGTCACGCTCCTTGCGGTCGCTGCGGAAGATGACCTTGGTCCCGTCTGGTGAAAAAAACGGGCCGCCGTTGTAGCAATTTGGCGCATGCGTGATCTGCTTCGCGTTCGAACCGTCGGCGTCCATGATGAACAGCTCGACGTTGCGCGCCGGGCCGGAGCTATAAACAATCCGTTTGCCATCGGCAGAGTAACTCCCCTCGGCCGTGTAGACCTTGGCATCGGGCGTCAGGCACTTGATGTTCCCGCCATCGAGATCGGACTCGTAGATCTTCATGTGCGGATCGAAGTCCCAGGTGTAGCGCGGCCGAATGCCTTTGGCCTTGTTCTCTTCGCGCAGCTTGTACTCGGCTTCCTGCAATTTCTTCGCGTCCGGATCGGTGTGGCTGCTGGCGAAGATGACGCGTTTGCCGTCAGGTCGGAAGAACGAACACGTGGTGCGGCCGACGCCTGGGCTGACACGGTGCTTCTTCCCGGTCGTCAGATCCTGAATGAAGATTTGATAGAACGGATTGCCGGTGTCCTTTTCCTCGGCCTGGTAAATGACCTGTCGGCCATCCGGCGCGAAGTAACCTTCGCCTGCACGGACAAACTCGGTGGTCACTTGCTTGATGTTCGTCAGATGAGCGGCCTCGTCCTTATCCCACGGCGCCGGATCGGCGCCCAACGTCATTGCGAGCATGAGCGGAAGCATCGTCAACCTCTTGAAACCGGGGGCCGGAACCCCGAAACTCGAATCACGCCGACCTCATTCATCATACCGGGGGGGATGGAGCCATGCTCTGGGCACAAGTGAACGGCCTTCTCGACAAGGTTCGCAACAATGACGTGTTGGTGATCGTCGTCATCGTCGCGGTCATCGTCTTACTCGTCGTGGTCAAACTGGCGAGAGGCAAGAAACGGGCGCCGGACCTGGAGCAAGGCCAGCGCGAGGACTTGAGCGAGTATCCGCCCGCGCCGGCAGTTGGCGGTCAGCGTTTGAAAGTGAATGGCATGCCCGGCCGAATTCGGCTGGTGGTCGTCGCGCCGACGGGCAAACAACAGGACGCCATTACGCCGGACGACGTGCCGGGCCTTCTCGATCGCGTACTTCGCGGCCTCGGCGACCTGGTGAAGGCGGACAAGCCGCGCGTGCGCGTGTGGCCGCCGCAATTGAGCGTGACCGGCTTCGGTCCGACGTTCCATCGGCTGGTCGAGTCGCCGGACGCCGAAGGCAAGCCGTCGCGCTGGGTCAAACTGGCGGGTCCGGCCCGCACGGGCAAGCGGCCGATCTTGTTGGGACTCGCCGTCTTCGGCGACGAGCCATCGACGCTCGGCGACGTGCAAGTCGAAACCACGGAATGGGGCGAGTTGCTGCAGATCGAGAAGTGATCAAGAGCCACGGCGGCCCACATGCCAGAAACGATACCAGAAACGCAATTTCGACGGGAAAATCTGCTATTGCGCGGTTTTCTGCAACCGCTTCGTTTGGCCTAAAACGAGTCTGAACGCGATTCGGCGCGTGAATGTGCACAAAGCAGCAACGTTCACAGTTGGCGCAGCTTTCAGAGGGCTTCTGCCACTAGAATTAAAACTCCGCATTTTCAACCCATCTCCTTTACAGACTTGGGGATGGGCGCGAAAACGCAGGCAGAGATGGTCAACCCCAGTGTGTGTGTTGGCCATCTCTCAATTCTGGATGAAACGAATTCGCCGCGCGCCGAACTTTTTCATTGCAAAGCAACACAAGTGTGTTCAAAAACACTTACTCCAGAGGCGAATCCGCCATTCTTGGACACGCTTTGGACGCGCGAAATGAAACCGATTTCGGCGCTAATCTTGACAGATCAATCTCTTGCGTCGACATCGGCCAAATAATTGCGTTTCGGGTGTGTGTGTGTGTCTGCGAACGAAACGAGATGGCATCACCCCTTAAACCATCCGCCCAATCGCGACGCCAACGGCGAGGCCCACGAGCACCACGCCAAAGCACCCAGCGCGCCGCGCTCGCGGCCGATCGGTTTTGGACGGCAATTGAAAACGGCTATCCACCGGCGGCGCGGTTGGCGGCGTCGGCAAGTCGTCGGCCGTCAAGGACTCGGTCAACGTTGGCAGCGGCGGCGGTGTGGGCGGCGGTCCGGCGCGGCGGGCGAACGGTTCGAGCGCGGCGACGACCTCGGCTGGCGTGCCGTAGCGCTGCTCGGGCTTGCGCGCCGTCATTTTTGCGAGCACTTCCAGGACACCGGCCCCGATCTCCGCGCGCGTCGGGACCGGGATCGTGTCACGCGAATGGCGCAGCATCTTCTCGGTCGGTGTGCCGCCGGGAAAGGGCACCTCGCCCGTGAGCACGTAGTAGAGCGTGCAGCCAAGCGCATAGATGTCGGCCCGCACGTCGGCGGCACGCGGGTTCCGCGCTTGCTCCGGTGCGACGAAGTCGGGCGTGCCGACGGTGAGTCCTTCCCGCGTGATCTGCGTGGCCACTTCACCCGAAGCGGGGTCAACAAGCACGAGGCCCAGGTCCGTGATCTTGACGACGCCGTTCTTGTCGACGAGCAGGTTAGCCGGCTTGACGTCGCGATGCGTGAGGCCCTTCTCATAGGCATGTTGCAGGCCAAGCGCCGCCTGACGAATGTAATCGCACGCCTCATCGACCGGCAGCGGGTCCTTGTCGCGCACGAGGCGATCGAGCGTCGTGCCGTCGACGAACTCCATCGCGAAGAAGTGGACGTCGCCCGACTGGTCGGCATCGTAGGCCATGACGACGTTCTCATGCGCAAGCGTCGCGGCAGCCCGGATCTCACGGCGAAAGCGTTTGACGGCTTCCGGGTTCGCCATCTTTTCCTTGCGCATGACCTTGAGGGCCACGTCGCGGTCGAGTCGCGTGTGCCGGGCCTTGAACACTTCGCCCATGCCGCCTTCGCCAAGGCGATCGATCAGCACATATTGGTTGAGAAAAAGCTCGGGACCGCGGCCCTTCCAGAGGCGGCGCACTTGATAAGCCGTCAGTAGCTTGCGCTGGACAAGATCGCGTGCCAGTGGCTCGGGGTCGGCATCGGGTTGCGACGCGGCGTGGGCGAGCGCATCCACTTCCGCATTGGGAAGCAGCCCGCTGCCGCGGACTGCTTCAACGAACGACGCAAGCTTCTCGGAAATCGGCATGCAGGAGTTTTAGTCGCGATCCCACAACTCGTCCGTCGTGCCGATGTCGAAGATGCCTCCCTTGCCGGCCGAGGCAGCATCGCATGGAATCACTTCACCGATCCCACACCGTTGAGGACGCCATGCCTTCGGGCCGTCAAGTTTGTACCTTCGTCGCCGTCGGCATCGCCGGCTTCGCAGCCGGCCTCTACGTCGCCGGTCCGCGGACCGCCGCCCAGGAGTTGCCGGCCCCGCGAGCGGTTGTGCTCGAAGATCCGCCGAACCGCGCCCTCGATGGCAACCTGTGGATGCACGTCTCGGCGGAATATCGCGCGTGCTGCTATCAGGCGTACAACCTGGCGCGCCGGCGATTGAAGGAGAAGGTCCAGTCGCCCCCGCCGGGCGGATGGGCCAAGCCGCCCGCCGTGGTACTCGACCTGGATGAGACCGTGCTCGACAACGGCGAATTTCAAGCACGGCTTATTCGCAACGGCCTCGCGTTCGATCCGGAGACATGGAATGACTGGGAGCGCTCGGGCTTTGCGCAAGTCCGCCTCGTGCCCGGCGCGAAGGCGTTCATCGACGAAGCCAAGCGGCTCGGCGTCGCCGTCGTGTATATCACCAATCGCCAGCACAAGAAGGAATTCCGCATTAGCACCGGCAATGCGCTCGAATTGCTCGAGATCGACGTGCCGACTGACAATCTGCTCGCCGCCGAAGAGGATTTCGGCCCCGACGGCAAGCCATTCCTGATCACCGACAAGACTGCCCGGCGGGCTAAGGTCGAGCGCCGCCATACCGTGCTGCTCTATCTTGGCGACAACTTGCGCGATTTCCACGAAGGCGACTTCAAGTCGACGGTCGACAACCTGAAGCCGGGGCCGAAAACGACAGACGCGGCGAAATTGCATGCCGCCATCGCGGCGCGTGCCGCCGCCGTCGATCGCTGCGAGGACCTCTTTGGCCGCGAGTGGATCATCCTGCCGAACCCGGCCTATGGCGAATGGGCCAAAGTGCTCAACCTCGGCAACGCAGATAAGAACTTGCTCACCGGCCAACCGTCGCGGTGAAACACATGGCGACCGATGCCTCTCCGCGCTTCGACTCGCTCCTCCAAGAGGTCTACCTCGGCCTCTGGCGTACGTACGATCGCCTGCGCGCCCTCGAAGATGAACTCTTCGCGCGCTATGACCTGACGGCTCAGCAGTACAACGTGCTGCGACTGCTCAAGGCCGCCCGCGAGGCGGTGCCGACGCTGGCACTGGCCGACCGCCTGGTCTCGCGGGCCCCCGACGTGACGCGGATGATTGACCGGCTTGAGGTGCGCAGCTTAGTGACCCGTGAAAAGCAGGCCGGCGATCGCCGCGTCGTGCGCGTGCGCATCACCGACGCTGGCCTGAAGCAACTCGCCGACATAGCTGGCCCGCTAGCCGACTGCCATGCCCGGCAACTCGGGCACCTTGATGATGCGGACCTCAAGCGGCTCGCGGCACTACTCCGCGAAGCCCGTCAACCGCACGAGCCGGAGGGAAGCGTTTGGCGGTGAGCTTCGCTCTTGCCGCCGAACTCATTGCTTTCACTGCACACACCCCTTAACTCGTTTCGCCGCTTTTTGTGCAATGCTTTGCAATCAATACGCGTAACATTTTGCGGGAGAATACTTTTCATCAGATTTCAGAAGCGATCACATCCGAAATAACGACGCGCTCATCTGCGCACATTTGGCGACATGCTCGCGCCGATGAGCCCGGTTCACGCTTCCTTGCAGAGAATTCGTGCTGTCTTGATGAGCTACGGCAGCTTGCCCCAGACCTTCTCCAGCAACTTGAAGATCTCCGGCTCCTCGCGCTTGAGTTCGCCGCTGTTGAAGGGGTAGAAATCGTTGCGGCCGAAATACGATTCAGTCATCTCGGCGAAGAACTCTTTCTCGTTCGTCAGCGCATAATGCTTGGTCTCGCTGCCGTTAATGTGCAGCGTCTTCTTGTACTTGCCGCTCTTGACGAAGCCGTCCCACGCGGCCTTGATCTCGGCGTTGTTGAAGTCGAGCACCTGATCGTGATACGCGTGCGCGAGTTCATGCAACATCGCCGACGGCTGCTCGCGTTGATGCCGCGGGGCCGCGAAATATTTAGCATCCGGCACGTGAACGCACTTCGCCAGCTCGCGCGAGTAACCGTTCCCCGCCAACCACTCAGGACTCGGATGATATTGCGCCGGCACCAGCTTGCCGTGCATGCGGTCGAGCCAGATCGGCACTTTGCGGAGACGCTGGACCTTGTCCTCGGGCAGCGTGAGCGCGATCACGCGGAGCTGGCCTTCGAGAAGTCCAATGGCCAGAGTGCCCAGTTCGGCGTCTGGCCCCTTCAGCAGACGGTCGTCGAGGTGGACGGTCCACCCCTGAATGTCGCGCTCGGTATGCGAAGTCGGCTTCGGGGGCTCGGGGTCGGCGGCCGCGGCGGGGAGAGCGAGGAGCAGGGCACAAAACCCGATGAGATTTTTCATAGGCTTCAGCATAGTTCCAGGCTTCCTAACCGCCGAGTCACACGATGGCACGCCAGTCTCCACCGCCCGATCTCCCTGCTGATCTTCTCGACCGGTTCGGCCCACCCGAGGAAGCATTTGGTCCGAACCTGCGTTTCCGGACGCTGTCGACTCTGCTCGGCGGGTTCCTCATTGTGCTCGGATTTGCCGGCTTCGTGAATGGGGCGGCGCTGGCCGCGGCACGCGACAAGTCCGCAACGATCTACATGTTCCTGGGTGGTTGCCTGATGGCCGTCGGATCGGCGGCCGTAATCCTGCCGCGACGCGCTCCTCGAACCTGGATCTTTGTCTGTGCGCGCGGCCTAGTCCGGGCACGCGGAGAAGATTGGGAGAGTGTCGAGTGGGATCAGGTCGTTCGCTTCGACGATGTGTCGATGTCCTCCGGAGTCGTCGCGATTCGTCAGTGCCGTGTCCTCTTGACCGACGGCACCGAATGGGGCTTCCTAGCTGACTACGTGGCCGACTTTCGACGATTGATGGAGATGCTGCGGGCGAAGGTGGGCGACGGTCGAGCCTAGTAGTCCGTCTGCCTTAAACCGTTGGGTCCGTGCGGGCGGAGACCGAAGCAATTGCCCACCAGATTAAGGTAGATGGCCTACTAGCGACCCACCACTTTGTCCCCCGGCGTCGCATACGGCCACCCGTTCGGCGAGCCCAGCCCCAGCCGGTCGTGGTCAATTTTGCCGGTCAGTTCTTTGTAGACATGCTCGACGTTGTCTTTGATCTCTTTCGCGTCCTTGCCGGTCCATTCCTTGTACCACGGCATGTCGAGTGCCGCCGTGATGTCCTCGAGCGACTTCTTGCCGTCGACACCCTTCTGAATCTGGGCGCGCATGTCGGCGAAATAGCGCTTCTGCGTGGCAAGGAGATCCTTGGTCGCCACCTTGCCGTGGCCGGGGCAGACGAACTTGATGTCGAGCTTTTCCATTTTTTCCAGGCACTGAATCCACGAGCCGGAGTTCGAGTGGCCCATGTAGTTGAAGGCGCCATTCACGCAGGCATCGCCGGTGCACAGGATCTTGTGCTTCGGCAAGTAAGCGACGGCGTCGCCGCTGGTGTGCGCATGACCCAGATACAGCAACTCGACCCGCTGCGTGTCGTCTTCGAGCACAAGCTTCTCGTCGAAGACTTCATCAACCTGTTTTAATTCGCTCGTACCCACGCCGTGGTCGTCCGTCTTCTTGGCTTCCTCCCAGCCTTTCGGACCGGTCGTCTTGAGCAGGCGGGCACAATTCTTCGAGCTGAGCACCTTGGCGCCGGCCTTGGCCCAGACGGCGTTGCCATACGCGTGGTCGCCGTGATGATGCGTATCGAGCACGTATTTCACCGGTTTGTCGGTCGTCTTCTTGATGGCCGCGAGCACGTCGGCCGCCTCCTTCGGGAAGTTGGCGTCGATGACGACGACGTAGTCCTTGAAGACGACCCAGGTGTTGTTGCAGCCGCCGAACGGGATCGTCTTGTCGGTGGCGCTGATCGACGAGTACCGGAAGAAGACGCCAGGCGCGATCTCCTTCACTTCCTCGAACTTCATCTCCGGCGGCTTCTCAGCGACCTTCGGTGGCGCGTCTTGACGGGCCAAGGCCGCAAGAAGGAAGACGCCGGTAGCCGCGACGCCGGCCGCCAGTTTGGGGAGAGTGCGCATGGAATCGCCTCGTGCGAAAGGGGATTGGTGGCAGAGTATCCGATCGGGCACTCAAAGTCGAAGGTTATCTGCCGAGTGCGGGCAGTCCCTTCTTGCCGCCGAAGCGTGACTGGAAGGCAAAGAACTGCTCGACCAGCGAGTCGGGCGTCAGGCCCGGCGGGCCTTCGACGCGCAGGCTCGCGCGCTCGACATGGATGCGGCCAGCGAATCCTTGTACCGACACATCGCACGAAGAGCCATCGCTCGCCACGCGGACCTTGACGCCGGGCGGTGGATCGTCTTCAATGCGATCGACAAGTTCCTTCACGTCGATCGGCTTCTCGAAATCGAATTGCAGCGTTTCGAGTGTTCCGCCAAAGACCGTGCGAAAGCCCTCGGTACGCAGGATATCGGGATCGGTCACTTGAGCAATCTCGCGACGCCAGACAACGCTTGTCGGTTCGTCTGGATCGAGGCTGATGCTCATCGTGAAATCGAAGCTCGGTGTGCGGATGAAGCCGACGCCATCGGCGGAAATGGTGGTTTCAAGGTCCTTGCGTTTGAAGCCGAGATGCTCGCGTAGAGCGTTGTAGATCTCCTCGATGCGCGCCCGCAGATCGTCAGCGGCAAGGCGACAGGTCCACTTCTGTGCCGAAGGTGTGGCTGCATCGGGCAGCCTGAAGCTCTTTTGAAAGCCGGCCAGATTCTTGACCCGGTCACGCGTTTCGCCGCGAAAAACGATGCGCTTGAGCTGTTTGAGATCCAACCGCGCCGCTTGCGGCGTAGCGCACACGGTGGACAGCAACGTCGCGCCATCCCCAAATAACAACGGCGTCTGCTTCTTCGGCGCTGAGGCCACCTTGCGAATGGCCCGTGGTAGTTCTTTCTTTAGCCATTCGATGAGCGCATCCGCAGTCAACTGGTTCTCATCCAATGCCGCGGAAGCCCGGCCGGCAAGCGCGTCGCCGACCAATTGGAGCCAAAGCCGTCGGCCGGCGCCGGCATGCGATGGCTGGCCCTCACCGCTCGCGGTCAATGCGAGATGGCCGGACGACTCGGGGAACAACTCCGTCAGCTCTTCATCGTTCAACTCGGGTGCATCGAGCAGAAATCGAAGATGGGCGCCGGTGGAACTCAGTTGCTGAACGAGGTTCGCGGCCGCGAGCGCTGTGGCGGCCCGATCATCGGCCAAGGTATCCGCACAAGCGAGATAACCGCGGCCATCCTCCTGAAACGCCGGCCCAGCGAACGCGAACCAAATCGTGTCGCCAGCATGCAATGTGCCGGTCAGTCGCCGCAAACGCGACTCAATGGCCGAGCGCGTCGCCAGCGGGCCGACCAGTACCGTCTGCCGCGACTTCGGCACGCCAATGCCTTCGAGCCGTGCGGCAAGTTGGCGCATCTCGTCCGCCGCAAACGGCAAATCGGCGGACTCCTCGACGGCAATCAACACGGCGTGCGCGACGCTCACGGCAAACCCTCATTTCTCCTGAGTATCCTACGAGAGACGCTGATTTGCCATGTCGGTGAAATTTGTGGAGATAATCCATGCGTGCCGTCGACGTGATCCGCCAGAAGCGCGACCGGCAGGAACTCACGCGCGCCGAGATTGAAGCCTTCTCCCAGGCCGCGGCCGACGGGTCTTGGCCGGACTATCAGCTCTCGGCCCTGCTCATGGCGATCTTCTTGAATGGCATGACGCCCGCCGAGGCCGCGACGTTGACCGCAGCGATGGCCGGCTCTGGCACGCGCTATCGCTGGGACGACGTGCCCGGCCCGAAAGTCGACAAGCACAGCACCGGCGGCGTCGGCGACAAGACGTCGTTGATTCTTGCCCCGCTGGCGGCGGCGTGCGGCGTCATCGTCCCCATGATGTCCGGCCGCGGGCTCGGGCATACCGGCGGCACACTCGACAAGCTCGAAGCCATGCCCGGTTTCCGCGTCGGTCTCGAAGAAGACGAATTGCGCACGGCGCTCAAGAAAATCGGCGTCGGCATGATCGGGCAAACGGCGCGCGTCGCGCCGGCGGATCGTAAGCTCTATGCCCTGCGCGACGTGACCGGCACCATCGAGAGCATTCCGCTCATCACCGCGTCGATCCTCAGCAAGAAGCTGGCCGAGGGCATCGACGCGCTCGTGATGGACGTGAAGGCCGGCTGCGGGGCCTTTATGAAAACCCGCGCTCGCGCCCGCGCGCTGGCGCAATCGATCGTCGGGGTCGGCAACGCCAACGGCGTGCCAACGGAAGCGCTCATCACGGCCATGGATGTGCCGCTCGGCCGCACCATTGGCAACGCCCTGGAAGTCATGGAGTGCCTGGAAACGTTGAAGGGCCGCGGGCCGAAAGACCTGGAAGACCTTTCCGTCATCCTGGCCGCGCGAATGGTTCGGCTTGCGAAGCTGGCGACGGCGGATGCGGAGGCCGAAGCCAAGGTGCGTGTGGCTTTGACCAGTGGTGCGGGTCTGGAGAAATTCCGTCAGATCGTCGCGCAACAGGGCGGCGACCCGCGCATCGTCGACGATTATGCCGGCTTCGCCAAGGCGCCGAAGCAGATGACGATTAACGCCGAGCGGCCGGGTTATGTGACGGATTTGCATGCGGAAAAGATTGGCGTCGCCGGCATGATGCTCGGCGCCGGCCGCAATCGCGCGGAGGACAAGGTCGATCACGCGGTGGGCGTCGTGATCCGGGCCCATATGGGGGAGCGCGTGTCTGTTGGCGATGCAATTCTGGAAGTGCATTACCGCGATGATGCAACGCTGGCCAATGCGCTGCCCTTGATGCGGGGGGCCATTGCAGTGGGGGAGGTTGCACCGCCAGCGACGGAATTGGTGATGGAGGTCTGCCACTAGGCGACGTCAATGATGGGACGGATCGGACGGATGCGACCAATGACCCATCCGTCCTATTCGTCCTTTGAGTCCCATCACCGATGCCCCCGCGGCCCATTGAGCAGCCGCCCAATCCACGTATAGCGCACGCCGATCCGATAGGTTGCCAGCACCACAGCCATCGTGCCGGCGCCGACGACCAGGAACTTGACCACCCCCGGCACATCCCAATCCGCAATCCAGAATTGGAACACGATCACCGGCGGCAAGCTCACCAAATAGCACCAGTATGCCGAGTCCGCTAGCCAGCGCACCCAGGCTCGTTCAACCGACAAAAAGCGCAAAAAAAGCCCGAGCAGGCCGCCGATCATCAACCAGCTAAAGAGCACGAGCACCGCGTTCAACGGCAAGCGCAACGACTCGGCATCCACGAGGTCCGCTGTCTCGGGGTGCTGGCTCAAATCGAAGAGGAATAGCCCGATCGGCAACACAAAGAGGTTGGCGATCATCAGCCACGCGAACCAGCCGCGGGCGAACTCGGCGAGCTTGTCGCGATGTCGATACAGCGTCCAGCCGACAACGAAGAAGAGCAAATAGTAGACGAGCAGATGCCAGATCGGCAGCCAGGTCAACGGTGTGTCCGGCACCCCGGGGACGCTCATCAACAACATCACCGGCAATGTGAGGACCGTGAGCACCAGCCAGCGGCCGCGCGCTGCGAACAGCCAGCCGGCGGCCGCGTCGCAGGCCCGTCCGATGGCATGGTCCTTCAAGCGATCAGCGAGCAGGGCGAGTGGCAGCATGACGGCGAAACAGAGCAATAGATACCAGAGGAACCACAGATGCGCCGGGATCAGATAATTGACAAACATGCCGCTCGTAAAGAAATGGCCCACCACGCCGCTCGGCGTGTCGGCGGCCGACAGCACTTCTTTGAATTTCTCGCCGCCTGGCGCTTCGGCCGGGTTGACCACATAAACCGTCGCCGCGGCATAGGCGCTCACAGCTTGCAACACCGGGATCACTGTGACCATCGCGATCGCCAGCGGCAAGGCGATGCGCTTGAGCCGGTGCGTGATCGTGCCGAGGGCGCCATAGCGGGCATAGAGTAGGGCGCCGAAGAAACCGGCGAGCAAAAAGAACGCCTGCATGCGAAAGTCGTGGATCCCGAGAAGAATCACATCGAAGAAGACGCTGCGATGCCGGTCCTGCACGGGCCAGGCCGGAAATTTCGTGTGCAGGTAGGGGATTGCCGCGTGCAGCAAAATGCCCAGCAGCATCGCGAAGCCGCGCAGGGCATCGAGGGCGTGGTAGCGGTCCGGGCGCGCGGGCGTCATCCGGCCGCGACCTCGCGCGGATGCGTCAATTCACGCAACGGTCGCACGACTTCGCGGAACGCGGCCGTCGGCAAATGCACCGTGCCCCAGCTCGGCGAGCGGACACGCATGTGCCGGCGATAGTCGTTGACCACGACTGCGCGCATGAGATAGCGCCGTCCTTTCCAGACCCAGACATCCGCGGTGCCGCGCCGCAGGTCGACATCGGAAGCGATGTAATAGGCGAACACGAGCACGCCGCGATATTCGCTGCCGAAGCTGACCTCCCAGCGCTCCAGGCCCTCGACGTCGTCGCGGAAGGCCCAGTTCTGCCACGTGAAGCGCGGCTTGCCATCCTTGCCGCCGGGAAACTTGCGGCCCTTGATGTCGACGAGAAGCCGGACCCCGTCGAGACCGTAGACGATAAAGTCGATGCTCTTGACCGGCTCGCCCTCGAGCGACGCCCGGCGCGACTCGTCGACGGCGACGTATCCAAGTCGGCGATCGCGCAGATACGCTTCGAACGCCGCTTCATAGTGGTTGCCGCGATCCATGCTTGACCGATCCATTTGACCACGGATGCGCACGGATAAATCAAAAGACAAATCTCATCTTTGTTTTATCCGTGCGCATCCGTGTAATCCGTGGCTAAATGCCTTTTTCAACCAGACCTCGAATCGTCGCCTCAATGTCCTGTTCGCTGACGGTTTGTTCTTCCTTCTTCGCGAGGTCCTTGATTTTCCAGACGCCCTGCGCGAACTCGTTGCCGCCGGCGATCAGGGCCAGGCGAAAGCCGCGACGCTCGGCGTATTGGAATTGCTGGGGGAGTTTCTTCTTTTCCGGATAAACTTCGGTCCCGATGCCCGCGGCCCGGAGCATCCTGGCCATGCGCTGGTAGTGGCCATAGTGCTTGGCGTCGAACATCAGGATAAGCACCGGTGCCGCGGTAGCCGTTTTCGGCAGCAGATTGAGCGCCTCCATCGCGGCAATCAGGCGATCGAGTCCCAGTGAGGCACCGACGCCCGGCAGCGACTGTTTCGTGAACGACCCTGCCAGGTTGTCGTAGCGGCCGCCCGAGCAGACGCTGCCGATCTCCGGCTTGTCGAGCAGAAACGTCTCATAGACGGTACCCGTGTAATAGTCGAGCCCGCGGCATATCGACAGGTCGACCTTGAGCCGCCCCTCGGGCACGCCGACGGTGTAAAACACTTCGACCATCTCCCGCAGATGCTGCACGCCCTTCGTCGCTTCGGCATTGTCGGCAAAGCGGCGCTCGAGCTGATCGAGAATCTCGACGTTGCTGCCGGTCGTCTCCGCGAGCGCGATGACCTGCGCCGCCTGCTCGGCGCCGACGCCCGCTTCCCTATCCATCTCCGCGATCACCTTGTCACGGCCGATCTTGGCGAGCTTGTCGAGCGAGCGGAGGAGCGACGACGTCTTGTCCGCGAGACCGAGTTGGGCAAGCAGCCCATTAAGCACGAAGCGGTTGTTGACGTGAATCTCAAAGCGTTCGAAGCCGAGCGCGACGAGCAGGTCGTTTATAACCAGCGCGATCTCCACGTCGGCCGCGTTGCTCAGCGAGCCAATCGTGTCGAAGTCGCACTGCATGAACTCGCGGAAGCGGCCGGCCTGCGGGCTTTCGCCGCGCCATACCGTTCCGAGGTGATAGCGCTTGAACGGCAGGCCGAGCATGAGGTGATGTTGCGCGACAAAGCGAGCGAGCGGCACCGTCAGGTCGAAACGCAGGGCCACATCGCGATCGCCGGCGTCCTTGAAGCGGTAGAGCTGCTTGTTGATCTCCGCGCCTTCTTCAACCTTGGCGAGCAGGACCTCCGTCAACTCAATGGCCGGCGTATCGATCGGAGCGAAGCCGTAAGAGCGAAAGACCTGACGGGCGGCCTCCATGAGCCGCTCGCGCGGAATCATGAGTGCGGGCGGGTAGTCGCGAAAGCCTTTGAGAACGCGAGGCTCAACCACTTGCTTTCCGGGGGTATAGGGTATGGGGTATAGGGTATGGGAATGACACCGCTTCTTGGGCCGGGTTCGACGTAGCCCCTGATACTCTATCCCCTATCCCCTATACCCTTTCGATCAGGGCCGATTGCGATAGCGGGCGCTCACCCGGTCCATGAATCGGCGTTCCTCGGCGGTCAGCGATTCCTTGCCGAGGCGGCCGATCTTGTCGAGCAGCTCGTCGAGGCGGGCCTCGTCGGCGGCGCGTTGTTCGACTTCCTCCTTGAGCTTGCGCGACCGGCGCGCCTGCATCCAGCGCTTGATGGGGCCGACGCGTTTCGGCTTCGGGGCCGGCGCATCCTCGTCGGGGCCGAAGCCGCCATAGCCCTTCGAGAAGTCGTAGCCAAACTGGCCGCTCTCTTCGACCTCCAGGGTGCGAAGCTGCAAGAAACTCGCAACCAACATGAAGAGACCAAGCCCGAAATAGAGCGACTCGTTGAAACCGATCGCCAGGACCATGAAGACCACGGACGTGACGATGCCGCACCAGCACGCGATCTGCGTGGCCGAGCGATAATCGTCCGATCGCGCCCAGAGGATTTCCTGCAGAAAGCGGCCGCCGTCGAGCGGAAAAGCCGGGATGAGGTTGAACAAGAACAGCATCCAACTCACCCAGAACAGCCGTGCGGTCCACAGGACCCAGAGCGGGTAAACGTCGCCGACTCGGCGTGCATGCACCAAGCCACCGGGCTTGGCAGGGTCGGGGACGATGAATTTGCCATCCGGTTCCTCGACGTAATTCATCGACGCGACGCGGCGTCCGTCATCGGTGATGAAGTACGGCGAGTCCGAAAACGGCTTGGCGTCTTCGCCGGTCTGCCAGTTGTGCAGTTCCGGATGATAAAGCTGGCGCGATTCAAAAATGTTAAGCGGCGGCAAATAGCCGGCGCTCGCGAGGGCGGCGGTGCATGCGAGGCAAATCAAGACGTTGACGAACGGCCCGCCGGCGGTCGTGATGAAGTTGGCTCGCGGCGTATGCGGGACGGCACAGTAGGCCAGGCCGCCGAGCGGCCACATCAAAATCTCTTCGGCCTCGCCGTCGACGCGCCGGGCCGCGAAGCAGTGCCCGAACTCGTGCAACAGCACCACCACGAACAGCATCAACACCCAGATTAACGCGAACTCGGCCAGGTGCCCCTTGCTCCCCGTCTGCGTGTAAACGCGGATGAGCATCGACAGAGTGATGACGATGTAGAGGATGTGCAGCTTGACCTGGATCCCGAAGGCCCGGAACAGAGGGATCGACCAGCTCATCGGATCGCGCATGGGACCGGACCCCGAACCGCCGTGCCGCAAGAATCTCCCGAGGAATCGGGATGCAGAAATGATAGCAGCGGAAGGGGGGTTGACGAAAGGGGGGCTTCACCCGCAGTCCCGTTCTTAATCCTAATCTCAATCTCAATCCTAATCTTTATCCCTCCGTCCACGGGTAAAGGCGGAGCAGGAGATTAAGATGAGGATTAGGATTGAGATTGCGATTAGGATTGGTTGTTCGAGCGGCGTGAGTCGCCGGGCGTCGACGATCGAATGGCGACCACAGCCATCCAAACGCCTTCACCCGGCGACTCGCGCCACCCGATCATCGATGCTTGCGTTCCAGTTCCAGCAGAAAGCGCTTCCGCCACAGTCCGCCGCCGTAGCCGCCCAGACTGCCGTCTTTGTTCACGACGCGATGGCAGGGAATCAAGATGACGATGCGGTTACGGCCGTTGGCCTGGCCGACGGCCCGGCAGGCGCTCGGAGACTTGTTGACCGAACTGGCCAGTTGCTGGTAGGACCAAGTTTCGCCGTACGGGATCTCGCGGAGCTGGTCCCAAACGGCCCGCTGGAATGGCGTGCCCACCGGAGCCAGCGGTACGGTAAAGTCGCGACGCGTGCCGGCAAAGTACTCGTTGAGTTCGCGTTCCGCTTGCACCAAATGCGGATGCGTTCCGGGGACGACCGGCATGTCGAGCGACTTGCGCAAGTCGTCCATCTGCCCGGAGCATTCCGTGCGGCCGACGAATTCGAGGGCGCACAGGCCGGCATCGGTCGCGGCGACCAGGAGTGGGCTCACCGGGCTCTCGATCCAGGAGACGACGGCACACGCGCCGTGCGCCTGCCGCGGCGACTTGCCAAACGTCTTCGCGAAGGCATCGCGGAAGCCGCTGAGCGATTCGTAACCGTGATCCAGCGCGATGGTGTCCAAGTTCTTTCCCCGTTTGAGTTGCCGGAATGCTTCGCCGAGGCGCCGGCCACGGCAATAGGCCTGAAACGTCATCCCAAAGTGCAGCAGAAAGTGCCGCCGGGCTGCTACCGAATCGATGCCGAGCGACCGTAGGTCCTTGTCCGACACGCGGGCCGACGGACTTGATTCAACCAGATCGAGCAGCTGAGCCATCCAGCTCGGCACCGCGCCGCCTGCCAGAAGCGGTCGACAGCGCTTGCAGGGCCGATAGCCGGCGCGAAGGGCGTCGCCGGCAGTCGGCAGGAACAGTCGGTTCTTCGCCAGCGGCCGTGCCGGGCACGAGGGCCGGCAGAAGATACCGGTGGTCTTGACAGCCACCACAAAGACGCCGTCAAAGTCTTTGTCGCGCCGGTCGACAATGCGATTCATCACGGCAATCGGCGGCAGGGCATTCATGCTGAGAAATGTAATGAGAAGTGCGGTGGATGCTCCACCGATTTTTGAACAGCAACGTTGTTTGCCGGTAGCCACGACGCGCAGCGGAGCGCGTCACCTCGCCGCCACGAGGACCCCGATTCAGCATTCAGAGACACGCGCCTGACGCGCTCCGCCAACGCGTCGCGGCTAACGGCAATCTATTTCACCGGTTCGCGAATGACCTCGAACAGCTTCTCAACGACATGATCGGCGCTGACGCCATCGCTCTCGGCCCGGAAGCTGGTGGCCAGGCGATGCCGCAAGACCGGCTTGGCAACGGCCCGGATGTCCTCCGTCGAAACGTGGATGCGGCCGTCGAGCATCGCGTGGGCCTTGGCCCCGAGAAGCATCGCCTGGCACGCGCGCGGCCCGGCGCCCCAGGTGAGGTACTTCTTCACAAAGTCCGGCGCTTCCTCCGAGCCCGGCCGTGTGGCGCGCGCCAGCTTGACTGCATAAGCCGTCACCGTGCGGCCGACGAGGACCTTGCGCACCACCTTTTGCATTTCGACGATCGTCGCCTTGTCGAGCACCGCATCGAGCTTCGGCATGTCCCCCGCCGTCGTCGTCTCGGCAATCTGGATCTCTTCCTCATAGCTTGGATAGTCGACGGTCACCTTGAACATAAAGCGGTCGAGTTGGGCCTCGGGCAGCGGGTAGGTGCCTTCCTGCTCGATCGGGTTCTGCGTGCCAAGCACAAGGAACGGCCGATCGAGAGGATAATCCTGACCCGCGATGGTGACCTTGTACTCCTGCATCGCCTGGAGAAGTGCCGCCTGCGTCTTCGGCGGCGTGCGATTGATCTCGTCGCCGAGGATGACGTTGCCGAAGATCGGGCCCTTGACGAACTTCATCCGTCGTCTGCCGGTGCCCTCTTCCTCTTCGAGGATTTCCGTGCCCGTAATGTCGGACGGCATCAGGTCGGGAGTGAACTGGATGCGCTTGAACGTTAGCGACAAAAGCTGCGCGATGTTGGCGATCATCAGCGTCTTGGCCAGCCCCGGCACGCCTTCGAGGATGCAGTGCCCCTGGCAAAAGAGAGCGATCATCACCTGCTTGAGCACGTCCTGCTGCCCGACGATCACGCGGCCGAGCTGCTTGGTCATCTTGTCGTAAATGCCGGTCAGCCGGTCGGCGGACCGGAGGTCGGCTTCATCGACATTGGTGGGAGCAGGCGGCATGCGACAAGTCTCATCGGAAACAGGGGCTCAGGTGAGGTTACCGGCACAATACGGCAACGGCGAGCGGAGCACCGTCAGGTGCCCGATGATGTCGTTATCGGGCACCGTACGTTACGGTGCTCCGCTCGCCAAGATGTGCGCGATACCCTGCAAGGGCTTTGCGTAACCCTCGAATCCGAGCCCATCCACAGTGGCGTTCCGTTTCCCTGTAACGCCGTCCACCAGGGGGCCTCTTACCACGAGATGCTCCAACAAGGCACGCTCACGGCCCAGGTCGACCAGGCTTGCATCCCACTTGCCGCGCAGATGCAGGACGCCCGCAGCAAGTGCATACGCCCCCCAGTTGCTGATGCCGGCGACGATGAGATGGTCCGTTGCCACCCGGCACGCGATCAGCTCGCCGTTCTTGATGTTCTTGCGGATCGTGTCCCACGGTACCTTGCCCATGCCGATCTCGTTGCCGCCGTCGCCGATGCCGATGGTGACGTAATCGCGCGGCCCTTCAAATAGATGGTGCGCCGGCGCCGTGAGCGGCGTCAGGTCGTGGCCGCGCATCGTGAAGCAGCGGCCACGCTGTGGGCGCGGTACTGCCTTGACGAACTGACCAAGAACCTCCGGGGTCGTCGTCGGTAGCGCCTTGAGCGAGCTAACACGATGATTCGGGCCGACGCGCTCGACGGCGATCAGGTGTGTTAATGACCCTGTGAGCTTACCAAAAACGGCTCGATATTGGTCGGCATCTTCAACCGACGTCCCATCGGGAAGTTTGACCACGGCCGCGGAGCCCGAAGCGCCAGCGAGGGAAGTCGTTTCACCCTCGCTGGCGCTTCGGGCTCCGCGTTCTAGCTCCAGAAGCCGAACGCCTTCGGTCAGCGCATCAAACCCGGCGGCATCGCTGGCCAAAACGCATGGAATGCCAGCTCGCGTGAGCGCTCGCGCCAGGAAGAGCGCGCCGAGCGGTCCGTCCGTCTCACCGGTCGGCGGATCGACGCTCGGGATCATGAATCCGGTCACGATGCCGACACGTGGAGCGGGATGCTCCGCGATCGAGCGGCACGCGGCCGCGAAGTCGCTTGGGCAGGCGGTGAAGAGGTTGTCCTTCGGATCGCGTCCCAGACCGCGGTTGCCCACGTCGACTTGCACGGCATCGCGGAGAGCGCGGAGGATGTCTTCGGAGTTCATTTGCATTAGCTCCGAATCCGATCGCGAAGGATCTCGCGCGCCGCGTTGAGTCCACACGCCCCCATGACGCCGCCGCCCGGATGCGCCGCCGCGCCGCAGAGATAAAGTCCCTTAATTGGCGTCCGGTAGTCCGCATAGCCGGCCGCGGGGCGGAACGAGAACATGTTCGACGGCGTCATCGCCCCCTGCATGATGTTGCCGCCGGTCAATCCATAAACGCGTTCCATGTCCGGCGGGGCGAGCACCTGGCGATCAATGACCGACTCTTTGAACTTGGGTGCGTATTCGTTCATCAAGTCGAAGCAGCGGTCGGCGAAGCGGTCGCGTTCGACGTCCCAGGTCGAATCCTTCAGATGATAAGGGGCGTACTGAATGAACATGCTCAGGATGTGCTTGCCCGGCGGCGCCAGAGTGCTGTCGAGCGCCGTCGCCA
>DATANR010000345.1:0-7342 GCA_036266155.1 Gemmataceae bacterium | reverse complement strand
CGGTCCTGGCAATTTCGTTGACACGTTGTGGTTCGCTTGATAATCCTCGACACCTTGGGATGACGTCGTCGCCCTCGCTCCCGCTTCGGGCTCCGGCTTACCGGATCCCTGGACCATTGTAAATTGATCGTCGCGCATATGAATTCGACGTATACAGGCTACCGAAGGGACGCGCATGTGTAGTACAGCATGGCAATTCGCGCAAACTGGTCTTAAGTCTGCGACTGGATCAAGCAAATGAGCGGCTCTGACGTCTGACAATGGATGCAGGTGGGTGAACATGTATATATCCGGTTGCTGTCGGACCATATCGAGCCGCAAAATTGAATCCACAAACGGAGCATTCGGTGCTATGATACTCGACGCATTTTTTCCGTGCTTCTGGGTCGCGCTCATAGGCGTTTACAGCTACCTGCCGAACTGCTCCTTTGATGATAGTTGCGGAGAAAGCCACTTGTTCCGGCAGCGCGAATTGTGATGAAGTTCTCGCTGTTGTTATAATCTCACTCGTATTTGCTGATGTTCGATTTGGGAGGTCACCAATCCAAAATCTTGCTCCTTGCTTCCCAACCACCATTCCTTCAACATAGTCGCTTCGCAGTTTTCTCCTCGACAGGGTTTCGGCAGGAGCTTGGAAGGCCCTGACAGCTTGCCCGCATATGGCATCCTCTAGTTTCTGGTCCGTACCATATTTGGCTATGAATGTCTGATAGTCACCACGTTTTTCACGTTTGATGATCTCGTATATTTCAACAGCTATATGCTGCCCGGTCTTTTCCAACAGGACTTCAGCCGTGATATCTCGAATATTCATAGCTTTGGCTCCAATGGTTGGTTCCGGCTATCATGCCGCCGCGGTTCACGCCTCACTTCCCGTCAAACCGCACCAATGGCACCATCGCCGGCACCATCGGGAACTTGCCGTCGACAACGGTCGTCGTCACGCCCTCTGCCAGGATGCCGTCGACGTTGCTTTGGTCGGGCGTGTGCATGCGTGGTTCGCGGATGAGGCGCTCGAATTGGAAGGAGGTCGTTCGCGTCGCGCCCCAGGTGAATTTGAGATTGCTGTCGCCCTTGCGGACCGGCAGTTCGGCGTAGAAAGTGTCGCCCGGCCGATAGGCGATGGCGGGGCCGGCGCCGGTGAACGTGTAAATGAGGTTCTGCTTCTCGCGGACGGGCTCGCCGTCCGGGCGGAGCGTGAGGCGCACCGGCTCGGCCGAATCGGCTTTGCGGTAGACGAGCGCCAGCTCGCCGGCCGGGCGGACTGGGGCGTCGCTGAGCGTGTCCGGGATGCGGATGCGGATGCGCCGGGGGTCGATGTCGAACGACGTGCGGCGCAGGAATGCCGCCGTCAGTTGAACGGGGTCTTCGGCCGACGGATCGAATAGGCGGTTCAAATAGGCAACGAGTTCACGCCAGTCGCCCAAAGGAGCGGACAACAAATATTCGCCCACGCGCGGCCAATCGGCCGGCTCCTCCTTGCCGCCGGTGTTAAGTTCCTTGACCTTCTCGAGAATCAACCGCTGGCCGTCGCGATTGGCTTGGTCAACCGAGCGACGCAGACGGCGCTCCAGGTCGGGGCGGACCGCATCCGAAAACGCAGTCAGCGACCACTTCGCATAGTCTGGATACTGCACCTTAAAGAGTTGCCAGCGCTTGCTGGCGAGTTCCGGAATGTTCGCACCGACGGCCGGCGGCGTTAAAGCCAGGAATGCTTTCGACGCATCGTCGCCGAGCAGTCCGAGCGCCATCGCCAAATCGCGTAGATGCATGAGCCGATCGCGCGTGCGCTGCCAGTCGGTTTGGGCCAGCGGGACTTCATCGAAATCGTACGCTGGCCCCTGAACCGGATCTGAGCGCGGAAAGGGCAGGGCCTTTTCGGCCGCGTCCAGCGCTTGAATTTGCTGATCCCATTCGGCCGTGAGATCGGTCGTGGCGAGCAGTTTGGCCGCTCGATTCTTGAGCGTGAAGTAGAACTGCGTCAGCTTGCCGACCGCTTCGCGAAGTGCGGGGATTTCTTTCTTGATCATCCGATCGCGTTGTTGAATTGCGTCTGTGTTGGCCCATTCGCCGAGGTACGCGGCGGGCACTTGGATTGCGGCGAATCGCCGATCGATCTCGGTCAGCTCTGTCAATGAATGTGCTCGCGAAGGCGGAGGAATCGTCGCCAGCTCGTCGCGCATTCGCGCATAGGTATGTCCCTCGTCGAGCCGCGACTGAACAAATGTTTGAAGCTCATCCGGGAGCGTCGTGTAGCCGGGATCGGTTTCCACGGCGTGCCATTCGCGCATGCGGCGGTCGAGGCCACTACCGAGCCGACTGGCGGCATCCGGTCCCTCGGTCGCGCGAATCGATGCCACGCGATCGGCCAGCGTTGCACTGGTTTGCGGGCTGGGTGTGGTTAAGAAGATCGCACCGGCAATGAGCATGGCGAAAAGCATTGCGCCAGCGCCGCCGACGGTCCAGAGCAGCCGTTTGTGCGCGCGATGACGCCGGTCAAGAAAGGCCACGGCTTCGGTAAAGGCCGACTGAAACAGTTCGGCGACGCCGTAGGGCTCGCGGGGCTGTGGAGCCGCGTCCGTCAGCTCCGGCCGGCGAACCGCGGTCGCCCGCACTTGCAAAGCAATGCTGCCGAACGAGGCAAATGGGTGATCCGCGGTTAATGATGAGGCGAGGAATTGTTGAAAGCGAAGACCGACCTCTTTCATCCGCTCCGCGATCCGGGCTTCCCACATCGATCGACTAATTCGGTCGCGGGCCAACAGATCGCACTTCGTCAACACTAGGAAAACCGGAAGGCCGCCGACCGCGTGTTGCTGGGCTCGGAACGATTGCAGTTGGCCGAGAAAACGAACGAATTCGCGGAAGTCGGCATCGATTTGATCGCGGGCCGCCGACGCATCGATCGTGAGCAGCAAGACGTCAGCCGCACGAATGGCGCCGGCGAGAGTGCCGGCCTGGGGCTCTTTTTCCAGGTCGCGCTTTCGGGTGAGAAAGTCGTTCGCGGCCCGTCCGTCGCAGTCGTAGACGACCGCAGCAAATCCAGCGTGGCCGTACGGTGCGAATTTGACGGGATAGGGGACGATCTCTTGCTGCGTCTCCGTTTGCCGTTCTTCGTAGAGGCGATTCCGCAATTCGCCGAGGCCGTGCGTGAGGTCGGTCAGGTGCCCACGCAGTTCCCGGCCTTGAGTGTGCGAGACCTGCGCCAGCGCGCCGAGCAGCGACGACTTGCCCGCGTCCGGCATTCCGAACAGAACGATGCGGAGCGCTCCCGGCTCGTCGGGAACCGGCGGGTCGGGCGGCGGACTCAGGGCCGACATGGATGCGTCGCCTCCGGCGGCCTCATTCGGGCAGGTTCTTTTCGACGGGCTGGCGAGACGTCCGCAGCCCCAGGGCGTGCGCGAACGTCTCGAACTCCTCGATTGACGGATGAATCTCCGCCATGCTGTTGCGATAGAAGAGCAGGTCGACGAACTTGAGCTGGCCTGCCGACGAGTCCTGACGCTGACGCAGCTTTTGCTTGGCGGTCGCGAGATCGACGGCGTCGGCGTCGCCTTCGAACTGAAACGACTTCGGATAGGTGGCGCCGCGGTGAATTGTCACCTTGGTGCCGCTCGCCAGGGTTGCTTTCTCTTCGGCCGACTTGGTCTCGCCCTTCGGCGCGGCCTTCTGTTTCGGGTCGTGCGTGCCTTCGATGTTGGTTCCACTCTTGCCGTCGCCTTCGCCCGTCCCCGACCCGCCCAGTCCCCAGCCGGAGCCGAAACGGAAGAGCAAGTAGCCGACGAGGATGGCGACCGCCACGCCGCCAAGGATACGCAGGGCTCGCTCCAACTGGGCGGGCATCTTCGACTTCAGGGCCATGCGCGCCACCAGGCGGCAGATGGCCCAGGTCAACAAGTTGCCGACCATAAAGCCGCCGGCGACGGCGAGACCATACAAGACGTACTTGCCGGCTTTGCCCGCAACATCGATCTCGGCAAGAAGTATGTCCACGCAACGACTCGTGAATGGTTTCAGTTCGGACTAAACCGATGCTTTTCGCCCTTGAACCAGCGGTCGATCCGCGCCTGGTCGGGCCTATCCAAGGGCTTGTTGATCGGAAACACAATCAGAAACAACATCTCGTTCTTGCCGCTCTCGCGGCGATGCATCGTAATCAGGTCTTCAGCGTCTTTATCCGATTCCAAGTACACCCGCTTGTCTTCATTGAAATAGTAGAACTGGCCGTCCATGGTGTTCGCCGCTCGATCGAATCCGACCACTTTCAGGCTGACGTGGTCCGCCGGGCTGGCCTGCTCGGCCTTGAGTCGCTCGATCTCCCGGCGCGTGCGTTCCAACTCCGACTGCAATTCCTTCACGTCGCGCGGCAACTCGGGCTCAGTGACCTTCTCCTTCGCTTTTGATTCCGGTTGTGCGCTCGAATCCGTGCTCACGAAGGGCATGAGCAGGAAGATGCAGAAGAGCAGGATCATGACGTCGATGAGCGGCACGAAGAAGCGCGTCACCGATCGTTTGGGCCGTTCGATCATCGCGCTTCCCCCCGCGGTGGGGCCGGGCCGCCGGCCAGCGATTGGATCAGGTCGCGGCCGAGCAACACGATCCAGGTCGGCAGGATATTCATGAGCGCCATGAACAGGCCGCTGCCGGTCGCTGTGATCGCAGGGGCGTAGTTGTTGATGATCGCACGCGGCGAGGTTTGTTCGGGCGTCAACCCTACTGCTCCGAGCGAACTGAACGTCTGCAAGATCGCTGCCACGGTGCCGATGAGGCCGAGCAACGGAAACCATTCGGCCGCAGTCGAAAGATGGTTCAGCCAGCGGTCGGTGCGCTCGTCGAAGCTGTCGCCACGTAAGCGCAGGGCCCGCCAGGCGAGGATGATTTGCGTCACGAACAAGACGCCGCCGAGGCTCAGAATCAGCCAGTCGATGCGCGAGTGTTCCACGCGATCGAGATAGTGCCGCATCGCGTCCGCCGGTACGGCCATCGCGACCAGAACGGCGCCGGCCACCGGGATCAGGCAGAAAAACGTCGGCAGAACATTTTGAATAAGGAGACGACGCACGGCGGCCCGGGGTTGAGGACGAAGGTCCAAGACAAGGATCAGGAGATTACGATTGAGAATATGATTAGGATTAGGACGAATACCGGCGAGGCACCCGGTCTTTGTCCTAATCCTAATCTCAATCTCAATCCTAATCGCCTTCGTTTTTCGCCACCTGCATGCGGCTAAACTCGTTCCTTCTGAAACCACTCCGGCAGCGCTTGCAGCTTTCCGGCCCGGTCGACGCAGGCGAGCGTCGTCTTGCCCTCGGCGACCGCTCGACCTTCGCACGTGACGTGATACGCGTGCTCAATCCGAATCGGCGTCGTCCGAGCGACCGTCGTTTCGATGCGAAGGACGTCGTCGTATTTCGCGGGACTGCGGTACTTCACCTCGACATTCGTGATGACGAGAAAGAACCCCTGATCCTCCATGTCGCGATAGGTCAGGCCCTGTTGGCGGAGCAATTCGGTCCGTGCTTGCTCGAAATAGATCAAGTAGTTCGCATGATGCAATAAGCCCATGCGATCGGTTTCGGCATAGCGGACGCGGATTTCCGTGACGCCGGTCAACGCCGCACTCACTTGATGACTCCAATCCGTGACGGCGGCCAATAGACGACAACTGCGCGGCCGAGCATCAGCCGCTCGGGCACCAGGCCCCAGGTTCGGCCGTCGGACGACGACGCACTGTTGTCGCCGAGGCACCAGTAGTGGCCGGGCTGAACGTAGTGCGTTTCCACGTCGCCGGTCTGGTAGTCGCCGGGCGTGTAATAGATGTCGCGCCACAGCTGAATCTTGGAGACGGTAACATTGCCCGTGGCGCCGATGCGGGCCGGTTCGTTCTTGTCGTAGTCGGTCTTCTCGAAATGCGTGTGGCTCGGCGGCGGGTAATCGGCAGTCGGGCCGAACTTCAACGGGCGATCGTCGACCCAGACAGTCAATCGCGAATCGACGTTGGCGAAGCGGAGTGAATAGCGGCCGCTCTTGATGCCCGTCTTTTGTTCGGCCAATAGCGTTGGCGTGGTCGGCGACGACAATGCGATGCGGTAGAGCCGGCAGACGCCGGCGTCGAAGACGGCCTGGAAGCGGTCGCCGCCCTTGTTCAATTCCAACGTCAGCTTGTCGGTGTCGGCAGCGAACTCGGCCTTACATTCGACAATCAAATCGGGAACCCAGAAGTTGCCGCGCTGACCGGAGTTGTAGGCCAGGTGATCGGTGATCTCCGACGGCTGCCGAATCTGCGCGCCGGCCGTTTCCCAACCTGGATCGACGTGATGGTAGACGAGCCAGCCGCTGGCCTGCCCGTCGTGCTTGAAGCCGCCGGTTGCGTCGGTCCAGCCGTCGTTCGCGCCCATTTGCGGATGCCAGCGGGTACGATTGATCCCGGAGAGCGACGCCGGTTGTTTGTCGAAATCGAACACGAGCCGGCGGACGGCCAAGATTTCGTCGGGGTCTTTGCGGATCGGATCAAAGCCGTTGGCCTCAAAAAGCGCCACGGCTTCCGGATCGTTGGTGAACGTGTAATCGCGCAGCGGGGAATACCAGGTGCCGTCGCGCGGGTTCTCGCGACCGAGCTCGTTTTCGTCCAGCTTCTTGGGCCACCGCAGCCGCCAAAGATCCTTCGGATCAACTTGCGCGCTGCGACCGGAATAGGTCAACGTGGTCGTGCGATACAGGTCGCCCTTGTAAATGGCGATCGTCTCGCCGGGTAGTCCCACGAGGCGCTTGATATAGTTCATCGCCGAAAGTTCCGCCTTCGAATACGGATACTCCGGAAAGCGAAACACCGGCACATCGAAGCGCTTGGGCGGCCGAATGTGGTATTCGTATTTGGCGACCAAAACGCGGTCGCCGCTGTTGGAATCGGCGGCATTCTTGATTGTGAACGTATACCCGCAATTCTGACAGGTGGCCTGCGACGGGGCGGCGCGCACTCCCTCGCGCGGCGACGCCGAGACCGGAAACACTTCACCGCACTCAGGACAGGTCACCTTGACTTGATCGCCCCACAGCGTGCTCGCCATCGAGCCGGTCGGAATCACGAACGCCTCGGCCACGAACAGCTTCAGCATCAAGACGAGCACGACGACGAAGACGACCGTCTCGAAGACTTCGCGCGACGCATCGCCGTGCGAGTGCTTCTTCTTCTCGCGGCCGATGATGAAGTTGAAAATCTTGCCGCCGGTCGTGTCGCTGAACGCTGTGGTCATGTCGTATCCGCGTGGGCGTGGTGATGAACGATTGTCTTATGAGCGCTTCCGGTGTTTTGCTCCCCCTCCCCGCTTCGGGGAGGGGGTTG
>DATANR010000344.1:0-48638 GCA_036266155.1 Gemmataceae bacterium | reverse complement strand
CCCGCCGCTCCGCTCGCCGTTGCCAAACCCATTTCGCGCTTTCAATCCGCGATTCTTCTTGTAGCCGATGCCATTCGTCGGTTATTCTTTCTTGTGTAATTGTGTCCCTTCTTACGTTGCGGATTCCCAACTCCTCTGGGGAGGTCGCCAATGCGTCCGATCTCGGAACGGCGAGGGTTTACCCTCATCGAATTGCTTGTCGTCATTGCCATCATCGCGATTCTGATCGGCTTGCTGCTGCCGGCGGTGCAAAAGATCCGCGAGGCCGCCAACCGGATGAAATGCAGCAACAACATGAAGCAGGTCGCCATCGGCCTGCACAACCACCATGACACGTACGGTTACCTACCGCACGCCACTTACAACTACATCGACGGCACGGGTTCGACGCCGTACCCCTACAACGGCAAATACGATCGTCGAAGTTGGGGCCACGACATCCTGCCGTTCATCGAGCAGGACAACATTTGGCGGAACCTTTACACATTCCTCGAAACCGGCCAGTCGGCGCTCGGCTTCCCGCAGATGGACTCGGTCATCAAGACGTTCATGTGCCCGTCGGATTCGCTTGGGCCGAAGATTCACACGTTCTGGGGCGGGTTCGGCACACCCAACCAGGGGTTCTCCGGCAACTACGTCGTGTGCGCATCGAGCGGCTACTTCAACAACAATGGCGACCTCGTTTCCAGTTCGCAGCTTGACGGCGTCATGTACGCGCTTTCGAAGACGGCGCTGACGGACATCACGGACGGCACGACCAATACAGGCCTGGTCAGCGAATTGATTCTGGTGCAGGACATCGACTCGCACGACATCCGCGGCCGCTATTACAACCCGGCCCACAGTGGCGTGGCCTTCAGCACCAGACTGCCACCCAATAGCCCGATCCCCGATCAATTCGACTGGTGCGCCAACTCGCCGCCCAAGCAGGCCCCCTGCATCTGGACGGGCAACAACATCTTCGTGCTGGCACGCAGCTACCACGCGAATGGCGTCAACATGGCCATGTGCGACGGATCGGTGCGCTTCATCCGCAACTCGGTGAATCCGATCACGTACAAGGCGCTCGGCAGTCGCAACGGCGGCGAAATCCCCGGCGACCTCTAAGGGAGCGCCGCATGCGCAGTTGTCATTTCGTCCCCGCCGTACTGGCCGCATTGCTCGCGGCCGGCTGCGGCGGGACGCCTCTCTACACGGTGACCGGCGAAATCACCTGGCAGGGGCAATCCGTCGACGACGGCCAAATCAACTTTCTGCCCGAGGACGGTAATATCCACCCGGTGACGGCGAAGATCATCAACGGTCGCTACGAGGCCAAGGTGCCGGCCGGAAGGATGAAGGTGGAAGTCCACGGTCAGAAGGACATGGGTTACAACGAGGCCATGCACCAACACACCAAGGCGTCGTACATCCCGTCGGAGTACAACGCGTACACGATCCTGACTTGCGACGTCGAGAAGAACGACCGCAACGTCGCGGATTTCCATTTGCCGTTGAAAAAGTAGGTGGCGAGGCGAGCGGAAGTGCGTAAGCATTCCGATTACGTCCGACATCGGGCCGCTCACGCGGCTCCGCTCGCCAACTCATTGCAAATGTCCCTGGGGTTTTGCAGAATAACCCCCACGCACGTCACTCCGAATGGAGACCCGCTCATGAGCCTGCTCGACAAATTGCGTGGCGAGTTCATCGACATCATCGAGTGGACCGAGCCGTCCAACAACGACATCCTTTGCTACCGTTTCCCACGTTACCAAAACGAAATCAAGAACGGCGCCAAGCTGACGGTCCGCGAGGGGCAAGCGGCCGTATTCGTTTCCGAAGGGCAAATTGCCGACGTCTTTTCGCCGGGCATGTATACACTCGAAACCAAGAATCTGCCGATCCTGAGCACGATCAAGGGCTGGAAATACGGCTTCAATTCGCCGTTCAAGGCCGAGGTCTACTTTGTCGCGACCCGCCAGTGGACCGACAAGAAGTGGGGCACGCAGAACCCGGTCATGATGCGTGACCCGGAGTTCGGCCCAGTGCGCGTGCGGGCGTTTGGGACATACGCGTTCAAGGTGGCCGACCCGGCGAAATTCATCCGTGAACTCGTGGCTACTGACCCGAGTTTTGAAACATACGAGATCGCCAATCAACTTCGCAATGTGATCGTCTCGCGGATTGTCGATGCGCTGGGAACGGCCCGCATTCCGATTCTCGATCTGGCGGGCAATTACGAAAAGCTGAGTGCGATTGCTCGTGAAAAGGTCACTCCTGAGATGCAGGGGATGGGCCTGACGATCACGCAGTTTTTCGTCGAAAACATCTCCCTGCCGCCCGAAGTGGAGCAGATGCTCGACAAGCGTTCGAGCATGGCTGTGCTCGGCGACATGAACCAGTACACACGGTTTCAGACGGCCAATGCAATTGGTGACGCGGCCAACAACCCCGGTGGTGTGGCCGGCGTCGGCGCCGGGCTGGGAGCTGGTGTCGCGATCGGCGGCGCTATGGCCGACGCACTGCGTGGCACGCAAGCTGCATCGGCCGGTGGACCGCCACCCCTGCCGGGGGCGAGCGCGCAATATTTTGTGGGTGTCAACGGATCGCAGGTTGGGCCGTTTGATATGGGAGCGCTGGCTGCCAAGGTGCGGTCCGGCGAAGTCACCCGGCAATCGTTGGTCTGGAAGCAGGGGATGGCTGGCTGGGTTGCGGCGGAAGGCGTTGCCGAACTGCAATCCTTGTTCGCCAGCGTGCCGCCGCCGTTGCCGAAGAGTTAAACGTGCATAACAGAGCCACGGATGAAACACGGATCGAACATGGATTCGGAGAAAAGAGAACTAATTGCCCTTCTGCCTTGTCCGTGTCGCATCCGTGTTGCATCCGTGGCTAAATTGGATTTCCACAGGAGTCGCTTCATGCGTGTCTTCATGTCCGCGTTGGTGGCCGCCGTTCTGGCGTTGCCCGCGTTTGCTGACCCGGCCGAGAAAGTGATCACCACGACCGGCAACGCGACCGCGTTCGTCAAGCCGGACACTGCCCGAATTCACTACGGCGTCCGCGTTTCGGAGCCCTCGGCCGACGCCGTCAAGGACGTGCTCACCAAAACGACCACGAGCATCGACGAGGCGATTAAGAAACTCAAGCTGGCCGGCGTCGTCATCAGCACGGCGCCGGTAACGATCAAGCAATCGCAGGGGAACCAAGCGGGGCTTGCGGTTCCCGTGGCGCCGGGCGCGGCGGCGCCTGGGCCGGGGCTCGGGCCGTTCCTCGGCTTTACATCGCACACGGCGACGATCAGCGAAAAGGATCCGGAGAAGTTGCGGGCGGCCGTCGATGCCTTTGTCAAAGCGGTCACCGAAGCGGGCGCCAACACGGGTGGCGGTGAGGAACGGGAAAGCAACCTTGGCATCGGCTTGCCGGGCCAGGAAGCGAATGGCGGCCCGCGCATTGTCTTGAGCCGCGATGACGATGGATCCGTCCGCGAGCAATTGCTGCAAAAGGCTGTGGCGAAGGCGGTCGGCTCGGCCAGGGCGATCGCCAAGGGCCTCGGGGCGGGCGAGGTCAAGGTTGTGTCGGTGACCGACGTGCCGGAAAGCGAGAAAACAACCCCGGATTCGTTCCTGAACATTTATGGCATTGAGACACAAGCCAGCCCGCGGACTCCGGCGGGCGAGGTCGAGATCAAGGTGAAAGTGATTGTGAAGTGTTCGTACTGAGCCTCCCGCGGGCGTCCCGGTGGGACGCCCGCTAAACTTTTGGCCAAAAATCCTACCGCATGCCTCCGCCGCCGCTTCCCAAGAAGGCGCCGCCGCCTTTGCCGCATGTTGAGCCGAAGGCCCCGCCGACGGGCCGCAAATTCCCGTGCCGGCAGTGCGGCGCCAAGCTCGATTTCGACCCCGCCGACCGCGGCCTGAAGTGCCCCTATTGCGGGTTCATCGAGCATATTCCCGAGGCCGACGACGACGAGAAGGCATCCGTCCGTGAGCACGATCTCGAGGAGTTTCTCGATAAGCAGGAAGAACGGGCCGAGGTCACGGTTGGCAGCAAATACTCGCAGGTCAAGTGCACGGGTTGCGGAGCAGTCGTCGTCATCGAGGATCGCGTCGCAACCGACAAGTGCCCCTATTGCGGCACCAACCTGGACAATAAGCCGGAGGCAGTCAAGGACCTGATTCTGCCCGAATCGCTGCTGCCGTTCAGCATCAGCGACCGCGATGCCCGCAACCATTTCAACACCTGGATCAGCGGCCTCTGGTTTGCCCCGACGGAATTGAAGAAACTCGCCAATCTCGGCCAGTTCAACAGCGTCTACGCTCCGTTCTGGACCTACGACGCGATGACGTACACGCGGTACACGGGTCAACGCGGCGACGACTATTGGGAAACGGAAACCTACACGGACTCCGACGGCAAGCAACAGACGCGGCAAGTGCGCAAGACGCGGTGGTGGCCGGTCTCGGGCGAGGTCAAGCATTTCTTCGACGACGTTCTCGTGCGGGCGTCGCACACGGTGCCTGGCAATCTGACGGACAAGGTCGGCCCGTGGGAACTGAAGGAACTGGAGCCGTTTCGTGAGGAGTTTCTAACCGGCCATGTCACCGAACGTTATGCGGTAAGCCTCAAGGAGGGGTTTCACACGGCCAAGGAGATCATGGCGGATGTGATTACGGGTCTAATCCACGGCGATATTGGCGGCGATCATCAAATCATCAATTCGCGGCGAACGAATCATGTCGGCGTGACGTTCAAACACACGCTCTTGCCGGTCTGGGTGGCCAATTACCGTTATCGCGAAAGACTCTTCCATATACTGGTGAACGGACGAACCGGCAGGGTGGCCGGCGAGCGGCCGTGGAGTTGGTTGAAGATCGCACGGCTGGTTGTGCTCATTATTTTTGCAATCCTTTTGGTCCTCTTCCTCGTCAACATGGCGAAGGGCCATTCCGGGCCGCGGGGCCGGGCGGATATTCCGCAGCGCCACGCGGCGGAGAAATGGGTCGATTTCGAATCGGGCGCCTGTCTAGTGGTATCTGAGAGGGGTAAGTCGGGGACAATGACCCGACTTGACATGTCCGGGAAGATGTACTGTCCGGCTGCGTAACCGGCAGGACAACGATCTCGGAACTTCCCTTCACGACCCGATCAATCGACCGCGGTTTTGCCCTGGGGACATGGGTGTTTGGTTGCAGCCCAGGGAATTTAAGCCGTAAGATAGCGCGAATATCGCCGCCTATCGGCCTTCGCGGGCCGGCCACCCCACATGATTTGACACCCGGACCGTGGTGAACGGCGGCGTGCTATTTGCCGCCCATCATCGGATCGAGCCGCTTGACCGAGCTGTTCGAACGCAGTGCTTTGCGAGACTTCTGAGTTCAACTTCCAAGATAACCTTCCGGGCCCCGGTTTCAAAAACTCCGGCCAGCCCCGGCCACCGTGCGAGAGTCACATGAACTTGCCGACCTTGTTGGGCTCCTTCCGCCGCAAAACCTTCGCCAACACGGCCATCCGGCCGGCACGTCGGCGACCCCGTCTCGATGTGCAAAACCTGGAGTCCCGCGAGGTTCCGGCCACGTTGCCGGCCGCGACCGTCGACCCGTTTAGCTTCCGCATCGCCCAGGACCCCACCGTGGGCGGCGGCGGCTCGACAGTGCTCGGCGGCGACGGGAGCTTCAGCACCTTCGCCCCAGTGATCGCGGCCGACCCCACGAACCCGTTCTTGATCGCTGAGGCGCACGTCATCTACACCGATGCCGCACGCACGCAAACCAACATCGTCATCCAGGCGTCAACCAACGGCGGCGACAGCTGGACGTTTGTCGATTTCCCGACACACGAAATCGATACCAAGGCGTCAACAGGCACGGGCGGTATCGTTCAGTGGACAAACGTTAGCAACCCGTCGATCGCCTTCGACAGCTTCAAGCACGCCTACATCACGTATACGGAAACGAATTCCGACCATACGGCCGGCCGGTTGATTTTGCGGAAGTACGACTACAGCCTCGCGACCCCGACCGAAATGAACATCGGCAACGGCAGCGGCAACGGTCTCCTGGGCGGCACCGGTCTTGGTTCCAGCAACGAGCATGTCCTTTACAAATGGGTCGATGCCGGCGAAGCCTACAACCCGACCGTTGCCATCGACACGAACCGGAACACGTTCTCCGATCCGGATATTCCGGCCGTCACCCAAACCGATCCGCTGGCCAATTCGCAAGGGACGGCGGCCACGGTGAAGGTCTTCGTTGCCTGGAATACGCAAAACATCGATTACCAGCCGCACCCCATCGGATACAACCGCGACATCATCAAGATGGCGATCTCGGACGACGGCGGAACGAGTTTCGGCGCTACGGTCTTGATGAACAACGATCGCAATTCCAACAATGAGGGCGCCGGGGACCCGAACCACTATTCCTCGCCGCAGATCGTGTTCACGCAGGGTCGCGGCGGCCAGGCCGGCAGTGGCGGCAAGATGATTACAGCCTGGAGCGACTATAACGAGCCAGTTAATTTTCAGCGCCTGCTCTCCGACGTTCACTCCTTCACCGCCGCGAACATCCCCGAATCGATCGAAGTCACCAACAACGCGTCCAAGGCGATTACTGACGCCATCGATCCCGGCTCCAACCCGCATATCCCCCAGCAGACGCTCTTCCCGATCGACCTCACGGGCAAGACGGCCGGCGTTACGCGCATCGACAATATCTCGGTCACCGTCAACATTCACCACGACGATCTCAAGCAGCTCATGCTGGAACTCGTGGCGCCCAACGGGGCATCCATCGTCCTGTTCAACAACGGGACCAACGCCAATGGCGACGCGACCGGGTTGGGCATTTCGGGGAAAAACGTCGGCCTTGTCAATGAAGCGCTGCCAGGCTTTTCCGGGTGGAACGTCGGCACGACGTTCGAGGACAATTCGGAAATCACGATCGCCGGCCGCACCGAACCGTTTGTCGGCGTCGTCCGTGCGGAAGGAACGAACACAGTTAACGGACTGAACGCGAAGTTCTCCACGGTGCCCGCCGGATCAATCGGCGGGGTTTGGAATCTTCGAGTCACCGACTTCCGCAACAGCGGCAATCCGACGCCGACCACGTACATTCGCTCGGCCACGATTCACATTCAGCAGAACTACCGCGACGCTCAGGACCCGGACGTCGACATCGGCCGCATTCCGGCGCAGGGCACGACCACCGGAACCGGCTTCCCGGCGACGTCAGCGGCCAATCCGGCGGGCATCGGGCCAGGCATCTCGCTGGCCACGGATAACTCGCTGGGCGCCTTTAGCCCGTATGAGAACCGCGTCTACATGGCTTATGTCGACCGCGGCAGCACCGTCCGCGTCATCTTTAGCGACGACGGCGGCAATACCTGGAGCGCCGTGGCAGTCGGGGTTGGTACCGGCTTCCTGCCCAAGATCGCCGTCGACCCGACGACCGGCACCCTCGGCGTCGCCTACTACAGTACCACGTTTGCTCCGACCGGTGCGCCGGTGACCGGCGACGCTGCCGGCGCCCGTGTGGCCACCATGTTCACGACGTCGGTCAACCTGCCGAACTTCCGCCAGCCGCCGGGCGTGCCCTCGGGCGGTACGCCGACGGGGACGATGGAGTTTGCCACGCCGATCTACGTCAATCCGGTCGAACAATACCAGGACCAGATCACCAGCACCACCAAGACGTTCGAACCGATCACGTCAAATGGCACGGCCATGGGCACGGACGGCTTCGGCAACACGATGGGCCTGGTCATGTACAACGGGCGCGTCGACCTGGTGTATGCCGGCAACCTCGACGAAGAAGGCGGCTTCATTCGGACGCAGAGCATGCGGACCGCGGGCGGACCGCGCGTGGTGTACGGCGACACCGGCCCGGTGTTGTCCGATGCGCAGACGGTCAAGGCGATCACGGTCCCGAACGTGGCGCAGCCAGCGGCCTTCCAGCCGTTCCCCATCACGAACACCTCGCCCACGCTCGCCGCCAACACCCTGACGTACAACAACACGTTCTTCAGTGACGGCCGCCGGCAATTCAACGGCTTCGTGGTGACCTTCGATCGCGTCATTGATCCGTCGACGTTCACGCCGTCGGACATCACGCTCATCTTCCGCAGCCCGACTGACGATCCGATCAACGGCGGCACGACCATCCCGAGCACTGATTACACGATCACGCCGCTCGACGCCTTGAACGACACGGTCAACCGCGGCACCCAGGCCGCGCCGGTCTTCACGGCAATCGGGTCGAAGCGCTTCCTAGTCAAGATGAACGCCGGCAAGGAATTGTCGGGCGTGGGTACCTACAGCTACTCGGTCAACGCCGACATTTCCGATCGCATTCGCAACCGCGATTACCAGTATGTGGATCGGGCCACGTCCTCGACGTTCACCAAGACGCACAGCCCCGGCCTGGTCATTCCCGACGCCGTCGGCGGCAACCCAGGTCTGCAGGTGACTTCGACGCTCAACGTCGCCATCGCCGGCAACCCGGTGGTCGGCAAGGTCGCGGTGCAGGTCGACATCACGCACACGAACGTCGCCGACCTGAAGCTGATTCTCCAGGCGCCGAACGGCGTGCAAGTCACGCTGGCTCGGGCTGGCGACTCCACGGGCGGCGCCGACTACATCGGCACCATCTTCGATGACGGCGGGGCTCTGTCGCTGGCGTCCGACCTGCCGCCGCACTCCGATCCGAGCCGCTATCGTCCGTTTGAGAACCTCCAGCAACTCCGGGCCACGCCCGCGACCGGCACGTGGCGGCTCCTCATCACCGACAACGTGGCCGGCGACGAAGGCGTGCTCAACGACTGGAAGTTGTTCATTACGCCTGCCGACCTCGTCATCACGAACTCGAACGGCAACAAGCACGATCAAGACGCCGACGGCGTTGAAGGCGAAGCGAACGAGGACATCTTCGCGATGCCGAACCCGGTCGCGAACACGCCGTTCGCCTTGCCGTACGTTTCCGGCTCGCTGCCGATCATCATCCCCGGCCCGTTCGTCCTCGCCCAGCAGGCCACGGGTCAGCCGGCCACGACGGACAACCTGGTGAAGAACGCGACGGCCAAGTCGCTCGACCTGAAGTTCGATCGCGTGATGGACACGTCGACGTTCACGCCGGCCGACATCATTCGCATCACGGGGCCGTTGGGCGAGATTCCGCTCAACGGAACTGGAGCCAACGCAATCACCGTTGTCCCGATCAGCGGCTTGAACGGCGCGCCGCTCGCCAACCCATTGGCGAACTCGCAGTTCTTCCGCATCGGCTTCCCCGAGCAGAAGCTCAGCGGTTATTACCAGATCCAACTCGGCGCCGGCATCGCGGACACCTTTGGCAACCAGTTGGACACCAACCAGAACGCGGGTGTCGGCAACTTGCAGGGCGCCGCGGTCGGCGCACCCGTTGACGTGACGACCTTCGATAAGGGCTCGTTCAGCACGGCGCTGCCGGCCAACGGAATCGTGACGACGATTCCGCTCGACGTGAATCAAGCCTTCTTGATTCAGCGGGCGACGGTCACCGTGAGTATCTTGCTCAACGGACCGGCGCCGACGGCGAACACGCAAGACCTGGACATCCAGTTGATTGCTCCGGATGGCAAGGCGGTGCTGCTGGCAACCGACGCTCCGGCCAGCGGCGCCACGAACAGCATGATCAACACGACCTTCGACGATTCGTCGAAGACGCCGGTTCAGCTCGGTGGTCCGTTCGACAATGCCAGCTTCGATCCGGTGCAGCCGCTCGCGCAGCTCATCAATCACGCCACGGTCCAGGGCACCAACAAGACGTGGAAGCTGGTCATCAAGAACAAGGGCACCGTGCCCGGCACCATTTCGAAGTTCGTGCTGAACTTCGACAAGTCGCGGGCCGGCACGGGTTTGGGCGAGGTGATTTCCGATCAACTGTCGCTGTCGTTCCGCATCTTCCAGACAGATGGCTCGACCGATACGGCACGCGGCAACTGGACACCGATCGGCCCGGCCGGTCAATTCCCCGGCAGCCAAAGCACGGCAGGCCGCGTCCAGGCGGTGGCCGTCGATCCGTCGGACGCGTCAGGCAACACGGTCTACGCGGCCGGCGCCTCCGGCGGCGTGTGGCGGACGACCAACTTCTTGACCCGCGACGTCGACGGTCCCACTTGGATTCCGCTCACCGACTTCGGCTCGACCAACGCGATCAACGTTGGCGCGCTGGCCCTGTATCCGGACCCGAACGGCAACCCCCAGAACACGACGATCTTCGTCGGCACCGGATCCCAGGACGCCAACCGGATCCAGGCGTTGGAAATGCGCGGCACCGAAGACATGCGCTTCGACGGCGTCGGCTTCCTGATGAGCGAGGACGCGGGCAAGACCTGGCAGATCCTCGACAGCCTGGACAATTACGACACGACAACCAACACGTACCGTAAGATCGACGATCCGGTACGCGACCACCGCTTCATCGGCGCCGTGGTCAACAAGATCGTGTACGAGCAAAACAAGAACGCCTTCTCGCCGTTCCGGCCGATCATTTACGCGGTCATCGGCCAAGGCACGGCGACGGCGGCCAATGTGGCCGGCCTGTACCGCTCGCTTGACGGTGGACGGACCTGGAAGCAATTGTTCGTTGGCACGGTGGACGACTTCGAAGTCGCACAGGGCAGCCAGCTCCCGAACAGCGGCAACCGGCCGACCATCGCGTACATGGGCGTCGAAGGCGACGGCATGTACCGCACCGTACAACTCAACGCCAGTACGCCGGCCTTCACGAAGATGCTCGGCGGCGTTGGCCGACCGACTGTCAACGCCGAGGCTGGTGGCGTTCCGACCGATGCACCGCAGTCCGATCCGAACGGCAACAAGAGCAAGATCGTCATCGGCGTGCCGTTCTTCTCGACGAAGATTGTCACCGACCCGAACACGGGCACGCCGACGGTCGTCCAGGCCGATCCGCTGGCGAACAACTACTACCAGCGCTGGGTGTATGCGGCGGTGTCCAACACCGACGGTACGCTCGACGCCCTGTACATGAGCAAGGACGCCGGCGACAACTGGACGCGCGTGTTTGCTCCACTGCCCACGGACCCGCCGTTCTTCTTCACCGATCATGGCGGCACGCACTCGCTGGCCGTCTCGGTCGACCCGACCAACCCGAACATTGTCTATCTCGCGAGCGACATGTTGGTTCGGATCGACACGACGTTCATCAACGATCCCTACAACTTCTCGCTGTATCAACACAGTAACGCGGACGGCGGTCTGATTCGAGTTGCGACGACGGGCGGCGCTCAGGTTAACGATCGGACGCTGGACGACGGCGTCAACCCGGAAGCCAACAGCGGCCTGACCAATGTGCCCGGCGAGGCGCCCCTGTCGCCGGACGACAGCTCGGCTGACCAGTTCAACCTCGATCCGGTGACCGGTCTTCCGCTCGATAGCTTAACACCCTTGAGCTATGCCCAGGAACTCGACGGGGTCATCCAGTCCGATCCGCGCAAGAAGTGGAACTTCCTGAACCTCGTCCGCGGCCCGTACAACCCGTTCCGCACGGATACGCCGCTCGAGGTGGCCAACGTCACGAAGTTCACCAACACCGGTGACGACGTGGTCGCCCTTGGCGTGGTCGAGGGCCCGCCGCGCGATTACGAATGGATTGCCAACATGGTCACCTTCGTCGACCCACTCACGGGCAAGGCCCGCGTGGTGTACGGCAGCGACGAAGGCATCACGTCGTTCGTCGCCGAAGGCGATGGCACCCTGAACCGCGTGAACACGTTCTACCAGCCGCCGGCCAACGGTCCGTCCGGCACGCCGGACTTCGTGATGTATACGGGCACCGACAGCCAGGTGATTTATGACCGTGGCCTGGCAGCGACGGTCATGCCGGACGGATCATCGGCGACGAAAACCAGCGTGCCGAACAGCAACATTCAGGTCAACGCCAAGCGCAACGGCAACCTGCAGGTCGCTCGGTTCTACTCGGGCGATTCGCAGCCAAGCTTGCTGGCCGCGAGCATTGCCCACACGTTGGCGCTGGGCGCGGCCCGCCGCCTCAACGACGTGGTTTCGTCCTCAGAAGACGTGATTCAGACGGGTGACAACGTCTGGAGTTATCTGGGTCGTAACGGCCGAGCCAACTACGTGGTGGCCGACCAGACCGGCACCGGCGCCATTTACATTCTCACGATGGGTGGCTCCGAGTCGCTCGATCCAGAGATACCGCTGCCGGCCCTGCCCGTGAACCCGGCCAACATGTTCCAGGTGGCGCTCCAGGGCCTCACCCCGATCAGCCGTACCCAGGGCCTGTTCGACAAGGGCTTCGCCCAGTGGGATCAATCGGTGCGCCGGTTCGCGGTCAACCCGATCGATCCGGATGGCATCATCCTCGGCTCGCGTACCGGCAACCTTTATCGCACGACCGACCAGGGCCTCACCTGGTTCGACATCGGCGACACGGAAGACTTCCAAAACCAGGGCGTGCTCGACGGAACGTACACCTCGGCGATGGCGTTCGCGGCGCCGGAATTGGACACGACCTCCCTGAACGACTCGATCCTCGTCGGCACCAAGGGCGGCCATATCTTCTGGACCAAGACGGGCGGCGGCACCAACGCGCCGGGTCAGCCGATCAACTGGTTCGATATCTCGGCCGGCATTCTGCCCGGTGAGATCATCGAGAAGATCCAACCGAACCCAAGCCGCGGAACGCACGAGGCGTACGCGGTGACCGACAAGAACGTTTACTGGATCCAGGACTGGACCGCCGCGGCCGGCACGCCTGCCGCCACATGGCAGGTCCTGACCAACAACATTCCGACGATCCAGGAGCTCGGCTTCGGCCACAGCGACTGGTCGAGCAACCTGGTGGGCCTCGGCCTGCAAACGCCGCAGCTCATGACGATTGCTGTTGATTGGCGGCCGACCTACTCGCCGACGCCGGCTCTGCCCGTGCTCTACGTCGGCGGCGACGCCGGTGTCTTCCGATCGACCCGGAACCCGACTGACCCGACCAAGACGCAGTGGATCCGTTACCCGGCCGTTGGCGCCAACAAGGCCTCGTCCGAAGGCGGCGGCTTGCCGGTGGTCAAGGTTACGGACCTCGACCTCGCGACGGGCAACGTCGACCCGAACAGCGGTCGCGTGATTCCGGCCGGGTCGCCGGACATGTTGCTCGCCACCACGCTCGGCCGCGGTAGTTGGTCGATCAACCTCGGCAAGCCTGACGGTGTTTCCGGACCGCGCGTGATCAGCGCGACGCCGAACACGCCGCAGACGACGCCGGTCACCAAGATTACCGTCACCTTCGATCAGTACATCGACCCCACGAGCTTCACGACGTCGGACGTCACCGTGACCGATCCGAACGGCAATCCGGTGACGGTGTTGCAGGTCAACGACGTGACGCCGATCGTTGTGGGCACCGCCAACCTGCACAACGTCTGGGACATCGTGTTCGATACTCCGGGCTTGCCGGACACCCGGCTGGCGGCCGAAGGCACGTACAAGATCGTTGTCGGCCCCGGCGTCCTGGACGGCGGCGGCACGCCAATGGATCAGAACGGCAACGGCATCAACGGCGAACCGAGCGTCGACTCCTTTAAGATGGATCTGGTCGTCGGCCGCAACGACGTGACCGACTACATCCTGGATTCCTATTTGAAGTTGCTGGGTCGACTGCCAACGACCGCGGAATACACCGCCAAGAACCCGACGGCGATCGAGACCACGCGGTACACGGCCCTGCAGACCGTCGTGAAGGAGTTGCTGGCGACCTACAACACGAACGAAGCTCGCCAGCGCCTGGTCGAGCGGCTGTTCGCGATCGCGGCGCCGCCGGCCGGCGAAGTCGGCAATTTGTTGCCGGCCCCGTATGTGCTGACCACGGCCGAACGCGATTCGCTCGTCGCCGACCTGGTCAACGGCAAGAAGTCGCCGGAAACGATCATGATCTACATCATGTCGAAGCCGGAGTACTTCACGCAGGCGGGCGGCACGGCGGTCGGCTTCCTGACCAAGATGTACACCGACCTGTTCAAGGGCACGACGGTCACGTTCGCTTCGCTGCCGCCGGCGACGCAAAGCACGCAGACGACGCAGGCCGGTACGACGAGCGGTCGACTGGCCCTGCTCAAGAGCATCATCGGTGGGGCCGTGGTCACGTACGATCACGACAGCAACCCGGCGACGCCGATGATCACGACCGACTTCCGGTCGAACGAGGTCACGCTGGCGTACAAGCAGCTCGTCGGTCGGGCGGCGACCGCAGCCGAGATCACGGCGGGCAAGAAGCTCATTGCCAAACCGCTGGCGGCCAAGTCGATCCAGGGCCTCGAGTGGGTCTACTGGAAGATCATGACCAGCAAGGAGTTCTTCAGCCTGCAAACGCAGAACGAGCCGGGCGTGTCGCCGGACGACGGTCTGCATACGGATCGCTCGTGGGTCAACGGCGTCATCAACGGTCGCTTCTTCCGGACCGTGGACACCGATGCCGACGGATGGCTGTCGACGATCATCGAGCGGGACACGTATTCGCAGAAGGCGCTCGACCTGTTCAAAACGCAGCGGACGACGTTCGAAAAGGCCCTGGTCGGCGGCGACGAATACCGCAAGCTCCAGATCACCTTCTACTACAAGTTCGTGTTCGGGGTCGGCCGCATCGTCACCGATCCGGAAATGAAGACGTGGCTGGCGAACCTGAAGGCCGGCAAGACGTACGCCAATCTGGTGTCGACATTGCTTGGTTCGGCGGAGTACTACCAGCTCAAGACAGGCTCGACGACGCCGACGGCGGCCTTGAACGTGACGTGGGCCAAGGCGGTGTACCAGACGCTGCTCAACCGAGCCTCGACGGGCGCCGAGGAGACGGCTTTGGTCAACCAGATTCCGGCCAAGGGTCGAACGGGGGCGGCACTGTCCGTGCTCAACTCGACCGACCACACGAACGGCGACACGTGGCGCGACATCCTGATCAAGGCGGACTTCACGCTGCTCCTGAATCGGGCGCCGAACGCCGCCGAACTGACGGCATACGAGACGTACCTGTCGAAGAACCGTTGGGAATACGCCCTGGTCGACATCATGGCGACCGGCGCCGCGATCATCGAGAGCCCGACGATTCCGCGGCAGTTCTGGGAAATCGCGAACTGATCACGCCATCGCAACCGACAAACGAGCGGGGCCGGCGGGGACAGCAGTCCCGCCGGCCCCGCGGCCGTTGCCGAAGCGGAGATGTTTCATTTCGTTGCGTGTTTTCTTGGCGAAACGAATTGAGGCATAGGTGGTATGTATGTAATCAATTCTCCCAGCGTCAGCCCGGCTTGTCGTAAGCGAGCGTGGATCGTTTCATACCGATAGCCCAATTCGCGAGGGGACATGGCCGACGCCGACCGAGCGGAGATTGTTCGCCGCGCCGAGATGGTTGTGGTCAAGGTGGGGACAAACGTCCTGGCCGATGCGGCCGGGGCGCTCGATCGCGGGCGCATCCAGGCGCTCGCCGATCAATTGGCACGTCTGCGGGCGAACGGGCGCCGCGTGGCGCTCGTCAGCTCGGGTGCCATCGGCGCCGGCGTGGGTCGCCTCGGCCTCGGTCGCCGCCCAACTGACTTGCCGCACTTGCAAGCCTGTGCCGCCGTCGGTCAATGCGCACTAATGCAGGTCTATCAAGAATGCCTGGCCCCACACGGCGTCCAGGCGGCCCAGATACTTTTGACCGCAAGCGACTTTGACAGCCGCGTGCGCTATCTGAATGCCCGGCACACGATCCTCACGCTGTTCGAGTACGGTTGTCTGCCCATTATCAATGAGAACGACACGGTGTCGGTCGCCGAGATCAAGTTCGGCGACAACGATCACCTGGCGGCGATGGTGGCCAACCTCCTGCAGGCGCCGTTGACGGTCCTGCTCACCAACGTCGATGGCCTGTTTACCGCCGACCCCGTGGCGGACACCACGGCCCAATTGCTCACCACCGTGCCGCACATCGACAAGTCGGTTACGGAGTTGGCGGCGGTTACCAAGAGTGCACTGGGGACCGGCGGCATGCGGAGCAAGCTGCGTGCGGCCCGACTGGCGACCGCGGCCGGCGGGGCCGTCATCATGGCCAACGGGTCGATCGCGGGCATTCTTGATCGCGTCATCGCCGGCGACACGGTGGGCACGCTGTTTCTGCCGAGGAACGAGGCACTCTCCGCCCGCCAGCGCTGGCTCGGCCTTACGGCCCGACCGCAAGGATCGCTCCGACTCGATGAGGGTGCACGCAAGGCGGTCGAGGAGGATGGCCGGAGCCTGTTGCCGGTCGGTGTCGTCAAAGTCTCGGGAACGTTCGGCAAGGGCGACGTCGTTTCCATCTGCGATCGCGACGGCGTCGAGTTTGCGCGGGGGTTGACGAACTATTCCAGTGTCGACGCCGAACGCATCCGCGGCTTGACGACCGACCAGATCGTTCGAGCCGTCGGCAAGACGCCGTACGTCGAGATCGTGCACCGCGACAATCTCGCGGTCATCGGTTAGCGGATTCGACCGACATTAACCCGTAGAATGTTTGTGTAGCCTGATCGAATTCTGAAGGATGACCGCCGCATGTCCGCGATGACTTTGACCGAGAAGATTCTGGCCCGCGCGGCCGATCGAGACGCCGTGAGCCCGAACGATAACGTCTGGGTGAACGTCGACGTCCTGATGACGCATGACGTGTGCGGGCCCGGCACGATCGGCGTGTTCAAGAAGCACTTTGGCGCCGACGCGAAGGTATGGGACAAGGAAAGGCTGGTCGTCATCCCGGACCACTACATTTTCACGCACGATGCGATGGCCAATCGCAACGTCGACGTGCTACGTGCGTTTGCGCAGGAGCAGAAGCTGCCGTACCACTACGATGTCGGGACGGATCGCTACAAGGGCGTCTGCCACATCGCGCTTCCTGAAGAGGGCCACACGCGGCCAGGCGAGGTTCTCCTGGGCACGGATAGTCACACATGCACGGCGGGCGCGTTTGGCGAATTCGCGACGGGCATCGGCAACACGGATGCCGGCTTCGTACTTGGCACCGGCAAGCTGTGGCTAAAGGTCCCGCCGACCATGCGCTTCGTGTTTCATGGCGAGTTGCCGCCGTACTTGATGGCGAAGGATTTGATCCTTGCGGTGATCGGCGACATCGGGGTTGACGGAGCGACTTATCGCGCGATGGAGTTCGACGGCGACGGCGTCTATGCGCTCAACATGGAAGAGCGGATGACGCTCTGCAACATGGCCATCGAGGCTGGCGGCAAGAATGGTTGCATTGCGCCCGATCAGGTGACGCTCGGTTACGTGAATGAGCGCGGCAAGAAGACGGGCAACAAGCCGTACACCGTGTTCAAGTCGGATGTGAACGCCAAGTTCGACTTCGAAAAGGTCTACGACGTAACGAAGATGGAGCCGGTCGTTGCGAAGCCGCACAGCCCGGACAACAAGTCGTTCGTCTCGGAAGTAAAAGGGACCAAGCTGGATCGGGCCTACATCGGTTCCTGCACGGGCGGCAAGATGACCGACTTCCGGGCGGCCGCCAAAATTCTGCGTGGCAAGGAAGTGAAGATCGATACGTTCATCGTCCCCGCCACCACGGAAATCGCCCGCGGCCTGACGACTGAGACCATCGGCGGCAAGACGCTCAAAGAGATCTTCGAGTCGGCAGGCGCCAAGATCGGCGACGCCAGTTGTGCGGCGTGTCTGGGCGGCCCGTCGGATACCTTCGGGCGCTTGAACACGCCGATTAGTTGCATCAGCACGACGAATCGAAACTTCCCCGGCCGCATGGGCCACAAGGAAGCACGCGTCTATCTTGCGAGTCCATTGACTGTCGCGGCGAGTGCATTGTCGGGGACGATCGCTGACCCACGCGATGTGCTTGCATAGAAAGAAAAGCCCAGGGACGTACGTCCCTGGGCTTTACAGGACGGCGAGTTGCACGAGCACCAAGACGAGGAGCCCAACGCTGATGACCACATTCACCTGAAAGAATGCGCGGTTGACGCGTGTCAGATCATCGGGTCGGACGAGCCAGTGTTCGTACGCGAGCAACAAGCCGACGGCGATCATTCCGATCAGGAAAACCAGTCCCATCTCCGGCGTGGTCAGATACAGCGCCGTCAGCACGCCGATCATCAACACATGGCAGGCGAGCGCCAGGCGTAGGCTCATGTGGATACCAATTCGTGCGGGCACGCTGTGCAACTTGGCCCGACGGTCGAAGTCAGCGTCCTGACACGCGTAGAGAATATCGAAACCAGACACCCAGCACAGGACGGCGCAGCCGATGAGCAGCGGCGCCACCATGTCTTGAAGGCCGCGGATCGCGATCCACGCCGACACCGGCGCCAGCATGAGCGACGCGCCGAGCCAGAAGTGAGCCAAAGCTGTGAAGCGCTTGGTGAGCGAGTACAAGCAAATGAACGCGAGTACGGGGCCGGACAAATAGAGCGGCCAATAATTCGGTTCCTCACGCAGAAGAAACATTGTCGTCGCACCGACGAAGCCGACGGAACAGATGACCGTGAAGATCGCGACCATCGCGACCGACAGCGTTCCAGCGGGCAAGTGCCGACTGGCCGTGCGTGGGTTCAACGCGTCGATCCGCCGATCGGCCAGGCGGTTGAACGCCATGGCCGCCGATCGCGCGAACACCATGCACAATACGATGCCGATGAGATCGAGGATGCGAAATACGCCCTCACGCTTCCACGCCAATGCGGCGCTGAGCATCGCGAACGGCAACGCAAAAAGCGTATGACTGAAGCGGATCAATTCGGACAGGCGACGAACGACGGTGAACATGCATCCCCTCGGATCGACGTTGCCGTTGTAGCAACGCGCGGCGCAATGGCTCAACCGCACGAATAATCGCGGGACAACATGCTTCCATTGATCGATCGGCTCGCGTACGATCGAGACCACCCGCCGGAGTGTCAGCATGGCTCGACTTGTCCGCCTTGCCGCCGTGAGCGCCGTTCCACCGGCCTATGACATGAAGGCTCTTCGCGAGATCGTCCTCCGGGTCGCCGCGGACAAGCCGGACTTGATTGCCTTCCCGGAGATTTGTGCCTGTGCCTCCGCGGGATTGGTCAAGGGCGTGCAAGGGGCCGAGGAAATCGCTTCCCATGCCGAAGCGATTGGCAAACTTGCCCGCGAAGTCAACTCGGCCCTCGTCGTCCCCTTGCTCGAACGGCACATGGGCCAGGTTTACAACTCGGTGCCGATCGTCGATCGGACGGGCAAGCTCACGATGGTCTACCGCAAGAATTATCCGACGACCGGTGAGATGGAGGCCAGCGTCACACCTGGATGGGAAGTACCTGTCGCCGAATGCGACGGCATGCGCATCGGCGCGGCCGTTTGTTTCGACGTGAACTTTCCGCAGGTTGCCCTGGAACTCGAAAAGCAGCGGGCGCGGGTCGTCGTTTGGCCGTCGATGTTCTGGGGTGGGGAGTTTCTCCAGCACTGGGCATTGCGCCATGGGTTCTACGTTGTCGTTGCCTATGCGGCCGAGAGCGCGATCATCGACATGGGAGGCCGGTATCTCGTCAAACAGGGGTTGGACACGTCACAGGTGCGTGCCGGTCGACTGCCGCCCTGGTGCGTCGCCGAGGTGAATGTGGACCGCGAGGTCTTTCATCTCGACTTCAATCAGAACAAGTTTCAGGCCATCCGCGCCAAATATGGGCCGGACGTCGAGATCGATGTGCGTCAGCCAGAAGCGATCTTTCTGCTTGCGAATCGGCGGGCCGGCACGACTGTCGAAGCGATCGCCAAAGAGTTCGGTCTGGAGACGCTCCGCGACTACCTTTCCCGCAGCGCCAAGATGCGTGAGGAGAGATTGCGCGGCCACAAACCCGGATAACAACAGACGTTCTCCGCTCGCGGTTTGGTCCGGCAGTTTGTAAAATGCTTTTATTGCGACTGCCGCCTGCCCATACCTCTAACGGCCGGTCGGAGACTTGCCGTCCATGAATCCTGACCCCGTTCCATTGCCGGCCCCACCCGAAGAGTCCGATGACGTTGTTGATTTGACGTCCCAAAGCACCGCGACGCACCCAGCGGCGCACACGCCAAAGGCGTTGCCGGCAGTCGGCGTGCCACGCCATTCCGACCCGGAGCCGGGCACGCGGCTGGGCCAGTACCGCCTGCTCCGCGAGTTGGGCAATGGCGGCATGGGCATCGTGTATGAGGCCGAAGACGAATGGCTTCATCGACGCGTGGCCGTCAAAGTTCTGCGTGCCGATCTGCCTTCCGAACAGGAGGCACGCGAGCGGTTTCTTCGCGAAGCCCGAGCGATGGCCTCGGTCGAGCATGAAAACGTCTGCACGATTTATCAGGTCGACAAGGCGGACGACCGGCCCTACATGGCGATGCAACTGCTCGCTGGCGAGACGCTCGAAACGCGGCTCGAACGCGAGCCGCGCTTGCCAACGGCTGAATGCGCCCGCATCGGCAAGGAAGTCGCCGCGGGACTGGCGGCCGCTCATGCGAAGGGGCTGGTCCATCGGGACGTCAAGCCGGCCAACGTCTGGTTGGAAGCGGGCACTGGCCGCGTCAAACTGCTCGATTTCGGACTGGCGCTCGCACGAGACAACCCCCATCTGACGCACTCGGGGTTCGTCATCGGCACGCCAGCATTCATGGCTCCCGAACAGGCACGCGGCGAACCGCTCGATGGGCGAAGCGACCTCTTCGCGCTCGGCATCATTCTGTACCTCATGTCGACCGGGGAACGACCGTTCGAAGGGGCGACGGCCATGGCCGTCATGCGCAACCTGGAACTGCACTATCCGACGCGGGTCAACGTGAAGCGCGTGGATGTGCCGGCGCCGTTCTCGAATTTGATCATGGAGTTGTTGGCCAAAGACCGCAAAGATCGTCCGCCGTCGGCAACAGTGGTGGCCGACCGACTGGCCCGACCGGAATTGGTGCGCCCAACGCACTTGCCCGTCGCGCCGCCGCAGACGCCCAGCGCACCATCCCAGTCGCCGTCATCCGCATCGGGAGGGTGGCAGGTCCCTTACAAACATCCGGGGCCAAGCACGTCGATCATCCGCATTGCAGCAATGATCGCCTTCACCGCGATCGGTCTCTACTTGTATTTCCACTATTACGTTGACAACTGGGGCCGGCTGGAAATCGTGCCCGACATCCCCGACGCTGAGGTGCTCATTCGCCAGGACGGCGAAAACAAGTTCACGTCGATCACGGACCGTCAATTCCGGCTGCGCCCGGGAACCTATGAGCTGGTGCTCGTCAAACCAAAATCTGGCTACAAAGTGAGTCCTTCAGCCGTGGAAATCAAGCGCGATCACGTCGAACAGGTGCGGGTCGTCCGTAACCTTTATAACTGATGAAGATTGTGATCTACCCTGCCGTCGACGCCCATCGGTTCGATCGGCTTAGGCACGTCACCACGAAATGCACATTGGTCAACGCAGCGGATGAAGCCGACGCACGGTTGCTGGTCGTCGACGCGGATGCGTTCCTGGGCAAGATCACACCGACGATTCTCGATGCGGCGAAACAGCTTCGTTGGGTGCAATCGTTCACGGCCAGTCTCGAACACTATCTCTTTCCTGCCCTGGTCGAGCATCCGTGCGTGCTGACGAACATGCGCGGACTCTTCTCGGACGTTATCGCCGATCAGGTCATGGGCTACGTGATCTGCTTCGCGCGGAACCTGCATACGTACATCCGCAATCAGCTTCAAAGACGCTGGGAGCCCGTGGGCGGCGAGGCGGCGCGCGTGAGTTTTGCCGCCGGGCCGGGAGAGGTGAGTGCGATCGATCGGGCCCACCAGAGTCTGTCCGAGCAGACGATGGGCATCATCGGGCTTGGCGCTATCGGAGCCGAGATTGCACGAAGAGCGAATGCGTTTGGCATCCGCGTCATCGCCATCGATCCACGACGTACCGATTGCCCGCCCGAGGTGGAATGGGTGCGCACTCCGGCACACTTGCCAGGCCTGTTGGCCGAAAGCGACTACGTGGTTGTCGCGGCCCCGCATACGCCATCGACAGCGCACATGATCGGCGCCCTGCAGCTTCGTTCGATGAAGTCGTCGGCGATCCTGATCAACATCGGCCGCGGAGCAATCGTTGATTTGAATGCGCTAACGAATTCTTTGCGCACCGGAGAGATTGCGGGGGCAGCGCTGGACGTCTTCGAAGTCGAGCCGCTTCCGACGGACCATGAGCTTTGGACGATGCCGAATGTGATCCTGACGCCGCACGTCGCGGGCTATTCGCCGCGGATCGCGGAACGACATCTGTGCGTCTTAATCGACAATTTGCGGCGATTTACCGCGGGCGAGCCGTTGTTCAACGTCGTCGACAAACGTGAATGGTATTGAGCCGAGCAGCGAGTATTCGTGGCATAACATTCCGATGTTGTGCGCTCAGATCAGCACAAGATCGGAATCTTATGCCACGAAGACCGGACGGGATTGCTCCCGTCCACGGCTCATCACCTTACTTCACACCGCAGCAAGCGCCACAACCGGCGGCGCATGCGGGGCACGATTCACAACCCGCCGCGCAGGCCGCGCAACCGAAGGGGCATTCGGACGCACTTGCCGCCTTCGATTCGGCGACACAGCAGGCAACGCCGGCTTCGCAACACGCGGCGCCGCCGTCCTTGCAGCAATCGGCGGTGAGAGCTGCCTTGGCAGAGCAGCACGTGCCGCAATCGATGGCACAGCTTGGACAGCCATCGCAGCCGGCCGCGCATGCGGCACATGGGACGGCGCAACACGACGTCGGCGCCGCCTTGGCCTGGGCCGTTCCGGACGTGCTGGCGACGAACCAACCCGTGAGACCGACGATCGTTAACGTCAGGGCGAACAGCGATTTGGTCGCGGACATGATTCAATCTCCGTTTGTGGATGGAATGCAATTACGTCCGCCGTCAACGGACGGCGAACCGGCACAGCTAATGGACCAGAGGCGAAACTGGGCCCGTTAGCAACGGAGACGATGACAGGAGTCGAGGAGAAATGCCTTGGTGCCCTGACCGGGCGGATACTCGCTGTCGAATGCGCCCATTGGCGCGGATCCAACGGCGTCGGACGACAACGAAATGATCCCGACGAACGCCACGTCGACGGCAAATGGAATCGCCGTCGACGGAGCGATCGCCGTCACGCTCGATCGCACTTCGCAACACGGGCAATCACGCTTCGGCTCGGAAGGAACGAGCGGGGCCAGTTCCGAGCTGTCCGACGTTGTTTTGGCAACCCGGCAATGCGGACAGGCCCCTTCCGTCGTTGTCTTGGCATCGTCAGTAGCAACGGAGGGAGATGCGATCGATAACCGGGTGAAAATACAGCAACAGAGGCACGGCCCGACCAAAGTCGAAGCGATGAGCGTCACGAAGATCGCTGTGCGTGCCATGAGTGCCTCAATAACAACTACGCCACTATACGCCAAATGGTTTTGCAAAATCCAGTGTTACCGTCGACATCATGGACGGCTGGATACCTTATCCGCGCCGGGGAAATCGCTGGGCACCGCAATCGTCACCTTGCCCGTGGCCGCCCATTCGGTGCCGCGCGCGAACGTCGTCTGGAAGCCAACGCACTTCATCGACACTTCACTATGCCCAAGTGTCGTATGAAAAACGCGGCCCTTCTCGTAGGCAATCGCCATCAACATGGGCTCATTCTCGCCGCTGCCGTTCTTCGCTTTGTCGGCGTTCGCGTAGGCCAGCACGGTCAGATTTTGGGCCGGGCCGCGGAGACGGTCGTACAGCTCGTCCGTCGCGTGCATCCACTTGGCGGGAAGCCCCTTGGTAATCGGGTGCTCGGCGTCTTGTACCACAACGACGAACGCATGCTGCGCCCCGTGGCTGCCGCCGTTGCCCCGGGTCTCGTCGCGGACCACCTTGCCATCGCGGACGCGAACGTAGGGGCCCGACTTCTCGTTCCGGCCACCCCAGCCGCCGACGCCGATCATCGCGTTGTACTCAGGCCATTCGGGGAACGAATTGTCGGCTGCATGGACGCAGACGAAGCCGCCGCCCGTCGCCACGAATTCCGCGAAGTCGGACTGCGTCTCCTTCGGCCACGCCTCGCCGTTGTAATTGGAGACGACAACCTGAAAGTCCTTGAACTTCGGCCGGAAGGCGGCCATGTTCTTCTTGTATTTGGCGTCCTCAATCTTGAACTCTGCCAGTTGCTCCTCGTAGACCTTCATCACCTGATCGTTTTTTGTGTCACTGGGCTTCTTGGGTGGGCCGGCAGCCTTTGAAGGAGCGGTCGCGACTTCGACAGTGAAGATCTTCGCGTCTTCCAGGATCTTCTTGAGGATCGGCGTGGTGCCGCGCCAGTTGTGGTTGTTCTGGCCGTCGACGATGAGGACCCTGATCGGGTCGGCGGCCAGCAACGGGGCGGCCACCAGCATCGCGGCGGCAGCGGAGAGAAAGCGCTTCATGGCAGGTTGATCTGGGGGTCAGTTCGCGGGCGATGCTGGAAGGATATGCGCTTTCATGCGGTAGAACACGATTTCTCGCACGTCAAGCGAATGTGGAAAAATTGTCAAAAAATCACTTATGCAAGTCTCGGCGAGCGGTTACAATCCCCTCAATCACACCGGCGACCAAGAAGATCGTCGTGCAAGACACGGGTTCCGTCCCGGCGGGTCGGTCCTCCCCCTAACTCGGGGACCGGCCCGTTCCTTTTTTCGTTTCAGCCACCTCGCTTGGCTTTCGTTCGCGCCGCACCCACCCCCCTGAATGTATTTCTCATAATCGCGCTGCCGACGACGGTCGGCGCAGGCTCCGCGTGTTAGATCATCCGAACTCTTTAATATGTAAGAGCTTCGGACGCCAACATTCCTGCGCAGTTGACTGGCGGAGTGCTTGCCTTCCATCCGACCATAACGCGATTGCGACCAACCAGTGAACGAGATCGATATTCGCACGACGACCATTCATTAAGCAACGGTCAAAGAACGACCGCCGCCAATAACCTGACCCCATGCGGACGTTTCGCTCGTTGCGGCATCCGAACTACCGGCTCTACTTCGTCGGGCAATTGGTGTCCCTGATCGGTTCGTGGACGCAGATCACCACGTTGACGTGGCTCGCGTTCAAGCAAACCGATTCGTCGGCCACGTGGCCAGCGCTGCTCGCGGCCGTGCAGATCGGCCCAACGTTTTTGCTCGGCCCGTGGGGCGGTGCACTTGCCGACCGGATGCCGCGCCGCGGGTTGATCGTCCGCACGCAGTCGGCATTCTTGATGTGTGCCCTCATCCTGTTGGGCCTTTATCTCACGGATCAGCTCAGCGTCGGCGCGATGCTGGCGGTGATGTTCGCCCACGGCGTCGTGCAAGCGATCGACTTGCCGGCCCGACTCGCATTTGTGCCGAGCCTCGTGGGCCGCGAGGACATGTCCAACGCCGTTGCGCTCAACTCACTGCTGTTCAACGTCGCCCGGGCCGTGGGGCCAGCGATCGCCGCCATCTTGCTCGCGTCGGCAGGAGCCTACTGGTGCTTCGTGGTCAATGCGCTGAGCTACCTCGCAGTGATCGGTGCTCTCGTGCTGATTCGCGTGCCGCCCGATCCCATCGATGCGCCACCACCGAGTACGGGCGGCGGCTTCCGTTTCCTCAGTCATCGACCGGGGTTGCTCACGCTTGTCTTGCTGGCCGGCCTCGTTGCTTGCGGCGGCTGGCCCATGCTCGCATTACTCCCGTCGGTCGCGGGACTTCGGCTCGGCCGCGGCGAGGCGGGATATGGAACGCTGCTATCATCCGTCGGCATGGGCGCATTGGCCGCGGCACTCATGGCCGCGACCGTGGGCAATGACGTGCGGCGCAAAGTACTGCTGCTCGGCGGCCTGATCAACGTAGCGCTGGCGCTCGCCGGACTGTCGATCACGCACTCGCTGGCGATGGCGAGCGGCTGCTGTGTGCTGTTCGGCTTCGGTATGATCCTGTTCTTCGCGACCGGCCAGACGCTCGTGCAACTCGGGACACCAGATGCCGACCGCGGCAAAGTCATGGGCGTCTGGGCAATGATGCTCAGCGCCGGCGTGCCGCTGGGCAACCTCGTCTTCGGCCCCGCCGCGGACCTGTTCACCGTGCCCGCCATCATCACCGTGCAAGCGTGCGTGATCAGTGTGGCGGCGGTGCTCTTGCTGTTCCGTCGGATCGAGTGATAGTACGATAGCCGCATGCGTCCCATTGCGTCGTAATGGTCCCATAGTCTGGTCCTGGTACATGCCCGAAGTCAAAACCCTCATCGACCCCGACTTTCTCGCGCGCTTGCAGCGGCTCGAGATCGTGTCGAAGAAGATCTTCGTCGGCAAGACCAAGGGCGAGCGCCTCAGTCGCCGTAAGGGCCAGAGCGTGGAGTTCGCCGACTTCCGTACGTATGCCATCGGCGACGATTTGCGCTTTCTCGACTGGAACCTGTTTGCCAGGCTCGATCGCCTGTTCCTGCGGCTATTCCTCGAAGAGGAGGACCTGCACGTCTATCTGCTGATCGACAATAGCCTGTCAATGGCGTTCGGCGAACCGACGAAGCTGCACTTCTGCAAGCAAGTGGCCGCGGCCCTCGGGTTCATCGGATTGAACAACATGGATCGGGTCGTGGTCGAGGCGTTCAACGATCGGATCACGCAGTCGACGACACCCTTGCGCGGGCGCCGCAGCCTTTGGCGATTGACCGGCTTCCTGGGTGGACTCGAACCCGCCGGCCCCAGCGATTTGACGCGTGCCTTGAAGGCGTTCAGCATGAAGGCCAAGGGCAAGGGCGTCGTCGTCGTGCTCAGCGACTTCATGGATAAGGGCGGCTATGAAGAGGGCCTGCGTTATTTGATTGCGCGCAACATGGACGTTTATGTCATCCAGGTGTTGTCACAAGAAGAGATCGATCCCCCGATGACGGGCGACTTGAAGCTGACGGATGCCGAGGATGGGGACGAAGCCGAAGTAACTGTGAGTGCGCCGTTGTTGAAGAAGTACAAGGACACGCTCAACGCCTATCGCGGCAAGCTGCACGACTTCTGCACGCGGCGCGGCGTGAACTACCTGTTCACGAGCAATCAGGTGCCGTTCGACAAGTTGGTGTTGGGGTATCTGCGGCAACGCGGATTGGTGCGGTAAGCGGATTCGTAGCTGGATTCGTGAGAATTCAGTTCTTGGACTTGGCCGGGCCACTGAATTCTTACGAATTCAGCTACGAAAACAGTCGGAGCCGGCCGGGTGCGTGTCCCGGTCGGCCCCTTAGTTTTGGGTCAGGTTGGAAACCTACAGCTCGGCCTTGCCTACCTGCGCCTTATCGCGGAGCTGCTTCATGCCGCGGACGTTGATCTGGCGCACGCGTTCCTTCGTGATGCCGAAGTGCTGGCCGATCTGTTCGAGGGTCATCTCAGCGCTGCCGTCGAGGCCGTTCCGCATGCGGATCACTTCGCGGGTGCGGGCGTCGAGGCCGTCGAGCAGATTGTTCACCCGGCTCCGGGCCATGTCGGCCTGGGCCACGATTTCCTGCTCGTCAGTTCGCACGTCTTGGCGACCTTCGAACATTTCCTCGTGACCCGTGACGTACCGCTCGCGATGGTGCTTCTCGTCCGGGATGCTGCGGGCAAAGTTCTTCATGATCGCCCAGGTGGCGTACGTGGAGAACTTGTTGCCGCGGCCGTAGTCGAACTTCTCGACCGCCCGCATCAAGCTGATCGTCCCATCGGACATCAACTCCGGCAGGTTGTCGAATGTGCCCGCGTGCTTCTTGGCGATGGACGCCACGAGGCGCGTGTTGCAGTTGATCAGCCGATCGCGCACCCATCGGACGCGAGCCTGAAGATCCTCGATCTGCCGCAGGTCACCGACCTTCATAGCACCGGGACCGGTCGACTGGCGTAGCTTGTTGAGCTTGTACTTCAGGTAGTTCATCTGTCGGAACAGATGCTGCTCCTGCTCCTTGTTCAACAGCGGCCAGCGATACAGGTGGACCATCTCCGCGGGGACGTCCTTCGGCGGCGTCATGTTGCGCGATTGCGTCGTGAAGTGCTCTTCGTTCGGCATCGGCTTCATGAAGTCCGCGTCGTTGGCCGCGTTCTCGAAGGCTTCGTTGTGGATGTATTCAATCGGCTGGTCGAGCAGGCGTCGGGCCTGGACCTCGTTGATCGCCTGGTAGACCGCCGTTCGGGACCGTTCGTATTTCTTGGTCAGGGTTCCCACGGGAATCCCCCTTTCGTATTGGTCGAAGATCATTTCCTTCGTGGGGGCGTCCAGGGGGCCCTTCCGGTCGGGGAAGATGGCCTGGTCCGGGTGGGCCCGGTCGAAGTTCTTGATCGTGTAACGGATGGCCTCGACCGATCGACTGAGCCGCCGAGCGAGCCGGCGGCTGACCGTCGTGATATCGCCGCCGGCCTGAGCGAGCCGGCGCGCGCGGTAGAGGATCGTGTCCCGCTCTTCGTCGCCGAGGCGGCTGAAATTGCTGCCACGCTCAACGAGAGACGAGTGTTCTTCCAGGAACCGGTCCAGCATCGATCGGGGGAAGCCGATTTGCCGTCGACCCTTGACGATCACGCGCTGGCCAACGAGGCCGCGTATCCGCCATCGGCCAATCGTCTTGGTAGAGACGTTGAGCCGTTTACTTACTTCTTCGAGTGTCAGGATCGGCTCGACCGCTTGCTCGATGGGCAGCGGAGGAATCGATCGCTCGACCCGGCGGATAAACTCCGCGAGGTCGTGTTTCAAATCGCCGGCCGGGATCAGCAGGTCGCCATGGGCGTCCGGCCGATAGTCGGTGATGCGGAAGCAGACGAACTGGTAGGGGTAAACCTTCGCGGGGTCGAGTTCACCGAGCAACTTGGCGGCACGTGCAACCTGCTCGCGCCGGCGGGCCGCCGGCGCGAACCGCACTTGCTGATCGGTCAACTCCTTCAAAGCTGGGGCTCTGAAGTCCACGGCCGTCTCCTGAAGCAGTGGCGAGTTGGGGTCTCGCCGACTTCACTTCCGAACAGTCCGGGGAGGGATTCGTTGTCAAGCAACCGGAATCTAAACTTCCAGTTCTCACAACGTCAATCGCTTCCCTGATTGAGAGAGTCCTGCGAGTTGGAAAGGTTCCGGATTCGATCCGCTTTCCCTAGCTCACCTGACCCGCACTTCCATGCCGCATTGACAGGGCGATGGCAGTGTGAAGGAGAGAAACGCAATAGCCGTGCCAGCATGTTCCAAAGATAGAATTCTTGCCGCGAGCGTTAATGTGAGGCGAGAGCGAGTTCACCAAATCTCCATGATTTCAGGCATCTCTTTCGGTAGTCGTTACGCTGCCGGCAAGACCGGCCGGCCAATCGATTGAACATTTGTCCACAAAAAGTGTACGATTTTGCAACTGGGGTTGACCGGATTTTGTACTTTGTTCCACGGCCGCAAAACCCTTACAGACTGGGCTTTCGGCGCAGCTAACCAGATCGATTAGGGGAATCAACCAAGTGTCCAGATGGTGCAACGTTCGCGGGCCGGCGACTGCACTAGAATGGCGTGCCTGTGTTTCCGGCGCCTCCCGCCGGACGTTCATTCTGACGCTATTGCGACTAACGCCAATGCGAGTTCTCACATTTCTTACGCTCGCGGTTGTTGCCCCGTTCGCCCTGAGCGATGAGCCCGTTCGGCTGACGGAGAACGCGGCGTCGGGCAACGCGTACCGGGTCGTCAGCGCGTCGAACATCTCCGGCGAACTGCTGACCCCTGTTGCCAAGGACAAGCCGCCCGAGCGGATCAAGATCGCGGGCAAGAGTTCCATCGACTACATCGAACGCATCCTGCCCGTCGACGCCAAGGAAGCCGATTTCAAGAGCCTCCGCATTTACGAGAAGATCGAATTCCGCAAAACGGCCGGCGACCGCACCGACGACATGACCTTGCGGCCCGCCGTTCGCCGGCTTGTCATGATGAAACGAGGACCGAGCAAGGCCCCGTTCTCGCCGGACGGCCCGCTGATGTGGGGCGAGATCGACTTGCTGCGTACCGATGTAATTGTTCCCGGCTTAGCCGGCCTGTTGCCGACCAAGGAAGTGCGGCCCGGCGACACGTGGAAGGCGTCCGCTGCGGCCGTCGCCGAATTGACTGACCTGGAGAAGATCGACAAGGGCGACCTCGATTGCACGCTCGACCGCATCATTACCAGTGGTCCGCGAAAGATTGCGTCAGTCACGTTCTTCGGCACGCTCAGCGGGGTCAACGAGGATGGCCCGACACGGCAGAAGCTCGCGGGCCGGCTGCTCGTCGATCTCACGGCACAGTGCATCACCTTCCTGAAAGTCGACGGCGAGCATTACCTCCTCGACGCCGACGGCAAGGACGCGGGCAAGATCACCGGCACCTTCGAACTGACGCGCTCGCCGATCGCCGATCACCCGGCCCTCGCCGACGCGGCGATCAAGGGCCTGACGCTGTCGCCCAACGCCGAGAATTCGCGGCTGCTCTACGACACGGCCGAAACGGGCGTCCGCTTCATTCACGATCGCAACTGGCGGCTGGTGCGTTCAACCGGCCGACAAATCACGCTCGATGAATCCGACGGGGCCGGACTGTTGATTACGCTCGACACCGCCGACGCGGTGCCGACGGCCGCTCGCTATCAGCATGAAGCGCTCAAGGAGTTACAAGAACGCGGCGGCAAGGTCATTGATCGCAAGCCGCCCGAGCGCGTGGCCCAGGGGATCGATCGGTTCATGATCGATGCACAAGTCGGCACGGAAAAAGTCGCCATGGTTTACTTCGTGATTCGTCAGGAGAAGGGTGGGGCAACCTTGGCCGCACGCATTCCGGACGCTCATCGCGAGGCGCGATTGAAGGAATTGGACCGTCTGGCGCGGTCGTTCACCGTGACCCGACGGCTCGACGGGAAGTGACGAGCGAGCGCTAGGAGTACGACGGCCGATATCATGGAACGCCGTTCTTGTAGGTCAGGTTTCCAACCTGACCCGCAAAATCGGTCAGGTTAGGAAACCTGACCTACCAAAACGGCACGCCACCCTGGCAAGGAACGCCATGATTGAGATTCCTGACGACGGCCCGCCGGACGTCATACCTTACACCCAGTTCCCCCGTGGGTCGCGTCGGCCCAAGCGGGAGCGGACTACTATGGCCGACTTGCCCTCCGTACTCCTCGCCGCTTCGGAAGTCGTCGGGTTCGCCAAGACGGGCGGCCTGGCCGACGTCGCCGGCTATTTGCCGCACGCACTCGCACGCCGCGGCCACGCGGTCGCGGTGATCATGCCGCTCTATCGATCGGTGCGCCACGGCTCCGAGCCGATCCGGCCAACCGAGCACATGCTCGGCGTGCCGCTGGGCCGAACCATCATCCCAAGCCGGCTTTGGCGGACCGAATTGCCGGACAGCGACGTTCCCGTCTTCCTGATCGAGAACGCCGACTTCTTCGAGCGCGACGACCCGACCAAGGGCTTGAGCATCTACCAGCGCACGTTGCCGGACGGCCGCAAAGCCGACTATCCGGACAACTGTGCCCGCTACACGTTCTTCTGTCGAGCCGTCATGGAAGCGGCCCCGTATGTCGGCTTCCCGCCGGACATCATTCACGCCAACGATTGGCAGTGCGGTCTCATTCCGGTCTACCTGCGTGAACTCTATCGCCATCGACCGGACTATCGCCGTATCCGCACGCTGTTCACGATCCACAACATCGCCTATCAGGGCGCGTTCCCACACGAACTGTTCCATCTGACCGGGCTCGACTTCCGCATCTACAACCCGCACCAACTCGAGTTCTACGGGCAGTTCAACTTCCTCAAGGGCGGCGTCGTGTTCTCCGACTGGGTGAACACGGTGAGCCCGACCTACGCCAACGAGATTCGCACGCCGACGTTCGGTTGCGGTATGGAAGGCATTCTCGGTGAGCGCCGCGATCGACTGAGCGGCATCGTCAATGGCGTCGACTATGTGTCCTGGGACCCGTCGACCGACGACTTGATCGCGAAGAACTATACGCCGGAGACGGTGGTCGAGGGCAAGGCCGCATGCAAGGCGGACTTGCAGCGCTACTTCAATTTGCCGCAAGAGCCGCGTGTGCCGCTGCTCGGCATGGTGGCTCGACTCGTTGAGCAGAAGGGTGTCGATCTGGTCGTGAAGGCGGCCGACGACATGCTGAAGCTGCCTGTGCAGATCGTCATCTTGGGCGAAGGCGACCCGGCGTATCACGCCAAGCTGCACGCGATCCGCGAGCGCTATCCCAATCAGGTAGGCTTGTGTATCGGCTTTGACGAGGGCATGGCCCACGAGATCGAAGCGGGCTCCGATCTCTATTTGATGCCAAGCCTGTTCGAGCCGAGCGGGCTGAATCAGCTTTACAGCCTGCGTTATGGCACGCCGCCGATCGTGCGCACGACGGGCGGTCTCGCCGACACGATTGTCGACACGACCGAAGAATCGCTGCTCGTCGGCCAGCCCACCGGTTTTCGCTTCCAGGCATACACGCCGCAAGCTTTGGCGGCGACGGTGCGCTGGGCGACGCATCTGTATCACGAACGACCCGACACATTCTTGCGGATCGTTCGCAACGGCATGAAAGCCGACTGGTCATGGGACCGCGCCGCAACGGGTTACGAGAAGATTTATCAGCGACTCGTTGCCGAGCGCGACGGCCGTCGTCTGGCAGAGAGCGCTTGACATGGCCAGGCCCGAATGGCGGTTCGACCCGCTGACCGGGCGGCACGTGCTTATCGCACCGGATCGAGCCGAACGGCCAATCCGGTCGGCGGTCGCATGTCCCTTTTGCGAAGGCCACGAAAGCGAAACGCCAGCGGAGGTGCTGTCGTATCGCGCGGCGGGTAGCGCACCGAACGGCCCCGGCTGGCGCGTTCGCGTCGTGCCCAATCGCTATGCGGCGGTGCGGATGGATCTAGGCGAGCCGGGAGCGTTAGAGACCGGTGCAAGCGGAACACCGGTCTCTAACGCTCCCGGCTCGCCTGGCGTTGGCGTCGCCGAAGTCTTCATCGAGTGCTCGCACCACGAGACGGCGTTTCGCAATCTGTCCCTCGATAAAGCAACAGAAGTGCTTCGCGCCTGGCGTGACCGGCTCCGCTTCTGGCGCGACGACAGTCGGCTGGCATTCGCGCAAGTGTTCAAGAACGAAGGCCCGTCCGCAGGGGCGTCGGTCGAGCACTGCCATTCGCAATTGATCGGTATCACGTTTGTTCCACCGCAAATCGCCGACGAGGTTAGCCGCTTCGCGGGAACTTGCCCGACATGCGAATGGTTCGGACGCGAGCGACACGGCCCGCGCTTCGTCTTCGCGAGCGATCGTTTTGCAGCCGTCTGCCCCATCGTACCGCGTTTTCCGGGTGAGACGTGGATCGTTCCGAAGTCGCACGCCCACGCATTCGAAGTGACGGATGACGCCACGTTGCCCGAACTAACCGAAACAATTCGCGACCTCTTGATCCGAATCGATCACGCCTTCGCTGGGCCCGATTTCAATCTGATCGTGCGTTCGGCGCCGTTCCGCGGCGGCGAATCATTTCATTGGCGGATCGAAATCCTCCCCCGCACGACGACAACTGCTGGCTGGGAATGGGGCACGGGCCTCCTCATTAACACGATGTTTCCCGAACAGGCGGCCGAGTTGCTCCGCAAGTGAACCGGGTGAGTCGCTGCCATGCATTTCGCCCCTGTAGCGCAAAGCGGCAGGCAGAAATGCATTTCGGTCAATGGGTTCAATCAGGATCGGCGTAGTCGGCTTCGGGTCCATCCATCGGCCGCTTGGATGGAACGAATATCCAAATCCACGCAATCGGCATCAACAGATACATCATGGTCAGTTCGATGGACCAAAGAACGGTCCCACCTATCTGCCATGTCCGCACGATCCCGAAGGCAGCGAAAATGACAACGCCCGCGATAGAGAGGTTGCGGAACCAATTTGACATCCCGGCATTCTGACCGGCCTTTCCCGCGGGGACAAGCAGAAACGGTAATCCTTGCGAGCGTCCACTCAGTCGGGGTGGTAGTCGATACGATGAATTCGTTTCAGAATTCGTTTCACACGGGCTTTCACAAGCGTAAAACGGGGGTTCCTGGCGCCACAATTTCGCGTTGCGTTTTTTCGACGTAACTCGTTTCTAGATAATCCCGCCGATACGGTTTTTCCGGTTTAAGATTGCCAACCCCCTATATGTGTTTGGCAATCTCTCTTGGCAATCTCTGCCTTCTAGCCAGGGTTTGAGCGTTTTGGATCGCACCCTTCGATGCTGGGAACGCTACACTTTCCGAAACGGAGGGGCGGCTTCATGCGCGTCGGCATCTTCGGCGGGACGTTCGATCCGGTTCACTATGGCCATCTCGTCGTGGCCGAGCAGGCGCGCGAACAGGCCGAGTTGGATCAGGTCTGGTTCGTTCCGAGTGCCCGCCCGCCGCACAAGCTCGACGCGCCGATCACAGCCTTCGACCGTCGGGCCGACATGTTGACCCTCGCGCTCGCCGGCCACGAGGACAAGTTCCGCGTCGAGTCTTTGGAGAAGGACCGTCCTGGCCCGAGTTTTACCGCCGACACGCTCGATGTCTTGCACACTGCGCATCGGAAGAACGATTGGTTCCTGATTCTCGGCGCCGACTCCGTGCGTGATTTGCCGACCTGGCACGATCCGTTGCGCGTCGTCGATCGCGCGACCATCGTCGCCGCCGGACGGCCGGGGTACACGAACTGGTCGGCCGCCGATCTTGCGGCGGCGCTCGCAATTGAGGCGAAGCGCGTGCGTTTGATGACTGTCGAGATTCCGCTAATCGAGATTGCGAGCCGCGACCTGCGTCGCCGGGCGGCGGACGGACGCAGCCTACTGTTCCAGGTCCCGCACGCCGTTGGCGTCTACATCAACGAGAAGAAGCTCTATCGGACCGCTTCATGAGTGCCTGCCCATCATGCGAAAAGCCGGTCGGCGACGACTGCCGCTTTTGCCCGAGCTGCGGCACGGCGATCGAGGGCGACCCGGCATCGACGGCGGCCTACACGCCAGCGCCGAAGGCGCCGATCTGGGTGCCGAGCGATGGGCGCTTCGCACTGGGCGAGGTCATTGCCGAGCGCTTCCGCATCGTCGCCATCCTCGGCAAGGGCGGCATGGGTGAGGTCTTTCGGGCCGACGATCTGACTCTGGGCCAGCCGGTCGCGCTCAAGTTTCTTCCCACAAATGTGGCGTGCGAGCCCGATCGGCTCGCCCGGTTTCGCCACGAGGTAGCCGCTGCCCGCCGAGTCAGTCATCCGAACGTGTGCCGGGTGTATGACATCGCCGACCACGATGGCCAACCATTCCTGGCGATGGAGTACATCGACGGCGAGGACCTGTCTTCGCTGCTCTTGCGCGTCGGCCGCTTGCCGGAAGAGAAGGGTTTGCAGATTGCTCGCGAGCTCTGCTCGGCCCTCGCGGCGGTGCACGCTCAGGGACTTCTGCACCGCGACTTGAAGCCCGCGAACGTCATGCTCGATGGTCGCGGCCGTGTGCGCCTCACCGACTTTGGCCTAGCCATCGGCGCCCGGCGCGTGGCGGGAGTGGAAGCGAGGGCGGGGACGCCGCTCTACATGGCGCCCGAGCAACTAAGCGGTCGCGGCGTCAACGAGCAGAGCGACTTGTTTGCGCTCGGGCTGGTGCTTTATGAGTTGTTCACCGGTCGGCGGGCGTTTCCCGCGACGGATGTCGGTGAGTTGGCTCGCCGCTACGAAGAGGCCGCGCCCGCTCACCCGTCGAGTGTAGCGGGCGGCATTCATCCCGATGTCGAACGGCTGATCCTGCGGTGCCTGGCGCACGACCCAGCGGATAGACCAAGGTCCGCGGCCGAAGTTCTCGCTGGCTTGCCGGGTGGCGACCCCCTGGCCGCCGCGATCGCTGCTGGTGAAACACCGTCGCCGAAGCTGGTCGCCGCGGCCGGCGGCGCTGGAAGATTGAGCGGGCGGATCGCCGCCGCACTGCTGGCGAGCACGTTGATTGTCCTTCTGATCGACACGGCCCTCAACGATTGGGCATCGCTGTTTCGACGCGTTCCGCAAGACCTGTCGCCGCGTGAATTGGACTTGCGCGCACGCAATTTAACCAAGCAGTTCGGCTATGGCGACACGCCGGGCGACCGTGCTCAGGGCATCGTTACGGACGATGAAATGATGCAGCTTCTCCGCGACAATGACCCGACGCCGCATCGCTGGGAAGGAATCGATCGCGGTTGGCCGGCCGCGATGTACTATTGGCGTCGCCAGCGGCCAACGCGTTTGACGCAACGACTGGCGCCGAACGACGCCACCGGCTGGTCGATGCCCGGCCGTGTCACGCCGCGCAATCCGCCTGTTCGCGAGCCCGGTGAAACGTGCGTGTTTCTCGATCTCGCTGGCCGGCTCATCGAGTTCCGCGCCATTTCGCCACGCATTGTGCCCGAGAACGCGCCCGCTCGTGCGCCGTGGGATCAACTCCTCGAAGCCGCAGGGCTCGAGTCGGCACATCTCACACCAGTCCCGCCGCGCCGCGTGCCGCCTGTATTCGCGGATGAAACCACGGCCTGGGAGGGCATCCACCCCGACCGTCCCGACCTGTCGATCCGCATCGAGGCGGCCGCGTTTCGCGGACAGCCCGTGTACTTCCACATGGGATTGACCGGGACACGCGATCGCACCACGTTCGATGCAAGCCCAGTGGAGACCGCGGATCTGTTGCAAGACATCCTTTATGGCATCCTGGGGTTCGCGGCCTTGACCGCCGGTGCGTACCTGGCTTGGCGCAATCGCCGCGTCGGCCGGGCGGATCGGTCTGGCGCGTTTCGGTTAGCAGGCGCCTTCGCGATCGCGACTCTGCTCGGCTGGCTGTTCACCGCCAAGCATGTGGCCCATCTCGGCGACGAGTCAGCAATGTTGGCTGGCATGCTCGGCCGTACTTTCTTGGATGCACTCACCGTCTGGTTGGCCTACCTTGCGCTCGAACCGTTCGTGCGCCGTCGAACGCCGTGGGGCATGATCGGCTGGAATCGGTTGCTGCAAGGACGCTGGTTCGACCCACGGGTCGGCCGCGACGTGCTCATCGGCCTATTGGCCGGCGTCGTCGGCGAGGGTATTGCACTGGCGCTGACGGTCGCGGCCCGTGGACTCGGCTATCCGACGGAATTCCGCATCGTCTGGGATGCGCCGTTTACAGAGGGGCCGGGGATTCTGCTCACGCTGACCGGCTATTCCTTGTTGACTGGCATCCGCGAATTCTTCCTGTTCATGCTGATCCGGCTTGCCTGTCGCCGCGATTGGCTGGCGGTGTTGCTGTCGGTCGCCATTCTGTCGGCGCCGATGTTCGTTGGCGCGGAAGCGCCGATGGTGAAAGGTTTGGCGGCGGTTGCGTTCTATTCGCTTGCCTTCGTGCTGCTGTTCCGCGTGGGCGTGCTGGCATTCTTGACGTGCAAACTGGCCAGCACGCTGATCGTCAACATGCCGATGGCGCTCGATTTGTCCGTGTGGTACAGCATCCCGAGCACGGCGACGCTGCTGCTTTTGACAGCACTCGCCATCTATGGCTTCGTCGTGGCGACGCGCGGGCGTGAGGTGGCGGCCTAGCAAATCGCGAAAGTTGGAGTCCCGCCTTTAAGCGGTCTTCACGTCGCCCCGCAAGAAGCGACCCAAGACCGCCCAAAGGCGGGACTCCAACAAAACTACTTCCGTACCGGCTTCAGGCAGTGTTCGAGCACATGCTCCGCGACTTTCTTGCCGCCGGCCAGGCCGTCCGTGTTGTCGAACTGCCAGTGGATGCCGCCATAGATGCGGCTCATGCCCGCTTCCTCGGCCGCGGACCAGATACTCGTGAATCGTCGCATCACGCCGGGCAAGCCGTCGGACGTGGTCTCGAAGCGCCGCTTGTCGGACCCCAGTACGCTCGCCAGGATTGTGGCGGCTGCACCACTGAAGCTGCTGTGACCCGACGTGTACGACGGGAACGGCGGCGTCACGAGCAGTGGCTCCCATTCGCGATCGGGGGCCGTGTCGGGGTTTCCGTCCGTGTCGGCGGCGCGAATCCCCTGGATTGGCCGCCAGAAGTTGAAGTGGTACTTGCAGTCCCAGCAGGCGATGCCGACGTCGGCCAGCGCCACGTTGAGCAGCGCAAAAAGCCGCGCATTCTCTTCGAGAGATAAACCGCGGTCGCGCGCAATCTTCTGCGCGATCCGGTTCCAGTGGCCCGGCGGCGTCACCGTGCCTTCGCCGTCCGCCCAAAACAGTGCGATCTCGGTTTGATCGGCCGTACGGTCCTTGCTGTTCTTGCCGCCGAACTTCTTCACTTCATCAAATGCGATTGTGTATGCCTTGTCCGTGAGCTTGGGCGGTCCGTCGGGCCGAAATTGAAAGCCGCGGCGTAATGCGAAGCAGGTGACTTCCGGCCACTGAGGCGCGAGCGGCTTCGCAAATGCCGGGGGGGTTGGCCGCCATTCGCCTGTGCCGCTGCGCACGGCAAACTTCTTGTCCCGATCCGCTCCGTCGTTGGAACGCCACGCCAGGATTTCCTTGGCGACATAGCGGCCAAGTTTGACGCCGCGCTCGACCCCCTCGTCGTCGCCAAGCGCTGCCAATTCCCGTTCGAGCATGGCATCGAATTGCCGTGTCCGATTCGGGTATAACTCGGCCAACACACGATGCGCCGCCGTCGATGCCGCGGCTTCGACTGACGTGCCCGCTGGATAGCTCACGTCGACTTCAAACGGCTTGCACGTGTGTCGCACGCCAGTGATGGCGTCAACCATCGCGATGTGCAGCATGGCAAGATGACGAGCCGCGAGCGGCGGCGGGGTCTTGGACGCCTTGATCGCCTGCAACGCGGCTTCATTCCAATCCAGAATTGCGTCGTTGGCGGACGACTGTGCGGGTGAGGCAAGAAGGGTAACTGAGATTAGCAAAGTACCGGACATCAACGGGTCGTCCCGATCGCCCGCCGGCCTGGGGGGTCAGGCGGTCGGGCACTCGACTATAGAACACGCCGATTCAACAGGTTCGACTGGTTCCCGCTCAGATCGTCCCAAATGTTCTCGAACGAACGATTGAATGGCCAACCCATACGTCCAGTTCAGAATGGCAAAGGGCACCAGGCGTGGATCGCGAAGGGCCGGCAACAGTGAGCGAGCGACAAGGACCCAGCGCCGCGGCCCGCCCGGCAGCACGCCGCGCCAGACGAAGCGCGCGAGGTATTGCGAGATGCGGAAAGGAGACAAGCCAAATGTCAGCGGCGGCCGACCGAATTGCCGGAGCTTGGTTCGCACGCGTTCGGCAATGGCTTCGTCGCTTGCCACGCACGCCATCAAGTCGCGGAATCCGTCAAGCATTTCGTCCTCGGTCATCCGCAGCGGCACCACGTTGGTCGCGATGAGATTGTTCCAAAGCTGGTGTTGGTCGCCTGCCGTCGGCTTCAGGCGGCCCTCGCGGCCAAGACGTTCAAAGAGTGGTGTGCGCGGAAGCGCGAGCAACAGCCCGAGCGATGCGACCACAATGCCTGACCGCACGATGAACTCACGCTGCCGATCGAAGATGGTCGCGTCATCCGCGTCAAAGCCGACGACAAAGCTCGCGTACACATCGATGCCGTGCGCGTAGACGGCATTCAACGTGGCCAGCGGGTCGGCCCGATTGTTCTGCTCCTTGAGCGTCTCCCGTAACGCTTCCTTGCTCGGCGTCTCCAGGCCGATGAAGATCCACTGGAAACGCGCCCGACGCAGTTGTTCCAACAAGCCCGGCGGCGACGCCACGTTGGCCGAGACCTCGGCTCCGAAGGTGAAGCGATAACGATGCCGCCGCTGATATTCGTTAAGAAAGTCGAGCAACTCCCGGCAACGCGGTAAGTGGCCGATCAGATTGTCGTCGATGAAGAAAACGTTGCGAATGCCCAGCGACCGCAACAAGTCGAGTTCGCATTCCATCTGCGGTAGTGTCTTGGCCCGCGGCTTGCGGCCGAAGGTCACGATGATGTCGCAGAATTCGCAGCGGAACGGACAGCCGCGGGAGAACTGGATCGCGACCGATTGATAGAGCGACAGCTTGAGCAACTCCTGCCGCGGCACCGGGCTATCCGCCAAATCAACAGTGCCCGTTTCGCGATAGAGTGCCTGCGGCCGCCCGTTTTCAAAGTCCACGCAAAACCGCGGCCACGTATACTCGGCTTCCCCGGCGACTACGGTGTCGACCACGTCGGCATATTCCTCCGGACACAGCGAGGCATAAGGCCCGCCGACCACGACGTGGCAGCCGCGTTCGCGGAACTGTTCGCAAATCTCGATCTGCCGCGGATACTGCACGGCCATCCCGCACACGCCGACGACGTCGGCCGGCTCGTCCCACGGGATCGGCTCGACATTTTCGTCGACGACGCGGACTACCCAGTTCGGCGGCGTCAGAGCGGCGAGGGTCGCCAGTCCCAATGGCGATATCGCCGCCCGCTTATCGCGAGCGATCGAATGAAAGGCCCAGGTGAAGCTCCAAAAGCTCTCCGGAAAGCGCGGCTGGATGAGGAGGAGCTTCATGCGCGGCGATCCCACGGTTAAGGACCTGACCGGGGGAATTCAACAACATTAACTGAAGTGTCAATTTAAGAGCGACGGTCAACGATTATGCTCGCGATCTTCCTCGAGTTTGAAATAGCGGTCGGGGTTGGTGACGCGCGTCGATTCCCGCCAGCGCATCCGCTCCGCTAATTCGACCGGGACTAACTCGGCGTAACGACTCGGGAAAGGGACAAAATGCCACTCGTCACAGCGCCAGCAAATTCGCCGGCGACCTCGGCGATGCATCTTGCCATATGGAATCCCCAAAAAATCCAATTGCACCATTTTCTCTTCAATACTGAAGACCGGGACGCGGTCGCAGCGATTGCACCAGTCCGCGACCGCGCCAATCTCGACGTCAACGCCTTCGTCTCTCCAGGCCCACATGCCGGCGTCCTGGTTCTAATCGCCGGATCGTCCACCTACATTTGAATCGACGCGCTATTGGGGGTCAATGCACAATCCAAAAACTAACGCTTGTGCCGCCGCATGGACACGTTGAATTTTCGTCCCAATCTTGCAATCCGTGGCTAACCGGTGTCCGTACATCATTGCAAGAACGCAGTTGCGCTGCCGATGGGCCAGACTAACCCGGAGTCGTTCGTGCAAAGCTCGACACTTGGCAAACACGCCGTTGTCGTCGGCGGCAGCATGGCTGGTCTGTTGGCTGCTCGCGTGCTTGCCGATCATTTTGATCGCGTCACGGTTCTCGAACGCGATCGCCTGTCCGAGACTCCGGAAGCACGCAAAGGCGTACCGCAGGCCCGGCACGTTCACGTACTTTTGATGAGCGGCCGACGCGTGCTCGAACGGCTGTTTCCCGGCATCATAAATGAACTTCACGCCGCTGGCGCATCGGACATGGACTCGGCGAAGGACATCGCCTGGCTCACGCCGGCTGGCTGGGGGATCAATTTCGATTCGCCGCTGCGCATGTTGGGCGCGACCCGCGACTTGATCGAATGGGGCGTGCGCAGCCGGGTGGTGGCCGACCCGCGGATTCGGTTGCGTTCCGAAATCGATGTTAATGGGCTCGTCCTCAATTCGTCGGCCCAACGGGTTGGGGCGGTGACTGTGACGGATCGGTCGGCCGGTGTGGCAGAAACGCTGCAGGCCGATGTTGTCGTCGATGCGTCCGGCCGTGGCTCAAAAGCCCCACAGTGGCTCGAGGCGCTCGGCTACACTCGACCGCCGGAGACGGTGATCAATGGCTTCCTCGGCTATTCGACGCGCTTCATCCGCAAGCCGGCCAACTGGTCGGCGGATTGGCAGGCGCTGTATATTCAGCACGCACCGCCGGCCCGCAAACGCGGCGGGTTGATTTTCCCGGTCGAAGACAATCGGTGGATGGTCACGTTGTCCGGGGCCGGCAAGGACTATCCACCGACGGAAGAGGCCGAGTGGTGGGAGTTCGCCCGATCGCTTCCTGATCCGCGCTTTGCGGCAGCGATCGAAGCGGGCGAGCCGTTGACGCCGGTCGTCGGCACTAAATCGACCGAGAATCGCCTGCGGCACTACGAGAAGCTGACGCGCCGACCTGAGGGCTTCCTGGTGACGGGCGATGCGGCATGTGCGTTCAATCCGGTCTATGGCCAAGGTATGTCGACCGCGGCCCTCGGTGCGCTGGCACTCGATAGCAGCCTCGGCGATGGCTTGAGCGGTTTAGCCCGGCGTTTCCAGCGTCGGCTCGCCAAGTCGAACGCGAACGCCTGGCTGGTCGCGACGGGCGAAGACTATCGCTATGCGGAGGTTGAAGGCCCAGCGGCGGGCCTGTCGACACGACTCTTGCACCGCTACCTCGATCGCGTCACGCGGCTGGCGACCAAGAGCGCCAAGGTTCGTTTGCGCTTATTGGAAGTACTGCAACTGACGCGCTCGCCGACGAGCTTGTTCAACATCGGTGTCGCGGCGCGAGCGGCACTCGTTTGACAATGGTTGGAGTCCCGGCTTCAGCCGGTCTTCGGACCGCCTGAAGGCGGGACTCCAACTCCAATTCTTACTCCATTGAAGATCATGTCCACCATCAACCATCGCCAGGTTCAGACCAACGGCATCCGCATGCACATTGCGGAACAGGGTACGGGGCCACTCGTGGTCCTGCTGCACGGCTTTCCGGAGTCGTGGTATTCGTGGCGACACCAGATCGCGGCAATCTCCGCGGCCGGCTTCCATGTGGTCGCACCGGATCAGCGCGGTTACGGCCGCACCGACTGCCCGGAACCGATCGCGGCTTACGACATTCTGCAATTGACCGGCGATGTTGTTGGCCTGGTCCACGCTCTCGGCGAAAAGGAAGCGGTCGTCATTGGCCACGACTGGGGCGCGCCGGTCGCGTGGTATAGCGCCTTGCTGCGTCCCGATATCTTCCGCGGCCTCGGGTTGCTAAGCGTGCCGTACCTTCAGCGTCAATGGACTGATCCGCGGCCGACCGACGCGATGAATTTCGTTGCCAGCGAGGGCGAGTTCTATCAGCGCTACTTTCAGAAACCCGGTCGAGCGGAAGCCGACTTGGAAGCGGATGTGCGGAAGGGCTTTCGCATGTTCCTCTACTCGGCGTCGGGCGATCCGCCCCCAGACAAGCGCTGGCGCTTCGTCTTCGGCAAGAACGAACGCTTCATGGACACCGGTACGGTTCCCGAACGTTTGCCGAACTGGCTTGCCGAAGACGACATCGAAAACTTCGCGAAGGACTTCGAGCGCACCGGCTTCCGCGGCCCGCTGAATTGGTATCGCAATCTCGACCGCATGTGGGAACAGAACGGCTTCCTGGCGGGCGCGCCGATTCGCCAGCCATCGGTCTTTGTCGCCGGCGACGTCGATGCCGTCATCGCGATGTATCGGCCGGCCTACGATGCGCTGGAACAGACGATGCCGGGATTGCGCAAAAAGGCCTTGCTGCCAGGTGCGGGGCACTGGATTCAGCAGGAACGGCCGACAGAAGTGAACCAATTGCTCGTGGAGTTCCTCAAAGGACTTGTGTAGGGTGGGTCAAGGCTTTGCGCCGACCCACCATCGGGGGCACGGTGGGTCGGCGCAAAGCCTTGACCCACCCTACTAGGCCATCCACCTTTGTCTGGTGGGCAGATGCTTCGGTCTCCGCCTGCACGGACCCACCGGTTTAAGGCAGACTAACTACTACCGCTTTCCGGCCTTTGTCATGAGCAAGCATCAGGGCCGCAAGGGCCGCTGGACCAAGGTCGACGCTAAGACCCATACGTCGGCGCTCGGCGGCGTTCATTACCGTCAAGACGCGTGGTATGCTTGGCTCGCCTATCGCGTTCGGGAGTCGTCGCGCATCGCGGGCGAGTTACCGGCGTGGGTCGACTACGCCCGCTGGCTCGGTCCGTTCAAGCGGCCGCGCAATGCGATGGTTGAACTCGAACGCGAGGCGACGATTCTGCGCAATCGGCATGGCGACGAAGTTCAGATCGGCAGCGAGATGGTCTGACTTCGTCATTTCGCCTTGCGCAACGAGACCGCGACCACTTCCTTATCGTTGCGGGCAAAAATGGTTTGATCGGCGAACGCCGGGTGCGCCCAGACGACCGTTCGGCCTGCCGCGTACTTGTTTGTCGGATCGATGATCGTCACACGGTCGATCTCGTCATAGCCCTTGGGCGATAGCTTGGCGATGATGAGTTCGCCCTTCTCGTTGAAAAGGAAGACGCGCTCGCCGTTGTCGTGCGGGATGATGAAAGCGTTGGCCCAGCGTGCCGATACACCGCCGGTGGGGGCATGCGTCTCCCACAGGCGCTTGCCCGTCATCAGTTCGAGGCCGCGGAGTTCGCCGTAGGAGCAGATGCCGTAAATCGTGCCGTCCTTGATCCACGGCGTCGGCATGATGCTGTGCAGGTCGAGTGACGTCCGCGGGTTGACGGCCGATTCGTTGCCCTTGCTCTTGCTCTTCCAGACGACCTTCGGACTGTCGCCGCCGATGTCGAGCAAGGTCGAGCCGGCGTAGAAGCCGGTCATGAACAAGAGCGTCTTGTTCACCAGTCGAACAGTCGGCACCGTGAGGGCGTTGGAGACTTCCCAGTCATGCTGCCAGAGTTTCTTGCCCGTTTCCGGATCGAGCCCGACGACAGCGTGCGTGTGCCAAATGATAAGGACGCGTTTGCCATTCACCTCGAAGATGACCGGCGAGTTGTAGCCGGGGTCGCCGGGGATGGTAAGCGCTTTCCAGATGATGTCGCCGGTTTTCTTGTTGAACGCGACGACGCCACGGCCTTCGGCGCCGCCGATCAGGCAAATGAGGCGGTCGCCGTCAACGAGCGGATGACACGAGTAACCCCACACGGGGAGTTCGCCACCGAAATCGGTTTTGAAATTCTTCTTCCAGACTTGCTTGCCGGTCTTGGTTTCCAGAGCGAACAGGTCGCCCATCGTGTCGAGCCAATAGAGCATGTCGCCGTCGACCGTCGGCGTGCACCGCGGGCCGGCGGCATAGCTCACGCGATACTCGACCTTGTGCTCGACCTTCCAGACCTGCTCGCCGGTCTTCTCGTCGAGGCACAAGAGCCGATCAACGCCTTCGACGCCGACCCGTTGAAACGGGTTGTCCGGGTTCTTGGCGCTGTCGCTCAGCACGCGATCGGGCAGGAAGACCTTGCCCTGCGTGACGGCCGGGCCGGCGTAACCCATGCCACATGGCATGCGCCAGAGGATTGGCGGGCCACTCGCTGGGAACTTGTCAACGATGCCGGTTTCACGCCAGATGCCGTCACGCTGGGGGCCGAGGTATTGGGGCCAATCGTCGGCAACCGCGGGAATGGCCAAAAGCAGCAAGGCAACCAAAATGCGCATTGCGATTATTCCTGTTGTTAGACCCATAGGACTTATAGGTCGCACGGGACCTATTCGTCCCATGCAGCGGGCGAGAAGTGCGTGCTCTCCTGTCCCGTTGTATTAGGCCGTGCGCTCTTCTAAAATTCGAACTCCGACACACGCATTCTGCTGGTGAGTTCCGCATGTTCGATTCGATTCAGCGTGGCCTCAAGGAAGCCCTCGGCAAGTTCCGTGGCCGCGGCAGGCTCACGGCCGACAACATTCGCGATGGCCTCCGCGAAGTTCGCCGGGCGTTTCTCGAAGCGGACGTCAATTTCACCGTCACCAACGACTTCATCGCCAAGGTCGAAGCCCAGGCGGTCGGCCAGGATGTGCTCGCGCGCGTCAACCCCGCGGACCAGATCGTCAAGATTGTGTTCGATGAGTTGACCGCCCTCATGGGCCCGGTCGATCACAAGATCCCTGTCTTCAAGGACCGGCCGACCATCCTGATGATGTGCGGACTCCAGGGAGCCGGCAAGACGACCACGTGTGGCAAGCTGGCGCTCAAGTTACGCGATCAAGGGCGTCGACCATTGCTCGTGGCCGCCGACTTGCAGCGTCCTGCGGCTGTCGATCAGCTCAAGGTACTCGGACAGCAACTCAGCATTCCGGTCTATTCGGAAGCGACCACGCCGGTTCAGGTTTGTAAGAACGCAATCGCGCACGCCAAGCAAAACAGCCTCGACATCGTCATCCTGGATACGGCTGGCCGGCTCCAGATCGACAAGGAGTTGATGGACGAGCTGAACCAGATCGATCGCCAGGTTCAACCGGACCACGTCTATCTTGTCGTCGACGCGATGATCGGCCAGGAAGCGGTCAACGTCGCCAAAACGTTCAACGACGCGCTGAGTCTCAACGGCACCATCCTGACCAAGCTCGACGGCGACGCACGCGGCGGGGCGGCCCTGTCGATCAAGGCCGTCACCGGCGTGCAGATCAAGTTCATTGGTGTCGGCGAGAAGCTCCAGGCGCTCGAAGAATTCCGGCCTGAGAGCATGGCCAGCCGGATCATGGGCCAGGGTGACTTGATGGGGTTGGTCGAGAAGGTTCAGCAGATCCAGTCGCAGGTGTCCGAAGAGGATTTGAAGAAGCAGCAAGAGGCCCTCGAAAAAGGCAAGTTCACGCTCGATGACTTCCGGATGCATTTCCAGAACATTCAGAAGATGGGCATGAAGGACATGATCGGCCGCATGCCGGGCATGGCCGAGATGATCCCCGAGGGTGAAGACCCCGAAGTTGCGCTCAAACGCGTTCAGGGCATGATTGATTCGATGACCAAGAAAGAGCGCAACGACCCCGACATCATCGACGCCGGCCGCCGTCGCCGCATCGCTCAGGGATCGGGCGTCCAGCCACAAGAGGTGAGCCAGTTCCTTAAGCAGTTCGACACCGTCCGTGCGTTGATGAAGCAGATGATGTCGATGAGCGTCTGGCAACGGATCAAGATGGTGACGGGCATGACCAAGATGGGCGCGTTCAATCCCGGTAACGAGGGGATGCTCAAAACCAAAGGCAACACCGGCCACCGCAAGAGCGCCAAAGAACGGGCCGAGGAGCGGAAGAAGAAAAAGAAACGGCGATAGGGGAAAGTTCAAGACCGCAGCCACGGATGCAACACCGATGTTTGATTTATCCGTGTTTCATCGGTGTTGCATCCGTGGCTGCGTTATTTTCTTCTACTCGCGCGTCAGCTTGATGAACGCTTCGCGCAATTGCTTGGTGATCGGCCCCTGCTTGCCGCTGCCGATCACTTTGCCATCGCATTCGTTGACGGCAATCACTTCGGCGGCCGTGCCGGTCAGGAAACACTCGTCGGCATCGTAGATCTGCTGGCGGGCGATCGTCGTTTCTTCAATCGGGATCCCGGCTTTGCGGGCCAGTTCCATCACGACCTTGCGCGTCACGCCTTCAAGGATGCCCGCGTCCGACGGCGGGGTCTTCAATACGCCGCCCTTGACGATGAAGACGTTGTCGCCGGTGCACTCGGAGACCTCGCCCTTGTGATTGAGCATCAAGGCTTCCAGGCAGCCGGCCCGGATGGCCTCGATCTTGGCGAGGATGTTGTTCAGGTAGTTGAGCGACTTGATCCGCGGATTGAGTGCGTTTGGGTGGTTGCGGATGAGGCTCGCCGTGACGATCTTCAGCCCGTTCTCGTACAGTTCTTTCGGATAAAGGCTGATCGAATCGACGATGATGATGACGCTCGGCTGACACGAGCGCGGGTCGAGACCGAGGTTGCCGGGGCCGCGCGTGATGATGAGCCGAATGTAGCCCTCGATCTTTTCGTTCGCCTTAACCGTGTCCTCGACGGCCTTCTTCATCTCGGCCACGGTCAGCGGAATCTTCAGCTCGATGTGGTTGGCCGATGCGTAGAGCCGGGCCAGATGCTCGTCGTGGCGAAAAACCTTACCGTTGTAGACGCGGATGCCTTCGAAGACGCCGTCGCCGTACAGCAGCCCGTGATCGTAAACACTGACCTTGGCGTCGTCCTTGTCGAAGAGCTTGCCGTTGATGTAGACGCGGGTCATGGGAACGCTCGCAGCTCGATTACACGGTACATGATGCGAACGACTCGGATAAAGAAGCCGACTCGTCGCTGATCTTGCCGGCCGCCATGCGGACCACGCGGTCCGTGTGGCGTACCAACTCCAAGTTATGCGTCACCATCAGGATTGTCACGCCCTCGTCCTGGTTCAAGGAGCGCAACAAGTTTGCGATCTGGCCGCCGCTCTCGGCATCCAGGTTCCCCGTTGGTTCGTCGGCGAAGAGGATGCTCGGTCGTGCGACCAGGGCGCGAGCGATGGCCGTCCGCTGCATCTCGCCGCCCGAGAGTTCGCGCGGTTTGTGCTTCACGCGTGACCCGAGTCCAACGCGGTCGAGCATCTCCGCCGCCCGCTTCGCGGCTTCCCGACGGGTGCCCCACCAGTTTAACACGGAACTGCCGACGAGGGCCGGCATCATCACGTTTTGCAAAGCCGTGAGTTCCGGCAGCAGATGGTAGAACTGAAAAATAAAGCCAAACGTGCTGTTCCGCAGTCGATCGCGCTCGCGCGAGCCGAGATTGTCGATGCGTTTGCCGTCAAGCATCACCGTCCCGGAGTCCGGCCGATCGAGCGTGCCGAGCAAGTGCAGCAGCGTGCTCTTGCCGGAGCCAGACGCCCCCACGATGGAGAGGAACTCGCCGCGCTCGACATCGAGGTCGACGCCCTGAAGGACGTTGACGATGTTGGCATGCCGGCGGTAGGTCTTGAACAAGTTCTCGGCGACGAGCATAGCTGACTCCGTTCGGCGAGTTGGAGTTCCGCCTTTAGGCGGCTCGAAGACCG
>DATANR010000343.1:0-44297 GCA_036266155.1 Gemmataceae bacterium | reverse complement strand
ACCGCAACCACCACCGCCAGCCAACGAAGCGTAGACATGGTGTCCCTCCAAATGAGATGTGACGCGGTGACCCACGTGTCACCGCGATGTCCGTGGTATCCCGAATGGGAAAAAGGGCAAGACGGCCATCAAGCCCCAAATCGCTCCTGCAGCGACACCACCTTGAACTCCTGGCCACGGAGGGCCTCGCACGCCTGGGCGGCCGCTTCGGCGGCAGAAAGTGTGGTGATGCAAGTGACACGATGAGCGACCGCGGCGGCGCGAATGCGCGTCTCGTCAGTGCGGCGGCCGCGGCCGGTCGGCGTGTTGAGGATCATCGCGATCTCGCCATTCTTCATCCGGTCGATCAGGTTTGGCCGGCCTTCCTGAATCTTGGGGATTTCGGTCACCGGTACGTTCGCATCGCGCAGGCCCTTGGCGGTGCCACGCGTGGCTAGCAGCGTGTAGCCGAGTTTCGCGAGTCGGCGGGCGATCGGGATGATGTCCGCCTTGTCGCGGTCGGCGACCGAAATGAACACGGTGCCCGATTCCGGTAGCGGCGCATTCGCGCCCATCTGGGCCTTGGCAAAGGCCATCGGGAAGGTGTCGTCGATGCCCATCACTTCGCCGGTCGACCGCATCTCGGGGCCAAGGATGATGTCGACGCCGGGGAACTTGTTGAACGGAAAGACGCTTTCCTTCACCGAGAAGTGCGTCGGCACGACCTCGCCCATCACCCCAAGCTCATCGAGCGTGCGGCCGGCCATCACCAGGGCCGCATGCCGAGCCAACGGGACGCCGCACGCCTTCGACACGAACGGCACCGTGCGGCTCGCGCGTGGGTTCGCTTCGAGAACAAAAATCTCTGGGTTCGGTCCGTGGGCGTTGGCAACGGCGAACTGAATATTCATTAGGCCGCGGACGTTGAGAGCGGCCGTCAGGGCTTTCGATTGCCGCTTGATCTCGTCGATCACGGCGGCCGGCAAGCTATGAGGCGGGATTACGCAGGCCGAGTCGCCGGAGTGGATGCCTGCCTCCTCGATGTGCTGCATCACCCCGCCGATGACGACGCGGGTGCCATCGCTCAGGCAGTCGACGTCGACTTCGACCGCGGATTCGAGGAACTTGTCGATCAACATCGGCCGGCCGCCGGACGCTTCGAGTGCGAAGCGCGCGAACTTGGCGAATTCGCTCTCGTCGTACACAATCTCCATCGCCCGGCCGCCGAGCACGAAGCTCGGCCGCACTAGCACCGGCAACGTCAACTTGCGCGCGATATGCAGAGCTTCCTGTAAGTCGCGCGTCGTCCCGCTGGCCGGCTGCTTGAGATTCAGCTCCTCGATCAGCGCGTTGAATTTCTCGCGATCCTCCGCGATCTCGATGCTCTCGACCGAGGTCCCGATGATCGGCACACCGAGACCATCGAGGGCCTTCGCCAAATTCAACGGCGTCTGCCCACCGAACTGCACGATGACCCCGGTCGGCTGCACACGGTCGCAGATGTTGAGCACATCTTCGACGGTCAGCGGCTCGAAGAAGAGATGGTCCGACGTGTCGTAGTCAGTCGACACCGTCTCCGGGTTCGAGTTGACCATGACGGTCTCGAACCCATTCTGCCGCAAAGCCATGACGGCCTGCACACAGCAATAGTCGAACTCGATCCCCTGCCCGATGCGATTTGGCCCGCCGCCAAGGATCACAATGCGCGGCTTGCCGCTAAACGGCCGTATCTCATCCTCCGCCGTCGCCTCGCCGCTTGCGGCGTAGCGCACCGGCGCCTCGTAGGTGCTGTAGTAATACGGCGTAAACGCCTCGAACTCCGCCGCGCAAGTATCCACCAACTTAAACACGGCGACAATGCCGAGCGCCTTGCGCTTGTCGCGAACCGTCCCCTCGCTCGTGTTCCAGATATTGGCGAGCTGCCGGTCAATGAAGCCGTGCTGCTTGGCCGCGAGTAGCAGTTCGAAGTCGGCCGCGTCAAGCGACGGGCATGCCTTGAGTCGGTCCTCCATCTTCACCAGATCGAGAATCTGGTTGAGGAACCACGGGTCGATCTTCGTGCGCCGGTGGACTTCCTCGACCGGCATGCCGGCCTTAAGCGCATAGCGGACGTGCCAAATGCGCTCGGCGTTCGGCGTCGCCAGGCGGACGGCCACTTGCTCCGCCGTCGGCTGATCGCTGGTGCCCCAGAGGTCGAGCCGATCGCAACCGAGACCGAACCGACCGACTTCCAGTCCGCGGAGGGCCTTCTGCAGCGACTCCTTGAACGTGCGGCCGATCGCCATCGTCTCGCCGACCGACTTCATCTGCGTCGTCAGCGTCGGATCGGCTTCCGGAAACTTCTCGAAGTTAAAGCGCGGAATCTTCGTGACCACGTAGTCGATCGTCGGCTCAAAACACGCGGGCGTTTCGCGAGTAATATCGTTCTTGAGTTCGTCGAGCGTGTAGCCCACCGCGAGTTTGGCGGCGATCTTGGCAATCGGGAAGCCAGTCGCCTTGGACGCGAGCGCGCTTGATCGGCTCACCCGCGGGTTCATCTCGATGACGATCATGCGCCCATTCGTCGGGTCGGTCGCGAACTGAATATTCGACCCGCCGGTCTCGACGCCGATCTCGCGGATGATCGCCTTGGCGGCGTCGCGCATCCGCTGATACTCCTTGTCGCTGAGCGTCTGGGCCGGCGCGACCGTGATCGAATCGCCCGTGTGCACGCCCATCGGGTCGAGGTTCTCGATCGAGCAGATGATGACGACGTTGTCGGCCCGGTCGCGCATCACCTCCAGCTCGTATTCCTTCCAGCCAATGACGGATTCTTCGATCAATACCTCGTGGGTCGGCGACAGGTCGAGGCCGTGGCTGACGATCGAAATGAACTCTTCGCGGTTGTAAGCGATGCCGCCGCCGGAGCCGCCCATCGTGAAGCTTGGCCGCAGGACGCACGGCAAGCCGATGCCATTCAAGAGATCGAGCGCCTCGCCGAGCGTGTGCGCGACGCCTGACTTCGGCACGTCGAGTCCGAGCTTGAGCATGGCGTCCTTGAACTTCGAACGATCCTCCGCCTTGTCGATCACCTCCGCGTTGGCGGCGATCATCTCGACGCCGTACTTGGCGAGGACGCCGTGCTTGTGCAGGTCCATCGCCGTGTTGAGCGCCGTCTGCCCGCCGAGCGTGGGCAACAAGGCGTCGGGCCGTTCCTTGGCGATGATTTTTTCGACGACGCGCCAGGTGATCGGCTCGATGTACGTGCGGTCGGCCATCTCCGGGTCGGTCATGATGGTGGCCGGGTTGGAGTTGACCAACACGACCTCATAGCCCTCTTCGCGGAGGGCCTTGCACGCCTGCGTCCCGGAGTAATCGAACTCGCACGCCTGGCCAATCACGATGGGGCCGGAGCCGATGAGCAGAATCTTCTTGAGGTCGGTGCGCTTCGGCATGGAAGGATGGGTCTCGCCGTCGTCGTCAGGTGCCGCGTCTACGTTCTCCCCAATCCTACGGATGTGCGCGTGCGAACCAAGAGCACGACGCAGGCATGGAGCAGTCCCGTGCCTGGATTGCATTCACTGCACATATGCCTCGATTCGTTTCACCGAGGATTTCTGCAACGAGATGAAACGAATCGCCGCGGAGGTCGCCGCGGTGGACAGCTGCCAACCGCGCGATCGCCGGTATCACTAACGACGGAGGAATGATCATGGCACGACGCCGGCCGATTGCGTTACTTGCATTGCTCGCATTTGCTTCCTTGTCGTTCGCGCAAGCGAAACCGACAGTGGATGTCGACGTCGTCTACGGCAAGGCCGGTGACAAGGAGTTGAAACTCGACATCGCTCGGCCGACCGAAGAGAAGGGGCCGTTCCCTTGCGTCGTCTGTTATCACGGCGGCGGTTGGCGATCCGGCAACAAGCGTGACTTGCGGCCATGGATCGAGCATCTGGCGACGCAGGGCTACGTCGGCGTGAGCGTCGGCTATCGCCTGGCGCCGGACGCGATCTTCCCCGCCCAAATTGAGGACGCGAAGACGGCCATTCGTTTTTTGCGTACGAGTGCCGCGAAGTACGACGTTGACAAGGATCACTTCGCCGCCATGGGCTGGTCCGCCGGCGGACATCTTGTTTGCTTGATCGGGCTGACGGACGAGAAAGCGGGCTTTGACGGCAAGGAGTATTCGAAGGAGTCGAGCAAGGTGCAGGCGGTAGTTGACTACTTTGGACCCACCGACTTGTCGGGATACGCGAAGGATCAACTTGCGCAAAAGGGGATGCTCGGCCCGTTCATCGGCGCCAAATACGCCGACAATCCGGCCGCGCACGACAAGGCGTCGCCGATCAAGTACGTGACCAAGGATGCTCCACCGTTTCTGATTTTCCAAGGCACGAAGGACTGGATAGTGCCGATCGAGCAGTCGCGGTCGCTGGCAGCGAAACTGAAAGACGTCGGTGTGCCGGTCAAGCTCGTCGAAGTGGAGGGCGAAGGCCACGGTTGGGAAGGCAAGTCGGTCAACGAGACGACGCGGGAGACGATCAAGTTTCTTGGGGAGCGATTGAAGAAGTGAACGGACAATTCAATTCGACGGGCGGCAAATGCGGCGCAGACCGAAGCGCAGCGAGGGCGATGCCGTCAATGATCGATACGGCGTCGCCCTCGCTGCGCTTCGGTCTCCGCCCGATTCAACCTCTGCGCCTAATCGGCTGGTGTCTCCTATTTGTCGCTTCCGCCGCCGTCGCCCACGGCTGTCATGCCGGCGGGCACGGCGATGCCGACTTGCTCGTCCGGATCACGGCCGTGGGATCATCGCCGGCAACGGCTTGTCCATGAGCGTCTCGATCACCTGGCCCTTGTCGTCGCGAATCGCCATGTGCGCCATCATTCCCGCGAGCCGTTGCAGCTCGGGATCGTCCTTCGAATCGTACTCGCCGATGCAGACAAAGCTCTCAAAGCGCGTGTGCAACACATAGGCGTCCAACGACGGTTTCTTCTGTTGACGCAGCACTTCGCACAAGGCAGTGGCCTGCTGGGCGGCACGCTCGAGCATTTCGCCATCCGACTTGGTTCCGCCGACGAGCTTCACTTCGCCGGGCTTGTAGACCTGACCGAACTTCCCGCCATACGTTTGCACGACCAGCGTGAAGTCCTTCTTCGTTTGGTTGATGAGGCTGTACTTCTGACCGGAGTTTAGGCTCATGAGGAAGTCGTCGGCCTTCGGACGCGTTGCAGTCGTGACTTCCTTCCTCGGCAGGGTCGGATTCCGACCTGGCAGTGCCGTCGGGAATGGGTTCCGCGCTTCTCCCTGTGCGCGCGCAACATCGCTGGACGACGCTCCCACGACGACCGCGTCGCAGAAATCGGCGGGTGGACAAGGCAACTTTTGAACGTACTTGGCAAACTCGCCGGCGTCCTCCGAAGTCTTGAGAGATCCCTTCCCCGGTGCAACGTAGACTGCATAGTCGTCGGGCAGTCGGGCGAACTTCACGTCTTTGCGAATGACGTTCTGAATCTGCTCTTCCGTATATCCCATGGGTTCGTAGTACTTGCGAATCGCGGCAATAACGGTTTCTTTTTCCTTTTCCTGTTCACGCCGCAGGACCCAGCCGCGCGCGTAAACGAAGGCGTACAGTCGGCATTCCGTGCGAATCCATTCGGCCAAGCCCTCGGCCCGTTCCTTCGCATCGTTTTCGCGGTGCGTTTTGCCGATGAAACTGCGCACGCAGACGAGGAATTCGCCGTTCTCCGGTTTGAGTTCGTACTTATAGACCGGCTTCGGGTCTCCCGGAGGACGGTTCGCCTGCGGGCGGACGCCGGGGACGTCATATTGTGCCGCGGCGGGCCCAACGCCAAGGACGAGCAGCAGCACGGGCGCACCAAAACACCATCGCATCATGACGAATCCCCACAGAATCGGTTCAGACGCGGGGCATACCCGGATGCCGCAGGCAGGTCCAGCCGAGTTTAGACCGTAGCTGGATTCGTGAGAATTCAGGGCTCCCCAGCGAGGCCCTGAATTCTTACGAATCCAGCTACGCGATATGGGCGGAGTTCGACACTTGGTCTTGCCCCGACGACTGCCGCTGCGCTATAGTGCCCTTCGATCCCGGCACGGAGGCCGTCATGAACTCGTCCGCACCCGCCAATAACCCAGTCCGCCCAAGCCGCGTCCGAAGGGCCCTTCGCTGGACCATGCCGGTGCTGCTGTTGGCAGTTGCCGTGGGCCTATGGCAGCGTGAGCGCCTTTGGGTTTGGTACTGTGCGGAACGCCTGGAACGGGCGGCGGACGATCGGCGTGGCGAATGGGCGGAGCATCTGGCGGCCGCCGGTGAGCCGGCAATTCCGACGTTGCTCCAGCTGCTGCGGCACGACGATCCGGGCGTCTGTCTCGCGGCGAAGTCGGCCATCGACACCGTGACCGCCAATTGGCCGAAGGACGACGCGCGGCGACTGACATTCGCTCAACGTTTTGTCGAAGCCGAGCCGCGCTTCAGTACTCCCGGCCGAGGGGCCGCGCTTGAGTTGTTGCCGAGCGTCATGGCCTGCGGCGACGCGGAGGTAGCGACCAAGGTCAAGGGAATGGTGGCGACCGCGGCTAAGAGCCAGTCGATCGACGTGCGCGTGCAGGCCGTGGCGGCGGCGTTACGGCCCGAGGTCGACGCCCTCGAAATGATCGTGCCGCTGATCGCTGACCCGGACGTAGTCGTTCGTCGGGCTGCCGTGGTGGCGCTGGGCGCGGTTCGTGATGGTGCGACGACCGTTCTCGGCGACGACGAACTGCTACGTTGTCTGCACGATTCGGATCCCGAAGTGCGACAGCTTTGCGAGTTGGGCCTGCGCAGCCGTGGACGGACTCCAGGCGACATCCGGCTCGGCAAGCGCTACACGGCCCCGAACGCCGCCGAGCGGCAAAAATTGCTGATCGATCTCGCAGACGAAGATGACTTGGATGTGACGGTATGGCTCGAGCGACTGACAGCCGATCCCGATCCCGCTGTGCGGGCGGGGGCCGCCCGCGTGGCCTTCGATCGGCGTGCCGACCTGCGCGACCGATTAGCGCAGATGAGCAAGTCCGATCCCGATGGCACCGTTCGGCGCATCGCGGGCTACTACAGCCAAAAGCTGGCGAACACGTCGAGTCGTTGAGACGATCTCAAGTACCGTTGCCGAACGCATCGGAACGATGACATGTGTGTAATGGCGTAAGACAATTCGCGCGATCGCCCGGTCTCCACGGATCGAGCGTCCGTGAGCGAAATTACTCGTCGTTTTTCGATTGCTCCCGACCCCATTTCAATACTAATTGTTCAGACGATTATCGATAAGTTTGTGCGTCCATGGATCTCAAGACCGAAAATCGGTATTTTTCACGGCTTTTTCACGCATTGGACAAATATTGGACGCTTCGCGAGCGTAGAAAGGAGAGAGGATCGTAACGGCCGGTTGGAATGGGAAAATGGGCAAAAATTGCCGCAAACGCTTGACGGGCCTAAGAATACCGTTTAGCGTGGAGAATTAGGGACGTGCGGAGGCGCGCTCGATAGCGCGCCGCACATCTTGCGGCTGGCTGATTGGAATTCCATCAACGGACCTGGATGTCGCCGTGGACCGAAGTCCACAATGCTCCCGGTACGCTTGATGGTGCCTTTTTCCAGGTTCCTCCAGCTGAGGCTTTCAAGCCTTCGGAAGGATACACACACATGCTTGTGCTGTCCAGAAAAAAAAACGAGAGCATCGTAATCAACAACGACATCGTCATCACGGTCGTTGAGATTCGTGGCGACAAGGTCCGTCTCGGGATCGTCGCGCCGAAGGACGTTCCCGTGCATCGCCAGGAAGTTTACGAGGCGATCCATGGCCATCGTCCTGATGCGGCGCCCGCGGCCGTGATTGTCAGCCCCGATCCGGGCGCCCGAGCGTAAATCGCTCGAGTGTCCGGCTCTGTCGACGTACCGCCCTGAAACGGTGCGAACGGCTGCGTACACCATCGTTGGACTCCTCCGCGGTTTTCTCTTCTGCACCTCTCCTTCCTTCCTTCAACCCTCCCATCCGATTCCGTCGCTGGTTGTGCCTCTGCACCGCGAGCGTTATACTCAGCGCGGTGACGCCGGTCCGTCGGCCGGTCAACGCGAATACGACTTGCAGGTCTGCCATGTCTCCCGATGCCATCCAGTCACGCTTCGTCGATGAGATCAAGTTGCGGGCCTACGACGATCGCTACATCGACAAGAACGAAGAGCGCGAGATTCTGCAGATTGCCATTCAACATGGCATCGGCATCGAAACGGCGCGCGAGGACTTGGCCCGCGTCTGCGACCAGAATGGATATGTTTTGGAAAGCTCGGTCATGAAGCAAATCCGCGAACAGGCGGAAAGCGCCGTCGCGGCGGCCGGCCATCTGGATCGCGAGGCGTTCGACCGGATTCTCGATCAGGCACGTTCAGTCGTGCTGGGGCGTAAGAACGAGCGCGAACTCAAGAAGATCGTAATCTTGGTGCTCGACGACGCGGGCCTGAACCGCGTCAAGACCGGCTGGTTCACCGACTGGTATGCCGCGATCAAGCGCGAGCTGGGCATGATTTGAGCAGTCCTTTGTGGCGAGCGTCGAGGCGTAAGCCCGACGTGTCTGGCAGGGGCACACATCGGCCTTACGGCTCGACGCTCGCCTTGATCGCCGCACGCGGTTCTAGTCACGCACAAAAGAATCCGAATACGCTCTGCCTATCATGGCTCCACATCGCCCGTGGGAGCCTTCCATGAAACGCCTTCTCCTTGGCCTGACGACCCTCCTGATGTTCACACAGACAGCACCGGCCGACGAGCCGAAGCCCGCCGCGGACACACGCGTGTTCGAGATGCGAACCTACTATGCCCAACCCGGCAAGATGGCCGCCCTGCACGCACGCTTCCGCGACCACACCTGCAAGCTCTTCGAGAAGCATGGCATGACGATCATCGGCTTCTGGAGCCCGATCGACAAGAAGCAATCGGAAGAGGTGATGGTCTACATCCTCGCTTACCCGAGCAAGGAAGCCGCCGACAAGGCGTGGAAGGCGTTCCGCGAAGATCCGGATTGGATGAAGGCCAAAGCGGAATCGGAAAAAGACGGGCCGCTGGTGAAGGAAGCGAAGAGCCAGTTCTTGAGCCCGACGGATTATTCGAAGCTCCGGTAGCAGAAGTCAGAGGTCAGAAGTCAGAACCGACCTCTGACTTCTGACTTCTGACTTCTGACCTCTACTCTCCCCGATACGGCTTCTTGTCTTTGTAAAGCGCCAGGCGCTGCCGGGCGGCTTCCATGTCCTTGATCGGCAGGTCGCCTGTCTTCAGTGCTTTCTCTTGCCACTCGACGGCCTTGGCGAAGTCGCCCACTTCGGCGTAGGCGGCCGCCAGCGTGTCGAGATAGCCGCCGTTCTTGTTCTCCGTCAGCTCACACGCCTTCTTGGCGTATTCGAGCGCCCGCTTGCCATCGCGAACCTTTTGATCCGGAGCCGTGCAGAGCAGCCAGGCCAGGCCGTTCATGCTGGTTGCTGAGTCGGGCACGAGCTCGATGACTTTACCAAAATCCTCTGCGGCATTGGCCCAGTCTTTCTTGCGCGAGTAGGCCATCGCACGGTTGCGGTAATACACCTCGTTGTTCGGCGACAACTCGATGGCGGACGTCAAGTCGGCGATGGCGTCGTCGACGTTCTTCGCTTCCAGGTAAATCAAGGCCCGATTGCTGTACCAGGCCGCGGCCATTGGCTTCAGGCGGATCGCCTCGGCGTAATCCTTGAGACCCTCGGCCGTCTTGCCGGTCCGATGGCGAACCCAACCGCGGAAGGCAAACCAAATGTCGTTATTGGGATCCTCGTCGAGCATCTTGGTGAAGTGCTCGACGGCATCCTTCTGCCGGACCATGTCGTCCTTCTTGACCCAGATCGGCTTGCCATCTTGCTTGAATTCCAGATAGCCCTTCTCATCGCGCTGCACGACGTACTGGATCGACTTGACTCTGGCAATTGGGGTAAACGTGCCGTCGGCCTCGACGCGGCCGTAGGTTGCTGTTTCTTTTTTGATGTAGACGACTTCGCCGACCCAATCGGTGCGCGCCGGTAATGCGGGCGCGGCGATGGTCGTGGCAATTGCGATCAAGGGGAAGCCGAGCATGACAAGACTCCGCATTAGCTGACCAATTCAGGATACTTCACAAGTACATTCAACTCAATCCAGCGACACCTTGGAGTGCTGCAGCTTGACGCAGCACTCCAAAGTTTTCACTCAATAACCCACTCCGCCTCCCGCGCCGAAGTCGCGGTCAGCCACCAGCCGCGGACATTCGGAGCATCCCCCTTCAGTCCGACGATCAAGTTCACGACTTGTTCGCTGAAATTCCGCTCGCGGTCGCGCACACTCGGAATCGGATCACTCATCGGATGCGAATGGTAAACGGCCAGCACCTCGGTCCCCGACGCTCGCATTGCTTTGTGGGCAGCCAACATGCTTTTGGCATCGGACTCATACTGCGTCGGCGACCGTAACGAGTTCACGAGGGGCAGATGTGTCGTCACGCGACCAATCCCGTCGACGATGGTTCCCGCGAGCAGCCCGCAGCACTCGGCCGGCAGTTCGGCTTGCGCATGCTGAACCAATGCGTCGTAAATCTCTCGTGGAATCACCAATCGGAAGGAGTGCATCGTGTTACGGCCCGAAGGCGCCCCAGATCGCGGCCAGCATGACCGTGAGGCCGATCCACATGATCGCTGCCGTTGCACAGATGAATAGTCCGACAAGCGGCAACGCGGCCGGTTGTTGGCGTGCGCGTGATGAGCCAAGGCCGCGGAAACCCGCGAACACGCCGAAGCCGATCAAGACGAAGATGCTCAGAAGCACGATCGACGAGCCCACTTGGTAAATCGGCAACTCACCGGGGTTCTGCCAGGCGAGGCCGTCACGCCAGTAGTGCAGATTGAATAGAAGTTGCACCGGCGCCGCGATCACCAGCACTCCGCCGGCCAGTGCCGAGGCCATGCCCCACTCGGCCGTGTGCCGATCGACCTTCATCCCAGGCCCGAAGGCGTTCCACTCATCCATGTCATTTTTCATCGAAAAACGCCCAGGATCGCCAGCAGATTGACCGATAGCCCAATCCACAAGACAATATCGACAAAGCCGACGGCGACTCCGACCATCGGTAACGCGATGGCTTGGTGCGTTGAACGAGCAATCGCCATTCCACGCAATCCACAGAAAATGCCGAGCCCGATTAACACAAAGAATGTCAGTCCCACGAGCGGCCCGACGATGCGTGCGATTTCAATCTCCTGTCGATCCGCGTGATGGATGCCGATCGACCAATAGAAGTCGTTGAAGAAGAGCTGGATCGGGGCCATGAGCAGGAAGAGCCCGCAGATGCCGAGAGAGGCCTGGCCGTAATCCGTGGCCCGGCGGTCGATCTTCATGCCGGACCCGAGGGCGTCCCATTCATCCACGGTGGGCTCCTTGTGTGCAGTGTGGGCCGATGTCCGTAGATATTACTCAAAGCGACTGCGAACCGATCCAGAAAAACGCACCGGAGTTGACCGTGAGTGTGACCGTGAACGATCTGAAAGGGAAGACGGTGGCTTTCGCCGCGTCGGGCGGCCTCGATAGCTGCACCGTGACGCGCTGGCTGACCGAGGCCGGCGTCACGGTCGTTTGCTTCACGGCCGACATGGCCCAGCCGGACGAGATCGACATTGCTGAAGTTGAGAAGCGCATGCGCGCTTGCGGCGCTGCGGACTACGTTCCGCTCGATTTGAAAAACGCCATTGCCGAGGCCGGCCTCGAAGTCATTCAGTCACAAGCCTGCTACGAGGGCCGTTACTGGAACACGACCGGCATCGGCCGACACGTGATCGTCGCGGGCATGGTGAAGGCCATGCGTGAGCGCAAGATCAAGATTCTGAGCCATGGCGCAACCGGCCGCGGCAACGATCAGGTGCGCTTTCAGCTCAACACGAACATGCTGGCCCCGGATTTTCAGATCTACGCCCCCTGGCGCGACGAGAATTTTTTGAAGCGCTTCGGCGGTCGCAGCGAGATGATCGATTACTGCAATGAGCGCAAGCTGCCAATCAAGGCGAGCAAGGATGCGCCGTACTCCACCGACGCGAACCTGCTCGGCCTGACGCACGAGGCCGGCAAGCTGGAGTCGCTCGAAACGGGCCCCTGGTTCATCACGCCCGGCATGGGGGTCCTTCCGAAGGATGCACCCGACAAGCCGGAGCAAGTGACAATCCGCTTTGAGGAAGGCCGGCCGACGGCGATCAACGGCAAGAAGGTCGACGCCTTCGCGGCGATCACGACGGCGAACCAGATCGGTGGCCGCAACGGCGTCGGCATCGCGACGCATTTGGTCGAGAACCGCTTCGTCGGCGTCAAGTCGCGCGGTGTTTACGAAGCGCCCGGCATGGAAGTGCTAGGCAGCGCCTATTCGTATTTGCTACAACTCGTGCTCGACCGCCGAGCCCGCGAGTTGTTCGACCAGCTGGCGCTGTTCCTGTCGAAGCAGATCTATCAGGGTTATGGATTCGACCTCGGCGCCCGTATGGCCCGCGAGGCATTGGCTCCGACTGTCAAGTTGATGACCGGCACGATTGCATTGAATCTTTACAAGGGCCATGCGTACTTCGCGGCGGCGACCGATGTGCCGCACCAGATGTATTCCGAAAGCAATGCCTCGATGGAAGCCATCGGCGAGTTCAACCACGCGGACTCGGAAGGATTCCTGAGCGTGCTGCAAGTGAGCGCTCGGGCTCTCGCGGCGAACGGGCAAGTCGTGGCGCCGGAATGGGCGAAGTAGGCACCTTGGGAGTGCTGCGGCTTGACACAGCTTTCTTTCTTTGGAAGCGCTCGAAAAGAAAGAAAGCTGTGTCAAGCCACAGCACTCCAAATTGGCGCCGGCATTCGGTGCGAATCATGTTGGATGCGTTGCTCCGCGACGAAATCGCCTGGCTTTGCCAAGGGTCGGATGGCACGCTCCAGGCAAGTGAACCGCCGCGCATTCTCTTGCCGGGTTCCTTCAATCCACTCCATCTCGGGCACACGGGTCTTGCCGAGACCGTCGCCGAGCGGCTCGGCCTGCCCGTGGCGTTTGAAATCAGCGTGGCAAACGTCGATAAGCCGGAGCTGACGCACGATGAAGTCGCGCGACGGCTTCAACAATTTCACGCGAAGCACACCGTCTATGTTTCGCGCGCTGCCACCTTTCGTGCGAAGGCGGCGCTCTTTCCTGGTTGCGTCTTTGTCGTAGGGGCTGACACGGCCGTCCGGCTGGTTCAGCCGCGTTTCTATGGCAATGACGTGGCCGAGATGAGACTTGCCCTCGACGAGATTCGCGGGCATGGCTGCGAGTTTGTCGTCGGTGGCCGTGTGGATTCGGGGGGCCGATTTGTCGACGTTGACGGCGTCGCGATTCCCGAAGGATATCGCGACATGTTTCTGGGACTTGACGAACGCGAATTCCGGGTCGACGTGTCGTCGACCCGGTTGCGTCTATCTACTTCGCCAGCTCGCTCTTGAGGTGGTCAACCGCCTTGACCAAAGCCCGGTCCACGAACGGCTTGTCCGCCTCCTTCGGCTTGTCCTTGCGAACCACGTCTTTGGCTCGCTTGTAGCGCAGGTAGTCGAGGCGTTCGTCGTCTTTCATCGTGATCTCGAACCCGGGGCTCGGTTTGACGCCCCATTCGTCCGTGTCCTTGCTGTTCGGGTAGCGGTGCATGTTCTGCTCGTTCGGCCGCCAATAGGTGTCGGTCGTCAGCTTGAGAGCCGTCGGCGGGTCGCCGCCGAGCTTGATGATCTTCTGCACGCTGCCCTTTCCGTAGGACCGTTCGCCGACAATCACCGCTCGCTTATTGTCTTGCAGCGCGGCCGACACGATCTCGGCAGCGCTCGCGCTGTTCTTGTTGATCAGTACCGCGATCGGATGCTCGGCCGCAGGTTCCAAGAGAGTGCCGTCGACCTTGGCGTCCCAGCTCTTGCCCTGGCCGTTGCGATCCTTGGTGCTGACGATGCGGCCGTTCGTCAGGAACAGATCGCTGACGTCGACGGCCGACTTGAGCAGGCCGCCCGGATTATCACGCAGGTCGATGACGAGCCCCTTGGCCCCTTCTTTTTCGAGCCGTTCGACGGTCTTCTTCAAGTCGTCGAAGGTGTGTTCGGTGAACTGCACGATGCGGATGTACGCGATCGACGCGGGACGATCGACGAACCACTCGAACTCCTTGGGGTTGTCGTCACGCCGATTCAGACCGAGGATCGTCTGCACCTCGATCATGGCACGTGCGACCGTGACCGTCTCAGTCTGGCGCGTGCCCTCGTGTACCACCGTGATCGAAATCTTGGTGCCGGGCTCGCCCTGGATGATGCGAATGGCGTCGTTCATCCGCATCCCCTCCGTCGATTTGTCGTCGAGCTTGAGGATCAAGTCGCCCGCCAGGATGCCGGCCTCATGGGCGGGCGTGCCGACCATCGGGCTGATGACCATGAGCAATCCGGTCCGCGGATCGATCCCCATGTGGATGCCGATGCCGCCGAAGTTGCCCTCGGTGGCCGCGTTGAACTGACGGTATTCGTCCGCGTTCATGTACTGCGAATACGGATCGAGCCGATCGAGCCCGCCGTTGATCATGTCCTCGACGAGTTTTTGCTTCGCCTCGTCATCGAGCGGGCGGACGAAGTGCTGATCGACCTCGGCCAGCACGTCGACGACGGTGCGGACCATCTTGTATTCGGTGTCCCGCTGCCGCGACGGGGCGGTGAACGACAGGCTGACGCCGACGATCAGCAGCAGCGGCACGGTGATCAGCCAAGCCAAGTTGAATCGGGACATGGATTTAGATCGTTAGGTTGTGAGTTAGCTTCGAGGCCGCATGGTGGCGCGGTGAGTAATTCTACTTCACACGCCAACCGGTCTCGCGACCACACTTTGCCGATTCTACCGTCTTTGCCGGTTGTAGCGGAAGGCGGAATACGCAGACTGGTCCTGCTGTGCCAACTCTGCCAATTTTCTTTGACGCATCCATCTATCCCGATTATCCTGAACGCGCAGGCCTTCCCAGACTGCTCAATTTGACGGCGGGAGGGGCGTTCGTCACGGACCGGAGTCGGACTCCAGAAAGGGTGTAAGTCCATGTACAGCATTGTGATGGTTGCGGCGATGACCGCAGCCCCGGCCACCCCAGACTTCTTTTGCAAAGTCGGTGGGTGTCACGGGGGTTACGGCTACAGCAACTACAGCTACGGTTGCTGTGGCGGTGGTTGCTGCGGCGGATGGGGCTACGGAGGTTGTTGTGGAGGTTGGGGTTACGGTGGATGTTGCGGCGGCGGCTGGGGATACGGCGGATGCCACGGCACGGTGACCGTCTATAGCTGCAGCGGTTGTTGCGGCGGCTGGGGCCGTTATCCGGTTGCCCCATACGGTGGGCTGGCCTACAGCGGCTGCTGCGGCGGGCAACCGTACTACACGGGCTGCTCGGGCTACGGCAACTACTACGCTCCCGTCCCCCCGTCAATGGCCGGCTACGGCTATGGCACGCTCGTCGTCCCGACGCCGGGTTATGCTGTGCCTGCGGCTATCCCAGCTGCCGGATCAGTCGTTCCGACCGGCGGCGCGGCTCCGGGCGGGATCAGTGCCCCTGGCGTTCCGGAAGCGGTTTCCACGCTGCCGGCAACGCGGGCCCAGGTTGTCGTCATCGCTCCGGCCGACGCCAAGCTCTATGCGGATGGCCAGGCCACTTCGCTGACCGGCGCCCAGCGCGTCTTCCTGACGCCGGAACTCGCGAGCGGTCGCGACTTCCAGTACAGCCTGAAGATTGAGAACGGTTCCGAGTCGTCGACCAAGTCGGTCGTCGTTCGTGCCGGGCATCGCACGGTGGTTGACTTCACCGCCACGGCAACGGAGAAGGCGAGCAGCCCGGTGACCGTCAACCTGCCGCCGAAGGCGAAGTTGTATGTCGACGGTGTCGTCGCCAACGTGGCAGGCGGCACGCAGACGTTCCGCACGCCGGAGTTGGCCAAGGGCAAGCAGTTCGTTTATGAGTTCCGGGCGGAGATCAATCAGCTCGACGGCAAGGCGGAAGTGCTGAGCAAGAAGGTGACGTTCAACGCGGGCGAGCCCGTGTTTGTGGACTTCAATGCACCGACGACGGTCGCAACACGATAGTGCGGAAATTGTCGTTTAGCGTTCGAGCCGTCGGCTCGAACGCTAAACGAATCGACGTTTGCTAATGCCCTTCCTTGACTTCATTCTTGTTCCACTTCGGAACAACCACCACGACATCCTGAGTCCCGTCCGGCACGCACTGGCAACTGAGCCGCGAATCCATGTCGACATCGCGAGCCGTGTCGAGCATGTCTTCTTCGTCTTCGGTAGGCGGGGAACACGACCTCCCGCCCTTGATAACCTTGACGTGACAGGTCGCGCAGGCACATACGCCGCCGCACGAATGATCGATGTCGATTCCAGCACCATACGCAATGTCGAGGATGCTGCCTTCGAGGCCCGTGTGGTCGTAAGGAATCGCGGCCGGGTCGACGATGAAGTCCTTTTTCTCGCCGGTCTCCTCGACGTGAATCGTGACCTTGAACGGCTTGGTCGGCTTCTTCAATTCCGGCTTCGTGATGTAGGGGTTCACCCCGCCCATGTTGTCGCTCTTTCAGGACGATTGGCTGCCAACTGTTAGGGTAGGTGATTGAGACGGCGCTTCCAAGGCGTGGATTGCCGGAGACGCATCGGCCGAAGTCATTTCTCTGGCGGAAGTGGTATCTCGAGTTGCTTTCAGATTCGGCGTGCGGTCAGGTTCTTGATTTCGCGATGTCGAGGGACCCAGGCCTGAGCGGTGTTGGTCGTATTCCGAATCACCGTGTGCGGCCCTTCATCGCGAATCACTACGCAATTGTGATTCGCCAGATGTCTCATGAACGCCCGTCGTTTCACCTGACCGCTCCGGTTTCAAAGCGCACCTTCAGTGGTATGTCTTCTTGAAAGACCGCCTTGCGATTGCGGGCACGCGGGTTGGGTGGCGGAAGAGCCTTCCCGTCGTCCAAATAACATTCCGCCATGGCGCGTAGCGCGTCGCGAATCATGCGCCGGGCCGATTTGAGCGTCTTCCCCTGGCTGATCGCCCCGGGGAAATCCAGCACCTCGGCCAAATACCAGCCATCGTCGATCTCGTAGTAAGCAGCATGATATTTCAGCATGTTTGGCTCCGCACCCTGGAACTTACCCTACCACGATGATTCCGGCTTCCTGACGCTGAGGCGAATCGCGTCCAAAGCGCGTCGCTCACCCCTTCGGTTGCGAGTACCCCATCATCACGATTGTCGGCTTGTCGGCCTTCAGGTCCGGGAGGATTTCGAGCAGGTTCCCTTCTTTCAGATCGCGGACGTTCTTCTGGCCGTCGAGGAACTCGTCGGGGCCGGGCAGGTCATTGTAGACCTTGGTGCCGTAGTGCATCGGGATGATGAAAAGCCGCGGCTTGAGTTGGGCGACGACCTTCTTGGCGACCTCGCCGTTGATCGTGTAAATGCCGCCCACCGGGATCATCAACACGTCGATCGGGCCAACTGCCCGCACCTGCTCTTCATTCAACTCGTGGCCCAGGTCGCCGAGGTGGCAGAACTTCAGGCCGTCGGCCTCGACAACGAAGATGGTGTTCTTGCCGCGCTTGGCGCCCTCTTCATCGTCGTGGTAAGTCGGCACATTGCGAATGCGGACGTCCTTCACTGCCGCGTCGATCTTGGCCCATTCGCTGCCCTTGGCGCCTTTGGGAACGACGCCGAGGAAAGCCTTCAGGTCCTTCGAGTCGGCGTTGGCGAGCTGCTCCTTACGATTGTGGTCATCGTGGTTATGCGTCATCACGACGATGTCCGGCGACAAAGGGGGGACGCCGTATTCGTTGATCCCGTGCGGGTCGAAAACGATCTTGGTGCCCGCGGTCGTCGTTAGCTGAAAGAACGAGTGGCCGTAGAACCGCAGTTCGAGGGCCTTCTTCGGGGCCTGGGCAGTGGCGGGAATCGCGAACAGAGCCAGCGTCAGGCCGGCGACTAGGGAATGGCGCATGGTGGAGTTTTCCGGTCAGGTAATCAGGTCATGATAAGGGGACGACCGACGGCGGAGCAACTCACGCAGACTGCCCGCTCTTCCGCACCGGACGAAGTTATCGTGCATTCCGAATAATCCGCGCGCGCCGGGCAGAATCATCTTGCAAGCGATCGTGGTCGCGGGCATAATCGCGTCGTTCACATCTGCCAAGGACTGGGCCCCGCCCATAAAGCCCTGGAATTGCCGGCCGAGCGACGGCCGGTGGTGTCTACCCCCTCAGTCACGTTTCTTGGAGGGCGCACATGCTCGAGTTGCTGGACACGGCCACGGATTTTGCGTACGCGGATTGGGCCGACCCGCGCAATCAACAACACGAGTACATCATTGGGCCGGAGCCGTATGTGGACGATCTGTTCGACGAAGGCGAGGGCGACTAAGTAGTTGTTGCCGGTGAGGCGGGCATCGCCCCGTCTCACCGGTCGTCGGTCACTTCCCCAGTTGTTTCTTTGCCGCCTGGTAAACCGCATCCGCCGAGAAGCCGAACTCCTTGAGCAAATCTTTCAAGGGTGCCGATGCGCCGAAGGTGCGCATGCCCAGCATGGTTCCCGTTGAGCCGGCATAACGTTCCCAGCCGAGCACAGTACCCATCTCGACCGTGACTCGGGCCGAAACCGACGGCGGGATGACCGCGTCGCGGTAATCCTGAGGCTGCTGTTGGAAGAGTTCCCACGACGGCAAGCTGACCACGCGGGCCTTGATTCCCTCGGCGGTCAGCTTTTCGTACGCCTCGACACACAGCGGCACTTCGCTGCCGGTCGCGATCAAGATCACGTCCGGCTTGCCGCCCGCCGCGTCCGCCAACACATAACCGCCCTTCGCGACGCCGGCGGCCGGCGCGTATTTCGTTCGATCCAGCGTGGGCAGCGCCTGGCGGGTCAACAACAAGCACGTCGGGCTATGTTGGAGCTTGGCGATGATCTTCCAACATTCAGTCACCTCGTTCGCATCGCCGGGCCGTAGCACGTACATGTTCGGGATTGCGCGTAGCGACATCGCTTGCTCGATCGGCTGATGCGTCGGTCCATCCTCGCCGACGCCAATGGAATCGTGGGTGAACACGTGGATCGTCGGCATGCCCATCAACGCCGATAGTCGAATTGCCGGCCGGCCGTAGTCGCTGAAGATCAGGAACCCGGAACCAAACGGCCTTAACTTCGATAGGGCCAGTCCATTCAGGACCGAGCCCATCACGTGCTCGCGGATGCCGAAATGTAGATTGCGGCCGGCCTCGGTCGCCGAGAAGTCGCCGGCCCCATCGAATTTCAATGTCGTCTTCGTCGATTTGGCCAGGTCGGCCGCGCCGCCGATCAACCAGGGCACGTTCTTCGCGAGCGCGTTGAGCACTTTGCCGCCGGAATCGCGCGTCGCCAGTCCCTTCGCGTCGGCCGGGAACGTCGGCAGATCCTGGTCCCAACCGGCCGGCAAGTCGCGATGCACCATCAACTCTAATTCGCGGGCCAGGTCCGGATGGTCGGCCTTGTAGCGCTCGAACGTCGCTGCCCACGCTTGATGAGCCCGAGCGCCGCGCGCGCCGACACCCGCCGCAAAGTGCTCGCGCACGCCGTCGGGAACCAGGAATTTCTCATTCTCCGGCCAACCATAGAAACGCTTGGCAGCCTTGACCTCATCCTCGCCCAGCGGTTCGCCGTGCGCGTCCGACGTGTCCTGCTTGTGCGGGGCGCCGTAGCCGATGTGGCTGTCGACGATGATGAGGGTCGGCCGATCGAGCGTGCCCTTCGCCACCTGGATCGCTGCCGCAATGGCGCCGCGGTCGTTGGCGTCGGATACGTGCAGCACATTCCAACGGTAACCCTGGAATCGACTCGACACGTCTTCGCTAAACGCCAGATCGGTCTTGCCGTCGATCGTGATGCGATTGCTGTCGTAAATCCACGTCAGATTCGACAATTTCAGATGGCCGGCCAACGAGGCAGCTTCGCCCGAAATGCCCTCCATCAAGTCGCCGTCGCCACAGATCGTGTAGACGTGGTAATCAAATAGCTTGGCGTTCGGCTTGTTGAAGTGCTGTGCCAGCCAGCGACCGGCGATCGCGACGCCGACGCTGTTGCCGAGCCCTTGACCGAGCGGGCCTGTCGTCGTCTCGGCGCCGCTTGTGATGAACGATTCGGGATGGCCCGGGGTGCGACTATGGAGCTGACGAAACTTCTTGATCTGGTCGAGTGTCACCGCAAGTTCGCCCGTCGGCTTGCCGTCGGCGTCGAGTTGTTTGACGCCGATCAAGTGCAAGATCGAGTACAGCAACATCGAAGCATGGCCGGCCGACAGGATGAACCGGTCGCGGTTCGGCCACTGCGGAAACGCCGGATCGAAGTTGATGACCTCCTGAAACAACGTGTATGCCACCGGCGCCAAACCCATCGGCGCCCCCGGATGGCCGGAATTCGCCTGTTGGACGGCGTCCATCGACAGGGTGCGGATGGTGTTGACGCAGAGGTCGTCGATGCTCGGCATGGCGGTTCCAGTGGCGCTGCGATGAATTTGCGGTCTAACTGACGTCAGGGACATTTTGTATGGTAGGCGAGCAACCGGGCGAGGCACGCCGGTCGCCGCGTATCATGGAATCGGCCCGCACTCAATTGGCACAGTCCCGTCATGTCCATGCGCCCCGAAACCGACGAGGTCAACCGCCTGTGGCAACACGGCATGCACGAGGAGAAGCTGTTTCACGATCGGCTGAATTACTTTTCGGCCATGCAGATCGGCCTTCTGGGCGTGTTCGCCATTCTCTATCAGAAAGAACCGGCCCTCGGCGTATTCGTGCCCCTGACGGCGGTGGCCCTGGCCTTCACGCTGCTCTGGCTCGGCGTGCAGGCCCGGCACTGGCGCTACTGCGTGCATGTGAACGACCAGATCAAGCAAGTCGTTCCGGAATACGGGCGCACACTGGCCGCCTTCGCGGGCCGCGGTCGCACCGACGGCCTGTCGATCTCACGCCCCCTGGCGTTCCTTGTGCCACTCTTGTTCGCGGCGACGTGGGTGGCGCTGTTTGCGTGGGTGCTGTCGCGCGCCGGGTGATGTTGGCTCCAATTGACGCGCCGCGACGGCGCGAAATGCGTTTCGTTTCGCTGCAGATTTCTAAGATTGCCAACAGAGATTGCCAGACACATATAGGGGTTTGGCAATCTCTGCCGATCTGTCGTCACAACTCCGTTGAAAACAGTCGCTTGTGAAAAACATACGAAAACAAATTCGTGCGCAATGAAAGCCCGTCTGTTGGGTTGAGAACGGTGTTGGTTGCGTGGCAAGGGACGAGATCGCAGTGCTTCGAAGATTTGATCGCGAGGTAAGTGCTTTTGCGGTAATCGTTGCAAGGCGAATAATTCCGAGCGTTGTCTGAAGGTTCTTGACACTGGAATGTTCGGCGTGATGAAATGGGACGGGTTACAGCGCGCAGCCGAGTTACGGCGCGCCGTGCCGCGATACCGAGCGCAAGCGCACGGGAATAACAAGTTTGGCCATCAGAGGCGCGATGTGGATGGGAATGTGGTGAGACAGCAGCGGACGACTGACCTTCGACGTTCCGGGTGTCGCGGCTGAGGAATATCCGGCCGTGTGCCGCCAAGTAGCCGATACGTTTAGCGGCGTTCCAGAACCGGAGGCCGTTCAAGCCGTTCACGGTGGCACTGATGGCTGGGGATCGGTACGAAGTCGATCGCCCCAACATCCTTGCGGTGGGCGAGGGCGTTGCGATCCTTATCTCGCCGGGCGGCGTGCCGGTGTTCTTCAACCACGAAGGCGTGAACCAAGTCATCGGCGATCTGTCGGGTCGCGCGGCCGAGGCATCCTGACGAAACGCCGGACTACCAGTTGCACCTGACCGCGGCGGCATCACAGACTTTCGCGGTTCAACGCCTCTCCAGCGGCCGCCGCGGGCGAGCTATCTCGTTAGGGACAACATCGCGGAGCACCTCTTATGAAGAAAGCGGTCGATGTTGTGGCCTTACTCAAGCCGCTATTCGATGACTGCAAGGTGAGTGGCCGTCTCGAACACGGAGACGCTTGACGTGTTGCCCGTGGCCAACAGCTTGCCATCGTCCGCGAACGCGATGGGACAATACAGCGCTCCATCGAAACGGAACCGAGAAAACCCGAGCCTGGCGATGGCCCCCTCCGGCAGCACGCTGCCATCGGCGTCCACGCGCGGCGTCTGGGAGTCAACTTGGGACCAGGCCAGGTTCGCAGTAAGGCACAGCGCGGCCAGGACGGCAAGGTTGCGGATCATGACGGGCCTCCCGAACGGGATTCGAGCTTGTTGCGTCTATCGTTGCCGAGCCACGCAAATTTGCCAAGTGGCGGGGTGACCAACGTTACGCGAATTAGTGAGAGACGCAAGAAGCTCTCGCCGGCCGGCAAGCCGCATTAAAAGAAGAGCGACTCGCACGGCATGCCAAAACAAAGCGAGCCGGATCGGCCTGTCACAGCCCATTCGGCTCGCTTGTTGAACAGAGTCGCCTGCTCTCAATACGGCACATTCACCATCAGCGTGTAGACCGTGAATGCCCCGTCCTGGTCGGCGATGGCGCCCTTGATCGTGTACGTGCCGCGGGCGGAGAAGGTGAACGTCGTCGACGGGGTCTTGCTTTGGACTTCAAAGATGCCGTCGTTGTCAAAGTCGAAGCCGTACTGGAAGCCGGCTTGCGTGTCGAGCGGCGAATCGACGGCGTTCGTGAACTGGAACTTGACCGGCTGGCCAACGTACGCCACGCCGCCGACCATGCTGAAGGTGGCGGTCGGCGCCTGGTTCTGAATGTCGATGGTCGCCGTCTTGTCGACGTAGGCGCCGTCTTTGTCGAACACGCGCACGCGGACGGCGATCGGTCCCGAATCAGGCAGGAACGCGGCCGGGATCTTCAGGCTGGCCGTGGCCACCGAGCCCGTGTAAGTCGCGCCGTCGCCGAGGTCCCAGACACCGTCGTAGTTGAAGTCGTAGCTATACCGCATTCCTGCCTTGAGATCGGCGGGCGACGCGTCGCCGGTCGGCACCACCGTGATGAGCGGGCGGAAGCCTTCCGTGCCCTTCGCGGGAGCGACGAGTTTGGCCGTCGGGGCCACGTCGTTGATCGTCAGCGACGCGATGGCCTCGGTCGCCATGTTCACGCCGTCCTTGATGCGCACGTGGATCATCCGCGGTACGCCGTTGCCATCAGCCATGCCGAGGGTGGCCATCTGGGCGGGCGTCACCGTCACCGTGGTCCCGAACGCGTCGCCGAATGTGCCGTCGCCGTTCAGGTCCCAGTTATAGATCAGCTTGTCCTTATCCATGTCAGTTGCCGACGCGGTGACAGTCAGGCCCTGGCCTTCATTGATGATGTAAGGCCCGCCCGCGGTCGCGTTGATGGGCGCCGTGTTGCCAGGGCCGATCAAGGCCGTCGGCTTCGGCGTGATGCGGACGATGAAGCCGGATTTGGCGCCGCCGTTGACGGGCGTCAACACGTTCGACGGATCAAGGTCGGCCCAGCCGATAAACGTGCCGGCGATCGTCATGTTGCCGGCCCCGTCGGCCCAGATGGCTGTCGGCTTCGTCGTACTGATCCCGCCGCCGAGCGAACGGGTGTACATCAGGTTGCCAAACGTGGAGAGCTTGAGAATGAAGGCATCGCTGTCGCCGGAGCCGCTGACGAGGTTCACGACATTCGTGCTCGGATCAAAGTCGGCGACGCCGGTAAATGTGCCCGTCGTGTAGGTGTTGCCGGCCTTGTCGACGAACAGGTCGGCGATCGTCTCCGCGCTCGCGCCGCCGAAGCTCCGCGCCCAGCGCAGGTTGCCGTCGCCGCCGAGCTTCATCACGAAGCCGTCGCTGCCGCTGCCATTGCTCGTCATCGCGACGGTCGCGGCACTCGGATCGAAGTCGAGCGTGCCGGCATACACGCCGGCCGCGTAGACGTTGCCAATCGAGTCGATGCCCAACCCTGTGATCTGATTGGTTGCGCCGTTGACCTGTGACACGGTGTTAACGGTCTTGGCCCACACGAGGTCGCCCTGTCCCGCCAGCTTGACGACGAACGGCGTCCAGGCGGTGCCGGCCGCGAACGAGGCCTTGGCGGTGTCGGATGGATCGAGATCGGCGACGCCCGTGAACCGGCCCGCGATGTACGTGTTCGCTGCCCCGTCGACGGCGACGTTCGGCGTTTCGATCGTGCCCGTCGTCTCGAACTTCTTGGCCCAGGCAAATGCCCCGTTGCTCCAGAGCTTCCACGCGAAGGCAGCCCCGTTGTCGTTGATCGTGGTGAGGTTGGTCGTGCCCGCGTCGGACGGATCGAAGTCGGTCGTGCCCTTGAAGGTGCCCGTCGTCGTGATGTTGCCGCCTGTGTCGACGGCGAGCGCGCTGATCGCGCTGGTGCCGTCGATGGTGCGGGCCATAAACAAGTTGCCGTAGTAATCGAGCTTCCAGACATAGCCGGACCCGCCGTCGGCCGCAGTGATCGTGGCGGTGACATTGGGATTCGGATTGAAGTCGACGGCCCCCTGGAAGGTGCCGCCGATGTAGACGTTGCCCGCGGCATCGTAGCCGATGTCCGCGACCGTCTCGTTGGCCGTGCCGCCCAGGCTCTTGGCCCAAACGAGCGCGCCGGTGACGCTGTATTTGGCGACGAAGACGTCGGTCCCGCCCTTGCTGATGACGTTGGCGATGCCGGTGGTCGTTGGATCGAGATCGAGCGTGCCGGTGAACGTGCCGGTCACATACGTGTTGCCAATCGGGTCGGCCGCGACGCGCAGATTGGCCGAGGCCGGCAGACCCGTGAGCTGGATCGCATAAGCCAGATCGCCGGCGGGCACATCACGAGCTTCGAGCGTATCCACGCGCAGGCGGCTATTGATCGTCATGCGATTCCTTTCGCGTTGCACGTACGCGTCCCCCGATCGGACCCGCACAATCGGCAAACTCAGCAATGATTATCGGCACCGGAACCGTGCGGAATGTACATCCACCGATGAACGGACCCCGGCGGATTCCGGGCCGACCAATAGCCCGTCTCCCGCAAATTGCAACCGCGCGCTGGAGAATGCGAAAGTAGATAAACTGTCATCGAAGATCGAATTGCCGTCGGATAACTGCCCCTGGTAAGCGGGGGAAACAAGTTAGCCCGAGCCCGAAGCGGAAGCGCGGGCGACGGCGAAACTTGGGGGCGTCGTCGCCCGCGCTCCCGCTTCGGGCTCCGACGGCTCAATCCACAAGAGTTCCGTCATGACGCGCTCTGTGCTCCTTGCTCTTCTGCCCACCACGCTGCTCGCGGCACCACCCGCGACGCCGACTAAGGCGGTCACGGACACCTATCACGGCACGTCCGTCGTCGACCCGTATCGTTGGCTCGAGGATGGCAACGACAAGGCCGTCCAGGCGTGGAGCGAGGCGCAGAACAAGTATGCCCGTGCGTATCTCGACAAGCTTCCCGACACCGACGTCCTGCGTCTCAACATCAAGGCCGTGATTGCCGCCAAGATCACGACGCACGGCAACCTGCAATATCGGGCCGGCAAGCTCTTCGCGATTCGCCGGCAGCCGCCGAAGGAGCAGCCATTTCTCGTCGTATTGCCGAGTCCGGACAAGCCGGATGAGGCCCGCACCCTCGTCGATCCGAGCACCATTGATGCCAAGGGAACGACCGCCATCGATTGGTATGTCCCCTCGCCGGATGGATCGCTCGTCGCGGTATCGCTCTCCAAGAACGGCAGCGAGAGCGGCGACGTGCACATCTACGACACGGCCACGGGCAAGGAAGTCCACGAGGTCATCCCCCGCGTGCAGAACGGCACGGCCGGCGGCGATCTCGCCTGGGCGCCGGACGGCAAGGGCTTCTACTACACGCGCTATCCGCGCGGCAAGGAACGCCCCGAAGAGGACCGTGACTTCTATCAGCAGGTCTACTTCCACGCTCTCGGCACCGCGACCGAGAAGGATCGCTTCGAACTCGGCAAAGACTTGCCGCGCATCGTCGAGATGCGTCTGACGATGCACAACCCGACCGGCCGGTTGCTCGTCAGCGCCCAGAACGGCGACGGCGGCGAGTTCGCGTTTTACTTGCGTGAACCCGACGGCACTTACCGGCAATTCAGCACGTTCAAGGATCGACTCGTTCAGGCAAACTTCCTGCCCAACGGTGAACTGCTTGCCGTTTCGCGGCAAGACGCTCCCCGTGGCAAACTTATCCGACTCGGCACCGATCTCGACTGGCGATCCGCGCGCACGCTAGTGCCCGAGGGCAAAGACACGATCGTCACCGATTTCTATGGCAAGCCAACCGTCGTCGCGACCGAGGACCGCATCTATGCGCTCTATCAACTCGGCGGCCCATCCGAGGTTCGCGTGTTCGATTTGCAAGGCAAGCCGCTCGCCGGCCCGAGCCGGCCGCCAGTATCGGCCGCCCACGATCTCACGCCGCTCGCCGGCGACGACATCATCTTCGCCGGCGCTTCGTTCGTGGAACCGACGGGGCAGTTCCTCTTTCATGCCAAGGCGCGAGAGACCACTGCGACGCCGCTCAACCAAAAACCGCCCGTGGACTTTGGCGACATCCGCGTCGAGCGTGAGTTCGCGACGAGCAAGGATGGCACCAAGGTCCCCGTCAACATTCTGATCCCCAAGGGAGCGAAGCTTGACGGCACCGACCCGTGCCTGGTAACCGGCTACGGCGGCTACGCGATCAGCATCGAGCCCGGCTTCAATGGCGCGCGACGCGTGCTCTTCGACAAGGGCGTGATCGTGGCGGTCGTCAACCTCCGCGGCGGAGCCGAGTACGGCGAGGAATGGCACGACGCGGGCCGCTTGACCCGCAAGCAAAACGTCTTCGACGACTTCGCGGCCGGCTGCAAGCACCTGATCGATCGCAAGTACACCTCGTCGGCCCGCATGGCCATCGAAGGCGGCAGCAACGGCGGCCTGCTCATGGGGGCGACGCTGACGCAACACCCCGACTTGATGAAGTGCGTGGTGACACACGTCGGCATCTACGACATGCTGCGCGTGGAGTTGTCGTCGAACGGTGCGTTCAACGTGCCCGAGTTCGGCTCCGTCAAGGACGCGGACCAGTTCAAAGCGCTGCTCGCCTATTCGCCGTATCACCACGTGAAGGATGGCACTAAGTACCCGGCGACGCTGTTTCTGACCGGCGCCAACGACCCGCGCGTCGATCCCTTGCAATCGCGCAAGATCGTCGCCCGCCTGCAAGCGGCCACGTCGAGCGATGCCCCGATCCTCCTGCGCACTAGCGCCTCCACGGGCCACGGCCTCGACACGGGTCTGTCGGAACGCGTGGAAGAATTGACGGACGTTTATGCGTTTCTGTTCGATCAGTTGGGGGTGAAAAAGAAGTGAGGTCCGTCAGCCTGACAGCTTGAGAGAGTATGTGAGCGGATTTACTTGTCGGGCGCTTCACCGTCCGTGACAATGAAAGTGGTGTAACCGTCCGTGACAATGAAAGTGGTGTAGTGGCTGATAGACGAGAGCCCTGCATGAAGGTCAAAGACATGATCCGACGACTGACAAATGACGGCTGGGTCAAAGTACCTCAAAAAGGCAGTCATCGTCAATTCAAGCATCCGACCAAACCCGGTAAAGTCACGGCGCCTGGCAAGCACTCCGACGATTTGGCAGTAGGAACGTCTCGGAGCATCTTGCGGCAGGCGGACACCCAGGAGTAAGGTTATGAGCGTCGAAAGCTTGAGTTCTTGCGAGATCGACGAGGAACGGCAACGCCAAGTCCGCGAGCTTTCCGCGGAATTCGGGGACGACTGGGACGAGGGCTACCGGCCGGGGTCGGCGGGATGCCACGAGCTTTTGGACCGGACGACGTTAGTCGCTGACATGGTGGAGCGATACGTACTCGAACATCCCGCTTGCGTCGCCCGGCCCGAATGGTATCGACTTGCAGAGCGGGCGACAGCGGCCCTGCGCGAGTTGTATCAGCAGGTGGGCGCAGAGCACTTGGCCGAGGAAAATCCGGTTTGAACTTCCAAGTCACTTCTAAGCTATCCCCAATTCTCCCAACTCCTTGAGACCCCGCGATGAACGGCCTGGCCATTCGCACCGAACCCTCGGAACTTGACTTTCTCTCCCTGGGAGCGTTGGTGCATCGCCTTGACCCCGGCATCATTCCGTTTCGCAAGGCCCGGTCGCTCGACATTCACGTGTCCGGCGGCGAATACAACGTGGCCGCCAATCTGTCGGATTGCTTTGGGCTCAGGACTGCCATAGCGACCGCGATGCCGAAGTATCCGATCGGCGAATTGGTGCAAGCGCGCGTTCGGGAAACCGGCGTAAAGCCCTTCTACAAGTGGTTCGACCACGATGGCGTGCGCGGCCCGAACATTGCAACCGTCTACAGCGACCGCGGGCTCGGCGTGCGGCCGCCGGTCGTCTTCTATAACCGATCGAACGAAGCCGCGGCCTTGCTCAAGCCGGGCGACGTCGATTGGGCGAGCATCTTCAAGGGCGGCGTGAAGTGGTTCCACTCCGGCGGCATCTTCGCGGCTCTTTCGGAGACGACGGCCGAACTCATCATCGAAGGGATGAAGGCTGCGAAGGCCGCTGGAGCGATCACGTCGTTCGACCTGAACTTTCGAGCCAAGCTCTGGGCCTCGGTCGGCGGCGAGAAGCGTGCCGTCGAAACGATGCGCCGCATCGTTGCTCATGTCGACTGCTTGATCGGCAACGAAGAGGACATGCAGAAAGGCCTCGGCGTCAAGGGCCCGGAGGTCGCGAAGCAGGCCGAGTCGAAGCTTGATCCAGATGTCTTCTTCGGCATGATCGACGCGACGGTGAAGGCATTCCCGCATGTCAAACTGGTAGCGACGACGTTGCGCGAAGTGCATTCGACCAACCGCCACGATTGGGCCGCGGTGCTGTGGCTGAATGGACAAAAATACGTGAGCCCAACGACTCAACTCGACGTCATCGACCGCATCGGCGGCGGCGACGGCTTCGCGGCGGGCCTGATCTACGGCCTGCAAACAGGCCGCACACCGGACGAAGCGTTGCGGCTCGGCTGGGCTCACGGGGCATTGCTCACGACGTTCCCCGGCGATGTGACGATGGCCCGCGTCGAAGAAGTGGAAGCGTTCGCCAAGGGCGGCTCGGCCCGCGTGCAGCGATAGGCGAGCGGAGCCGCGTAAGCGGCCCGATAATGTGGCTCGGACATTATCGGGCCGCTTACGCGGCTCCGCTCGCCGGATCACACGTTGTACGTCGAACTCGCCGTCTCGCCGCCGCGGCCAGTCCAGTTGGTGTGGTGGAACTCGCCGCGCTTCGTGTCGACACGTTCGTAGGTGTGAGCCCCGAAGTAATCGCGCTGCGCTTGAAGCAAATTCGCCGGCAAGTTCGCGGTGCGATAGCCGTCGAAGAAGGCCAGCGCGGTGCTGAACGCGGGCACCGGAATGCCGGCCATGACAGCGGTCGCGATGACCTTGCGCCACGCCGGCTGACAGCGATCGATTTCGCCGGTGAAATACGGGTCGAGCATCAGGTTCGACAGGGCCGCGTTCTTATCGAACGCCTCCTTGATTTTGCCGAGGAAGCGGCTGCGGATGATGCAGCCGCCGCGCCACATGAGGGCGATGCCGCCGTAATTCAGGTTCCACTGATACTGCGTCGCCGCCGCCCGCATCAGCATGTAGCCCTGGGCATAGCTGACCATTTTTGAGGCGTACAACGCATCGCGGATCGCGTCGATGAACGCTTTCTTGTCGCCGAAGTAGTTGTTCGTGCCGGCCGGCTTCAAGACCTTGGACGCCGCCACACGATCTTCTTTGAGGGCCGACACACACCGCGAATAGACGGCCTCGGCGATCAGCGTGATCGGAATGCCCAGCTCGGCCGAGTCGATGACGGTCCACTTGCCCGTGCCCTTTTGACCGGCCGTGTCCAGGATCTTGTCGACGAGCGGTCCGCCATCCTTGTCCTTGAACGCGAGGATATCGCGCGTGATCTCGATGAGATAACTATCGAGCACGCCCTTGTTCCACTCGGCGAACACACTGTGCATTTCGTCGGCGGACATGCCGAGGCCGTCGCGCATGAGTTGATAGGCTTCGCAGATGAGCTGCATGTCGCCATATTCGATGCCGTTGTGGACCATCTTCACGTAATGGCCGGCCCCGCCTTCGCCGACCCAATCGCAGCACGGAGTCCCGTCCTCAACTTTCGCGGCAACGCCTTGGAAAATCGGCTTCACATGCGGCCACGCGGCCGGCGATCCGCCGGGCATGATGCTCGGCCCATGGCGAGCGCCTTCCTCACCACCGCTCACGCCGGTGCCGATGTAGAGCAGGCCCTTCGCTTCGACTTCCTTCACGCGCCGGGCCGTGTCCTGATAAAGCGAGTTGCCGCCGTCGACGATGATGTCGCCCTTCTCCAGGTGCGGCGTGACCTGAGCGATGAAGTCGTCGACGGGCTGGCCCGCTTTGACGAGCATCATCACGCGCCGCGGCCGCTTGAGCTTCTTGACCATCTCCTCGACGGAATGTGCGCCAACGACCTTGGTCCCCTTGGCCTCCTTGGCCAGGAACTCGTCGACCTTCTCGACCGTGCGGTTATAGGCGACGACGGCGAACCCGTGGTCGTTCATGTTGAGGATGAGGTTCTGGCCCATGACGGCCAAGCCGATGAGTGCGATGTCGCCTTGCGGTTCCATGATGACCCCGACGGTAAAGGACGATCTGTTCAGGCGGGTATTCTAGGAGACGAAGAATGTGGGAGTGTGTTCAACATTCGCCAACTGTGTCGTTGACTGGTAAATTGGACGCATGCCGACCCGCGATCGGAGTTTTTCCATGTCTCGCGCTCTCGCCGTTGCCTTGTTTGTTGCCGCCACGACACTCGCCGCCGATCCGGAAGTGAAGATCGGCACCAAGGTCGACGACCTGCGTTTCAAGGACATTCGCCATGTGGCGCGCTCGCTGGCTGACTTCGGCGAGAAGAAGGCGTATGTCCTCGTCTTCGTGCAATCGGGTTGCCCGCTCGCCGAGAAGTACTTGCCGGTCCTGGATCGCCTCGACAAGGATTATCGCGACAAGGACGTGCAGTTCGCGGCCGTCAACTCGGGGGCGACGGACACGATTGCCGTCATGGCCGGTCAAGCGGTCGAGTTCGGCGTGAGTTTTCCGTTCGTCAAGGATGCCGACTGCAAGGTGGCCGACGCGCTCGGCGTCACGCGCACGCCGGAGGTCGTCGTCCTCGATGCCAGCCGCACGCTGCGCTATCGCGGGCGGATCGACGATCAGTATCGACCCGGCGGCCAGCGGCCGGAGCCGACGCGGCGTGATTTGATGGAAGCGATCAACGCGGTGCTCGACGGCAAAGCGGCCGAGGTCGCGAGTACACCGGTTGATGGCTGCCTGTTGCCGCGACCCACCGAGGCCGGGACGGACAAAGTCACGTTTGCCGAGCACGTGGCGCCGATTTTCAACAAACATTGCCAGGTCTGCCACCAACCCAACACGGCCGCGCCGTTCCCGCTCATCACTTACGAACATGCGAAGGCCAAGGCCCGGACGATCGCCGAGGTAGTGAACGAGGGGCGCATGCCGCCGTGGTACGCGGTGCCGCGACTGGGCGACCGTGTGCAACACAAGAGCCTGTCAGCCGCCGAGCGCGAGACAATTGTGCGCTGGGTGAAGGCCGACATGCCACGTGGCGACGATTCGAAGCTGCCGAAACCGCCCGAGGCCAAGCCGACCGGCTGGCTTATTGGCGAGCCGGATCTGGTGCAGACGACGGCCCCGTTCGAACTGCCGACGACCGGCGACATCGCGTACAAGTACATCGTTTTGCCGCATGTGTTCAAGGAAGACACCTGGGTGACCGGCGTGCAAATCCTGCCGAGCGTGCCGAAGGCCGTCCATCACGCGAATCTGGCCTACTGGAAGATCGGCGAAGGCTTCAAGGAATCGAACTTCATCACCGGCATCGTGCCCGGCGGCGAGCCGATGACGGTCGATCGCGGCGTCGCGTTCCTGATTCCGAAGGGCAGCGCGCTCGGCATTCAGATCCATTACGTGCCGACGGGCAAAGCCGAGAAGGTCACAATCAGTGTCGGCGTGAGATACGCCTCAGGTACGATCGACAAGCAACTCCATCACATGCTCTTCGTGGACACCCGTTACACGATCCCGCCGGGCGCGTCGGCTCATCCGGTGAAGGTGACGCGGACGCTCGAGCGCGACGCGATCGGCATAGGCCTGTTCACGCACATGCACGTTCGCGGCAAGGCGATGACCTACACGGCCCACACGCCGGACGGGAAGACGGAGAAGCTGCTGACAATCCCGAACTACAACTTCGAGTGGCAAATCCCCTACCGCTGGGAGCCGGGCCAGAAGGTGCTGCCAAAGGGGACTAAGATCGATTGCGTGGCCCTCTACGACAACTCACCATTCAACCCATACAACCCGGACCCGAAGAAGGCCGTCAAGGATGGTCAGCAGACCTATCAGGAGATGATGAACGGCTTCATGTTTTACGTCGACGCCAACGAGAAATTGGGTCTTGAGATTGATGGCAAAACAGGAACGAAGAAGCAATAGTAGACCGTCCACCTTGATCTGTTTAGCAGATGCTGCGGAGACCGAAGCGCCGCGAGGACGACGCAGCGTCTGCCCGAGACGCGTCGACCTTGCTGCGCTTCGGTCTCCGCTGGCACGGACCCGCCGGTTTAAGGCACGCGGTCAATTAGGGTAGGCAGAGCCTTTGCGACGCACCATTTGTTCACCCCGCGTAATATCCGGCCGCGAGCACAAAGCCGAGCCCGTTTGCAGCAAGCCCGCCGATGTTGACAAGCACAGCGACGCCTCGTCGCCAATCCTTCAGATGAGCCAACCAAACGCCCACGGCAACTACGGGCGACAGCAAGCTGGCGCCGATAACTGCGATCCAAACCGGTCCCCAAGTGTGGCCCGACAATTGCCCGGGCATGATGGCGAACACCGTCCACAACGCCGCCGCGGCCACGGGAGGAATCCAAAACAGAAGCGTCCAGTGGGCCAAGCTATTGTTCATCGACGGGCCCCCGGAAGCGCACAACGATCCGAACAACCTCGGCCAAAGAGCTCGCCCATCCGCACGCGGTAACGCGCGAACAGAACATACATGGCATCCGTGATCGGCCGCAGGATCGGCCAGCGCGTCGGCGCTAGTACCCAACCTAAGCCGACGGCTCGATAAGCCTGCCGAAATGTCTCGACTCCCGTCGTCAGTCGCCCGTCCGGATGCACCCCGTGCAGGCTGCCCATCAGCTGGTCCAACGTGCGATCGTACTGCGTCGCGTCAAAGCCAAGCGCGGCGATGTCCTCCAGGGCCAGCTTGCCGCCGCGACCCAACGAGCGCAACCAGCGCGCCTCGATTCGGCAGAATGGACATTCACCGTCGTACAACACTTTGAAGCACCAGGTCGTCACGCGATCTCCTTACTTGGCGGCCCGCGTTCGTTCTTCATTTCCAACAATCGTGATCGGCCCTTTCGCGGCCGCTCCGCTCGGATAGCTCGGCTTGCTCGCATGTCGGTACGCTTCCGTCCGCCGATGCGCCAGCATGTGGTGCCCGCTGCGTCGTTCGCGCTCGGCACGCAGGGCCGCGATGTCGATCGGCGCCACGACGATCTTCTCGCCCGGCCCCGGATCGGCCTGGGCCAGTAGTCGGCCGTCGTAGTCAACGACCATGCTCCCACCGGGCCACGAGAACGGCGGATAGTGCTTGGCGCTCGCGCCCTGGTTGGCCGCGACCACGTAGGCCATGTTCTCCAGCGCCCGGCAGCGGTTCACCACCGTCCACCAGTCCATCGGCGGCGTCGCGCCCCAGGGGTCCATGTACGCCGACACGCGGATTAACACTTCCGCCCCTTGTAGCGCCAGTTCGCGGATCGCTTCCGGGAACAGCCAGTCGTAACAGATCGCGCAGCCGAGCACGCCGATCTCCGTCTCCGCAACCGGAAACGGGTTCTCCGTGTAACCGGGAATGTCGTGCGGACTGGCGTGAACCTCCCACGGCAGCCATGGATGGACCTTGCGATACTTGTAGAGCAACCCTTCGGGGCCGATGAGACACGTGGTGTTGAATACGCAGCCGGGATACTTCGCCTCCACTTCCAGGAAACTGCCCGTCTGCACGTAAACGCCAAGCTCGCGCGCTTTCTTGTGGTACCGCTCGGTATGCTCGTTCGGAATCGGCACGGCGAGTCGATCGATCAGTTCGCCGACGGTTTCGTAGATCGGCGCCGCGTGTGCGAACTCGGGAAACACGATCAGCTTGACGTCGCCGAACGGACGATAGCCGACGACGGCCCGATCGATCATGCCGAGCATGTGGCCGACGCGATCGGGGATGGCCGAGCGATCCGGCGGGTTGGGAAAATCGGTCTGGCAGGCGGCGGCCAGATAACGCAACATCCGCGTTCTCTCTTGTTGCTTCGCGATCCGAAACGGTATCCTCACCTTATTGGCTTTTTCATTCATTGATTGCGAGCCCATTGGATGGATACCTCGCCGACACCCTCGGCCCAACCCGTTGTCATTACGCGTCGAGCGCGGACGCTCGTGCCCTACACGCCCGCAATCGGGCCGAAGCTGCGCATCCTGCTCCTCGTCGTGTTCGGTCTGTTCGCGTTCCTCGGCGCGACGGGGGTTTATCTCGCGGCCGTCTCGCTGCTGAATTATTTCCAGTCGCCGCGGAGCTACACGACGCCGTTCGGGTTATGGGTGTTCCTTGGCCACGTCGCGATCGGCGTGATGGGCACCATCCCGTTTCTCGCCTTCGGCCTCGTGCACTGGCTGACCGCGCGCAAGCGGCCGAACCGCGTTGCCGTGCGGCTCGGCATTCTGCTGTTCTTGTCGGGCCTGCTCGTATCCCTGTCCGGCTTCGCACTGGTGCAACTCGAAGGGTTGCCGCAATTGCCGACCGGGTCGGTCGGCCGTACGGTGATTTACTGGCTGCATCTCGTGCTGCCGGCCGCGGCAGTCTGGGCCTATGTCGCACATCGCAAGGCGGGGCCGGCCATCAAGTGGCGGCTCGCGAAGGGTTGGGGACTCGGCGTCGGCCTCTTCACGGTCGGCATGGTGGTGATGCACGCCCAAGACCCGCAAAAGTGGTTCCGCGAGGGGCCGAAGGAAGGGGCCCAGTATTTTGAACCCGCGATGACGCGGACCGCCGACGGCAAGTTCATCTCGGCAGACGTCATGATGATGGACTCGTACTGCGCGAAGTGCCATGCCGACGTCGCCAACGATCACTTCCACTCGGCCCACAAGTTTAGCTCCTTCAACAATCCAGCCTACTTGTTCAGCGTGCGCGAGACACGCAAGAGCGGCATGGACAAGGACGGGACCGTGAAGTCATCGCGCTGGTGCGCCGGCTGCCATGACCCGGTGCCGTTCCTCAGCGGTGCATTCGACGATCCGAAGTTCGACGACGTCAACCACAAGACGGCCCACGCCGGCATCACCTGCACCGTGTGCCACGCCATGACGCATATCAACGGCACCTTCGGCAACGGCAATTACACGCTCGAAGAGCCCGCCCACTACCCGTTCGCACGCAATGAGAACTCGTTGCTGCAGTGGGTGAACAATCAGATGGTGAAAGCCAAGCCGGACTTCCACAAGAAGACGTTCCTCAAGCCGTTCCACAAGACGGCCGAGTTCTGCGCCGCGTGTCACAAAGTGTCGCTGCCGGTTGAACTCAACCACTACAAAGAATTCCTCCGCGGCCAGAACCATTACGACACGTACCTCCTCAGCGGCGTCTCCGGCCACGGCGTGCGGAGCTTTTACTACCCGCCGACCGCGAAAGAGAACTGTGCCGCGTGCCACATGCCGCTCCTCACGAGCGGCGACTTTGGTGCGAAGGATTTTGACGGCCGCGGCGAGCGGACCGTTCACAATCATCGCTTCCCCGGCGCCAACACCGGGCTGTTCACGCTGCTGCAAAAGGACCCGCGGTATAATCAACACGCGGACGGCTTCCAGAAGTCGATTGATCTGCACGCCGGATTCCTCAAGGGCACGGCTGCTGACGGCAGCGACAAGAAGATCCGCATCGATCTGTTCGGATTGAAACCCGGTGGCCCGGAAGGCGGCGGATTGGTGGCGCTGCGGCCCGAGTTGCCGGCCCTGCAGCCGGGCAAGTCGTACGTGATCGAAGTCGTCGTGCGTACGCTCGCCCTCGGGCACCCGTTCTCGCAGGGCACCGTCGACTCGAACGAGATCTGGGTCGACTTCCGCGCGACGGCCGGCGGCATGGAGATCGCACGCAACGGAGCGACCGCCAATCCGGATGACACGGGGCCGGTCGATCCATGGTCGCACTTCATCAACGTCCTCATGCTCGACCGCAATGGCAACCGCATCAATCGTCGCAATCCGCAGGACATCTTCACGCCCCTCTACGACAAGCAGATCCCGCCAGGCGCTGCCGCGGTGATACACTATCGCGTCGACGTGCCCACGAATGCGACCGGGCCCGTGGAACTGAGCGCCCGCGTGCGCTACCGCAAGTTCGACTACGAGTACATGAAGCTCGTGCACGAGGGCAAGGAGCCGCCGAAGTTGCCGATCGTCGATATGTGCGAGGACAAGCTGACTCTGCCCCTCGCGGGCGGGACCGTGCCACCACAGACTTCGCCGATCAAGCCGGCGTGGCAGCGCTGGAACGATTATGGCATCGCCTGCTTGCTCGAAGGCGGCGGCAAACGCGGCCAATTCAAGCAAGCGGAGGCGGCGTTCAGCAAATTGCTCACGCTCGAACAGAAAGATGCGGCGCCGCAGGGCCACCTGAACCTCGCCCGCGTCTATATCGAAGAAGGCCGACTCGACGAGGCCGCGAAACAGCTCGATGCGGCCGGGAAATGTGATCCGCCAGCCGCGCCCTGGTCGCGGGTCTGGTTCACGGCGCTGGTCAACAGCGAGACGGCAACGCGCAAGGAGCATCTCGACGCCGTCATCGCCGATCTGGAGAAGCTGCTCGATCCGAACGCCCAGCCCAAGGAACGCGGGTTCGATTTCACCAAGGATTATGTCGTCATCAACAAACTGGCGAACTTGCTGTTCAAACGCCGGCAGTTCGAGCCGACCGGTTCAACCACGCGAAACGATTTCGTGGTTCGCGCCGTCAAAGCTGCAGAGCGCGTGCTCGAATTGGACGCGGAGGACGTTACGGCCCACGATCTTCTCGCCTTGGCCTACGGCGAATTGGGCGTGATGCACGCTGACGTTCCGCCGCCGGCAACCGCGACCGCCGATTCGGTGCTCGGTGAAGCCAATGCCGCGGCCGATACAGCGAATTCCATCGCACGCCGCGTCGAGGCCTGCGACAACGTGGCCGGCGGGCTCACGAAGCTGACGGCCCCGAAGCTCGCGACGATGCGCGAAGTGATCGCTAAGCTGCGTGCCGCCTACCACGCCGAAGGCGACGCGATGACCCACGCCGCCCTGGCCGCGACGCTGGCGAAATACCACCGCGAGGCGCATGCGATCTACAAGCCCGACGAGATCGCGCGCTCCAACGCGACGCGCATCTACCGCGAAATGCACCCCGCCGCTAACTACGCCGCTGGCGACCGCGTCATTTATCCAACGCTGCCGGAACACCGTGCAGCGATCGTGAAGACGGGCGAGTTGCCGCCGGTGAAATAGAGAGGCTGGAAAGGTCGGTGGCGAGGTAAATCGCTACTTGTTTTCCAACTCCGTGGATGCCGCGGGCGGTTCGCTCTTCTCCGCTGCGGCGCCGTTATTCGCATGTTGTGCTCGAAGTTGTGCTTCCAGGTCGGCGCGTAGCACGGCCCGCGCTTGGCCGAGTTGTTTGCGTGTTTCAACGTCCTGGCCGTTGGGATCATAGGTGCGAGCGCCGATAAATTTAGCCACCATCAGCCCGATGCCGATGGTCGCGAGCACGACAAGGATGGCCACGAAGACCGGCCACGGAATCGCCGGCTCGCCGAACCGTCCGGCATTGATGATTCCGCCGAAAATCGCGACCGGGATCAATCCGACGGTCAGGCAAGCGCCGACATTGAACATCCAGCGCCGATGTTCGCGCCGCGCCCGCGGAATCATGTCTTGCTGATACCAGCCGCAGGCCAGGCACGGCACCAGATCGACGCCGCGTTCGAGCTTTCGCCGCAACGTCTCTTCCGCACGTGAAGACGCGCGGGCAGAAGCGCCTTCGTTGTCAGTAAATAAGAAGCTTGTCCCCTGACCCTCGGCTGTCCGCTCGAGTTGATAGACATACTCCGTCTCACACTGCTCGCAACGGACAAGCTTGAGCACTGATCCCGACATGGTGGACGTGTATTCCATCGCGTATGGAATCGGGATGCTCATTGGGTCGCTCTCCCAGAGGTGAACAAATCGTCGAAACACTTGGCTACGCTGTGCTTATTTATTCATACGCTTCTGCAAGTCCTCGTTCTTCTCCAAATCAGGCCCGAGAACAACGGCCTTCTTGAAGTCGGCAACAGCTTTTTCGTGTTCGCCTTTCTCAATCATTGCAACAGGTCCCAACTGTAGGTTTCCCGCTTCCGGAGCATCGTCGCTTGTTCAGGTTGACGCACTAACCGCTACAGTTGTCTGATGTGTGCTCTAGAATTGTGAGCCAATCAATGCGGCGATTCAACGCGCTTCAGGACGACTACGACCACATTTGGTTCCCCGGCATTCAGGCTTGAAGGTATTTTGGCAGGGAATGTCTGACGATCCGCGTCAAGGTCCATCGTGAAGGCAATGACGAGACGGCCATCCGTAAGCAACTTGAAGGCGCCGTGGATGGAGTCTCCTGGACTGGCGAGTTCAAATTGTTTTGGGGACCGTTCAAGGTTTACCACCAAGAGGAAGTCGACCTGACGCGGCTCGTCATCGTCCCTAAAGGTGAAGCGGCAACGATCTTTTAGGATTTCGAGGAATGGCAAATCAGGAACGTCCAGTTCCTTGGAAGTCATGCCAAACAACCCCGATTCAATGCGGGCCAGTTTCCACTGGCCGATCACTTTTCTAATTTCAAAGTCGGCCTCCAGCTCATCGTCCCAGTTGCGAATCTCGTTGCGTTCGCCAAGGTTGATCGGCTTGTAGTTCGGCGGTTTCGCCGGCCCGCAGCCCGTGCTGCCCAAGAATAGCGCCGCCAAGCCGAGTATGGCCAATTGGTGCCGACCAAGATGACACACGGCACGACCTCCGGAGACCCATCATTCCGGATGCGCACGCCGCGAGATTATTCCCCACGAAGGTGATTTGTTCGGCCAAGTTCATTCCTTCACGCGCTTCATCACCAGTGTCATGACGTTCGCCTGCGGCCCATCGAACGCTGTCGGCCGTTCACCCTTGCCGAAGTTGAACGACACCGTCAGCGTATCCTTCTCCACCTTGTAAATGCCTGGCTGCGGATTGCCGGCCGTCTCGGTCAGGTCAATGGCCGCGGGCGTCGCCTTCGTGTCGAACGTGAAAGTTCGCGGCATGTCGCCGAGCGGCTTGCCGCCGCGGTAAATCACCCAGCGGCCGTCCGCTGTGAACTCATACTCGAGTTCCGTGTTGCCCTTGGTGTTATCCACCCCGCCAATGGTGATCTGCGTCGCCTGCCACCGACCGAGAATCGGCGGAGCCGGTGCGGGCGGCGGCTTCAACTGCGGCGCGTTGATCGACAAGGCAAGCATGACGATGCTGGCGGTCATCGGTTCTCTCCATCAAAGTTGATCAGCGCTTCACTCCGCAAACTCCACCGTCACCGCCACGACGAGCGGGGCCGTCGCGTCCGGCCCCTTCACCAGTTCGATGCTCTCGATCTTGTCCTTCTCCTTCGGCTCCACCTTCAGGTAGCGCACCTGCTGACGACCCTGGGCCAGGAACGCGAACTTCGAGCCCGGCACGTCGATGCGGCGGATATAGTCCGCAAATTGCTCGCCGTTCTTGAGCGCATGATCCTCCGTCTTGCCCCCAGCATAGTGGACGCGCACGATCAACGACACGGAGCCCTTTTCACTGTACGTATAGCCCCAGCCGCTGATGCCGCTGAGCAGATGGATCGCCTTCGCGGGGGCATTGCACGGCAGCGTCACCGTCTTCGGCATCTTCGGCGGCAGGCGGCCTTGCGGACCATTGAGCAGAATCACGTTCGCCGCCTTGTCGCCTTGCGGATCGACCAGGACGAACGGCACACCCTCGACAACACGCGGCTTCCAGTCCGGCAGCACGAGTCGCTCTTGCACGGACGCCTCATCGTAGAACATGCCCTTCGTACTGACGGCCGTGGCCACCTTGTTGAGCGGCAGCGGCAGGTATTTGCCGCGCGTCGTCAGGAACTCGAGCAAGTCCGTCAAATCCTTCCGCGACACTTGCTTCTCGAAGCCGTCCGGCATCAGCGACTTGTTCGAGCCGGTCAACTCGTCGATCTCTTCACGCAGCACCGTCTGCTTCTTGCCTTCGGTGTCGACCAATTCGACAGCGGTCTTCGATTCGCCGGCGAGCATGCCTAGCAGCACCTTGCCCGACTTGGTGTTGATCTTGTAAAGGCGGAAGTTGCCCTCGACGCTCCGCGACGGATCGAGGATGGCAATGAGCAACTCGTCCTTCGGATGGACGGCCATGCCCGTCAGATCGGGGCCGATGTTCGTGCCTTCACCCGAGTGCGTATGACACTTGGCGCATTGCTTCGTGAAGATTTCTTTGCCGAGCTTCGGATCGCCCTTCTCCTTGGTGACAGCGATGAACTCGTCGATCACCTTTTGGCGGTCCGCATTCGGCAAGGCGCCGCCGCGCTTGAGCAACGCAAGCGCTTGCTTGCGGACTTCGGAGTCCGAGTGATCGGCCAGGGCTTGACGCTGGTCGAGCGCCAGGTCGGTGAGCTGCAGCTTGCCGGCATCGATCGCCGCGAGCAGTTGCCGGGTCCAGTCGGCCCGTGTGAGCAGGACGCCGATGCCCGCGGAGCGTGCAGTCGGCGTGAGGCCCGGCAAGCGTTCGATGATGAGCTTCGGCGTCTCCGCGGCCTCGCCGGCCTTGAGAGAAGTCAGCAGGCCCGTTGCCAACTCGGGCGCGGCCTGCGGACTGATCTGTTCGAGGATTGCGGTGGCGACGGTCGCGTCGGCCGGCTTGTAGCCGATCAACTCGGCGGCGGCAGCGACGCGATCGGTCGTGGTCGCCTTTTCATTGGCGAGCGTCGTCATCAGCGATTTCAAGACCTCGGCGCCGACCTTGGTCAACTGCTTGCTGCCCCAGCCGGTCGCAAGGCGCACCAGTGCCCCGCGTCGACTCGGGCTCAAGCGCCCCGCGAGCGTTGCGAGGTCCTGGTCGAGCTTGTCGTCAATGGTGGGCCGCTTCGCCGTCGGCCAACCCTTGGCGATGCCGCGAACGACGGCGTCGGCCGCCGTCGGATCGCCTGCCGCGATAGCGCCTAACACCGATGCGACCGTATCCAGCGGCGCGTTGCGGGCATAGTGCTCGGCCACCGTCGCGGTCAGCGTCAGCAGATTCTCCGTCGGCTTTGTCGCCTCGGCAATTGCTTTGAGGAAGCCAGCGCTGTTCTTGGCAGCCGCGGCCGTGGCGGCATCGGGAATCCATTTATCTGATGCGTTCTCCGGCCGCATCATCGCCGCGACGGTCGCCTTGCCGGCCGCGTCGGTCGCCGGCCGATCGGCCAGGGCGAGCAATGTCATCAGGCGCACTTGGGCATCGGAATCGTGCGTCAATCCTGCCCCGAGAATGGCGTCGACCGCCGCCTCATTCATCGGCAACACTTGCACCGCGTTCCGGCGAACACCGGCCGACGGATGCTTCAATGCCGCGACGGCCACGGCGGTCGCTTCCGGGTTCGACCCGTTGAGCGCACCGAGACCATGGATCGTCCACAGCGCATGAATTGCCCCAACGTTCAGACCGATCTCATCCACCTTGGCATCACGGACCAGCGTGTAAAGCGCTGGCAACACGTCCGCCTTGGCGCGTTCGACAAGCAGGCGTTGCGCGTGTCGCCGCCAGAAAAGGTTGTCGCTCGTCAATGCAGACACGAGCTTTTCCGGCGTCGGGTCGGCGAGGGAGAAGGTCTTTCGCTCTTGTTTGTCGTCGAACACGACCCGATAGATCCGCCCGTGCGTCTTATCGCGCAGATCGTTCTCGTAGGCGGCGCCCTTGCCGGTCCTGAAGCCCTGCGGCGTCGGGTTGTGTTGAACGATGAAGTTGTACCAGTCGAGCACCCACACGTTGCCGTCCGGCCCGACCTCGGCCATGATCGGGGCCGTCCACTCGTCGTCGCTGGCCAGCAGGTTGAACGGATTGGACGAGCGGAAGTTGCTCCCCTCGGGCCGCAGCACGAACGTGCCGACGATGTGCCCAGTCGGCTCGGTCACGAAGGCGGTGCGGTTCCAGTAATCCTTCGGATACGCACGGGCCGTGTACAACGCATGTCCGGCCGCGGCTGTGTAGCCGCCGTGGAAGTCGACCTGCCGCACATGCTCGGTAATCGCCTTGAACATAAACGAATCGGCGATGCCGCGGAGGACGAGTTGCGGGGCCCAGCCGCGGACCGATTCGTAGTAGCGATTGGGGATCGGCATATATTCGCTTGGGTTACCGTTGGCCGTTGAGCCGAAGATGATCCCCTCCTCGCTCATGCCGAAGCCCCAGGTGTTGTTGTTCGTCGAGCGAATGAACTCCATCTTCGACGCGTCCGGCTTGAAGCGGAAAAACCCCTGGCGAAAGCGCACCTCCTCGCCGCCGACGATGAGGCGCGAGTCGTTGTACCCCTGCATGCCCCAGATCCAGTTGTCGAGCCCGTACTGCATGTTGCTCGGCCCGCCGTGCGTATCGCGCTGGTTCCAGGTGCCGAATAAGACTTGCCGCACGTCCGCCTTCCCGTCGCCATCCGTGTCCTTCAAGAACACCGTCTGCGTGGCATCGAAGACGATGATGCCCCCGTTGTGGAACGTGATGCTGGTCGGGATGCTCAAGCCCTCGGCAAAGACAGTTACCTTGTCGGCCCGGCCCGTGCCCTTGGTGTCTTCGCAGACGACAATCTTGTCGCGGCCCTTGGTCGGCGCCTTCAGTTCGTTGGGATAATCCATCGTCAACGCCGCCCAGAGTCGGCCGCGTTCGTCCCACGTCATGCAGATTGGCTTGCCGCCCAGTTCCTTTTCGGTGATGAACAACTCGGCATGGAAGCCCTTGGGCACGACGATATGCTTCAGCGATTCCTCGGCCTCGAGCGGCCGTTGCATCTTGGAGAGCGGCTCGCCCTGTCCGCCCCGCGGCCGATAGTTCGGGATCTTTGCGCCCACGTCGTCGTACTCAAATGGCTTCACGTCCTTGCGCTTCGGCGTCATCTCGGGGATCGGGAATGTCGCGCGAACGCCGCTTGCGGCTTCGCCGGCTCCGCGCTTCACCGTCGTCGGGTCCTGCCCCACGCTCCAACGCAATCCGCGCTCGACCAACTCCTGAAACCCCGGATGTCCCCACGTCCTCTGATCGTGTCCCCAAGCCGTGTAAAAGACGCGCCCTTTACCCTGCGTCCTTACCCACGTCCACGGCTCCTTGGCCCCGCCTTCCTCTCGATATTCGAGGATCGTGCGATCCTTGTCGTTGTGCTTCGTGTGGACGTAGGTCTCGTCCCAGCTTTCAAACGGCTTGAAACCCTTCATGATCGGATGTTCGGGGGCCGCACTCACGGTTGTGAACGTGCCGGTGCCGTGCTTCTGGAATTGCGCTCCGACGAGGTCGACGTACTTCGGCGAATTCAGATAGCAGTAACTCGCACAATGCAGCGGCACGAAGCCTTTGCCGCCTTCGACGAAATCGAGCAGCCCCTTCTCCTGGGCCGGCGTGATCTTGGTCACGTTGGAATAGATCATCAACGCGTCGTAGCCCGCGAGCGCCTTGTCCGCGAGGATGTCGTTGTTCTCGGTGTAAACGAGATCGATGCCGCGTTTGGCAAAGACCGGTTCGAGCTGGCGAAAGCGCACGGCCGGCTGATGATGGCCATTGTCGCCGAGGAAGAGCACCTTGAGCCGCTTGGGTTCGTCGGCCACGAGGGTTGCCGTGACAACCAAGCTCACGATGAGGGCCAACAAGCGGTTCATGGAAGATGCTCCGAGAGAGTTGCTTCGGCTGATTATCGGAGGATGGCCAGAAGCGGGTAGTGTTCTCAGAAATTGGCGGTTCTCACGGCGAGCGCATACAAGAGGAGAAACAAAGGCGAGCGGAGGTGCGTAAGCACCCCGATGATGTCGTTATCGGGGTG
>DATANR010000342.1:0-9119 GCA_036266155.1 Gemmataceae bacterium | reverse complement strand
TTACGCGGCTCCGCTCGCCTTCATTTTGCCCACACCTGCGCCAACTCCACCAACACGCGCACGGCCGACTGCATTTCTTCCAGGCACGTCCATTCCAGCGGTGAATGTAGGTTGTGCTCGCCCGTCGATATGTTCGGCGTCGGTAATCCCTTCGCAGTCAATTGCGATCCATCCGTGCCACCGCGGATGCTGCCGAGCTTCGGCTCCATGCCGGCTCGCCGTGTGGCTTCGATCGCATATTCAACGGCCCGCGGTTCGCTCTTCATTCCGTCGGCCATGTTGCGATATTGCGGCGCGACCGCCACATCGATCTTCGCTCCCGAATACTCGGCCGCAATCGTCCGAGCGATCGTGCGCAATAATTCCGCCTGCTCGTCGAGCTTCGCGGTGATGAAGTCGCGCAGCAGGCAGTGAACCTGCGTCTCCGCGACGCCACCGTCGATCTTGTACGGATGAATGAATCCTTGCCGGCCCTCGGTCGTCTCCGGCGACAAGGACGTTCGCGGCAGCCGCTCGAGGAACAGGCCCGCGAGGCGCACCGAGTTGATCATCCGCCCCTTGCCGATCGACGGATGAATGTTGACACCCTTGATCGTCACGATGGCCTTGTCCGCGGAAAACGTCTCGGCCTCGATCTCACCCTCGGCTGCTCCATCCAGCGTGTAGCCGACGATGGCCCCAATCTCCTTTGGGTCCGCGTGATCGACGCCGTGGCCGATCTCTTCGTCGCACGTGAACACGACGCGGATCGGCCCGTGCGGAATCTCGGGATGCTGCACGAGATACGCAGCCGTCTCCATGATGACGGCGACGCCGGCCTTGTTGTCGGCTCCGAGGAGGGTTGTGCCGTCGGTCGTGATGACGGTCTTGCCCACGCATTTGAGCAGGTCGGGGGAATCGGCGACGCGGATGATTTTGGTCGAGTCGCCGGGCAGCGGGATATCTTTTCCGTCGTAGTTCGCATGCACGATCGGCTTCACGTTCTTGCCCGTCGTCTCCGGCGACGTGTCAACGTGAGCAATCCACGCAATGGTCGGCTTACCGGGCACCGTCGCGGGGATTGTGGCCATGACGATGCCGAACTCGCTCTGTTTTACATCGGCGAGGCCAATGGCGAGCAACTCGTCACGCAGCATCTTGCCGAGTTCGAGCTGGCCGGGCGAACTCGGATACGACGGCGAGCCCTCGACGGCTTCCGTGTGAACGCGGACATAGCGGCAGAAGCGATCGAGCAGAGTCGGCGTCGGAATGTTCATGGGGGCGTTCTACCGCGCCGGGCCGAATTGGAATAGGACGTATGGGTCGCATAGAACCGATCGGACTCATATTGAGTTCACCATGAAACTCGCTGACCGCGTTGGCCATTTTTCCGAATCCGTCATCCGCGAGATGACCCGGCTGGCTGCCCGGCATGGGGCGATCAACCTCGGCCAGGGCATGCCGGACTTCGAGTCGCCGCAGGCGATCAAGGACGCGGCCTGCAAGGCAATTCAGGACGGCTATAACCAGTACGCCATCACGTGGGGCGCCCCGTCATTGCGAGAAGCGATCGCCCGCAAAGTGACGGCGTTCAACGGCATCTCCTGCGACCCCGATCGCAACGTCACCGTCTGCTGCGGGGCGACCGAGTGCATGATGGCCACGATGCTCGCCCTGGTCGATCCAGGCGACGAAGTCGTGATCTTCCAGCCCTTTTACGAGAACTATGGCCCCGACGCGATCATCAGCGGCGCGAAGCCGGTCTGGGTGCCGCTGCGTCCGCCGAATTGGACGTTCGATCCCGATGAATTGCGCCGCGCCTTTTCACAGCGGACCAAGGCCGTCATCCTCAACACGCCGAACAACCCGACGGGCCACGTCTACACGCGCGACGAGTTGTCGTTGATCGCCGAGTTGTGTCAGCGGTATGACGCCTTCGCTCTCGCCGACGAGATCTACGAGTACATCATCCACACTCATCAACCGCATGTGAGCATCGCGACGCTGCCGGGCATGCTCGAACGCACGGTCACGATCAGCGGCCTTTCGAAGACGTTCAGCGTCACTGGCTGGCGTCTCGGCTACTGCATCGCCCCGGCCGCGGTGAGCGACGGCATCCGCAAGGCGCACGACTTTCTGACGGTCGGCGCTCCGCACCCGCTCCAGTTGGCCGGCGTCGCCGCGCTGAACCTTCCGCCCGAGTATTACGCGAAGCTGAAGAGCGACTACACGCGTCGCCGTGATGCGTTCTTGCCGTATTTGCGCGAGACCGGTTTGACCGTCTACGAACCCGAGGGTGCGTATTACGTGATGACCGACATCGCCCCGCTCGGCTGGGACGACGACACAGCGTTCGTCAAGGCGATGATCGAGCAAGTCGGCGTATCGGCCGTGCCAGGAAGCAGCTTCTATTCACCGAAGGCGCTCGGCAAGACGATGGTGCGCTTCATGTTCGCGAAGAAGGATGAGACGCTGCGTGCGGCCGGGGAACGGCTGCGAGGGCTAGCAGAGATGCGGATGTAAACGGCACGCCACCCAACTCGTCGCCGTCGCGGGGTGGGGGTTAAGCCGTTGCCGGCAACGTCGGCAACGTGGCAACGAGTTTTCGTTCGTTAAAAAGTTGATTTGCGCTAATACATACCAAATAAGAGCTTATGGAGGAACCGTCCTCGTTGATCGCCATCGTCAACTCGTTGCCGACCAGTTGTCAAGAAAGCTCGAACACATGCCCGGCAACGACTTTTCCACTGTGAACCACTCTGCTGCTGGCCGCGGCTCAACGGCCGCATCCAACATCTCGCCTCTCTCCGCGTTCTACTTTCAAGCCCAACTCTCCGGCGTGTAACACGCCCGTAACCGTACCGGGCAAGTCGCAAAGACTTACCAGGCGAACCCGGATAGATTGGCCTTCAATCGCACCACCTCCACGAGAATCGAACATGCTCAAGAAAGTAGCCGCGGGGCTGTTCCTGGCGTCGCTTGCCGTCGGCGGCATCGTCGCCTGGCGGGCTTCGACCGTACAGGCTGAGAATCGAGTTGATGTCAAGCAGCCGCCGGATGAAGTGCCGGTTCAGGCGAACAACGGCAACCTCAAGCCCGCGCAAAAACTGCCGATCACGCAGGTCGTGCTCTTTAACAGCGGCGTCGGCTATTTCCATCGCTCCGGCGAAGTCGAGGGTGAGGCCCGCGTCGATCTGCAATTCTCCGCGGCCGACATCAACGATCTCATCAAGAGCCTGATCGTATCGGACGCCAAGGGGCAGACGGTGCCGCTGCGCTACGACAGTCAGGAGCCAATCGAGAAGACGCTTAAGAGCTTTGCGATCGACCTGAGCAGTAACCCGTCGTACGGACAAATCCTCAACCAGATGCGCGGCCAAAAGGTCGAGCTAACGCTGCAAACCAACAGCCCGGCTCTCAATGGTTTGCCCGGCACGATGGCCGGCACCATCGTCGGCATGGAGACGGCGCATCGGCCGCACAGCCCGACGGCGCCGAACGTTTCCGAAATGGAATTGCTGACCATCTCGTGTGTCGAGGGCCTGCGGAGCGTGCCGCTTCCGGCCGTGCAGCGTGTGCGCTTCCTGAACCCGGCCATCGAGAACGAATTCCGCCGGGCCCTGGAAGTGGTGGCCGTCGGGCACGACAGCCTGAAGAAGACGGTTCATCTCGGCTTCAAGGGCGAAGGCAAGCGCGAAGTCAAAGTCGGCTACGTCGTCGAGAACCCGATCTGGAAGACGAGCTATCGGCTCGTGAAGGGTGAGAACGGCAAGTGGCGTCTGCAAGCTTGGGCGAATGTTGAGAATACGAGCGACGACGACTGGAACGACATCAAGCTCACGCTCGTGTCGAGCCGGCCGATCTCGTTCCAAATGGACCTGTATCCGCCGTTGTTCATCCCGCGGCCGACGGTTGAGCCGGCCCTGTTCGCGTCGTTGCGGCCGCCGACCTATGGTGGGCCGATCACGAACTCGGCCCTGAACATTCCGGGCTTCGGCCTTCAGGGCGGCGCCGGTTTCGGCGGTGGCGGCATCAATGCCAACTTCAACACGATCAATCCGAATGGCGCTCCGATGCAGGGACAGAACCCAGGTATGGGCCAATTCGGCAACCTCGGCGGGCAGTTCGGCAATCAGGGCGGTAATCGCCTCGGCAACATCGACTCGTTCAACAAGTACCAGAACAACGTGTTCTTCGACAACAACAACGGCCGCCAAACTTTCGAGCAGATGCAAGCGGCCCGCAATGGCAAGAACAACGACCAGCAGAAGAATGAAAAAAGCAAGCAACAGCAACTGGCACAGGAACTGGGCAGCGCTTTGACCAACGTCGACCCCGATCTCATCGAACGGGCTCGTGCCGCGGACGAATTGGGTCAGCCGGCCCGGTTCACGATTGACCAGAAAGTCAGTCTGCCGCGTCAGCAGTCCGTCATGCTGCCGATCCTCGATGAAGAAATCGACGCCGCCAAGGTCAGCATCTTCAACGAGCGCGTCCATGCCACCCGGCCGCTGCACGGGCTGAAGATGAAGAACCGGACCAAGCAAGCGCTGATGAGCGGCCCCGTCACCGTGTACGAAGGCGAAACGCCCTACAGCGGCGACGCCCGCTTGCTCGACTTGCAGCCGGATGAAGAGCGCTACTTGAGCTACGCCCTCGACACCGGCGTGGAGATCAAGCCTTTCGACGTCGTGAAGCCCGGCCCCGAAATGACGGCCCGCATGGAGAACGGTCAGCTGAATGTGCAATACAAGACCCGGCACATCCGGACTTACGTGATTGTCAACCGCTCGCCGGAAGCTCGCCGCGTCGTCATCGAACAGCCGGTTCGCGCTGGTTGGAAGCTCGTGAAGCCGGAGAAGCCGAGCGAGTTGACGACGGAACTGTATCGCTTCGACGTGGACGTGAAGGCCGGCGAAACGGTGAAATACGAAGTCAGCGAAGAGTTGCCGCGGATCGATCCGTTCGCCGTCAGTAAGCAGGCCGACTGGACTGGCTTCGCCACCTCGCTCGGCCTCGACGTGTGGACCGAAATCAAGCGGACGCCGGAAGACTCGTTCCTCATGCAGATCGTCAATCCAGCCACGCTGCAGGTGACCCACAAGGATCGCCGTTCGACGACCTACTTCTTCCGCAATCGGGCCGACGAGGATCGCGTCGTTTGGCTCGAGCACAACGTGCTCGCGGATCGGCAATTGATCGGCAACGCCGAGCCGGTCGAGAAGTCGACCAACCGTTATCGGTTCAAGCTCGATATGAAGAAGGGGCAGACGCTGTCCTACGTCGTTAGCGAAGAACTGCGGTCGGCCAAGCCCGAAGCGTTCCCAATTCAAACGCTGGCCGGCTACGCGACTGCAAAGCCCGGCGAAGACGATGGACCGGCTCAACGCTTTGTCACCGAACTCGGTTTTGAAGTCTGGCAGACACGAAAGGTCGATCCGGAAACGCTCGTGAGTGGCCGCTTCGTCAAGGGCGATCTGCACACGTCGGCCCGCGAGGTGGAGACGGCGATCTATCACATCCGCAATCGCGGTCCCGAGCGCACGTTCATCCTGGAACATCAAGTGCGGCCAGTCTGGGCCGTCGTGGGCGAGGCCAAGGCGGTCGAAGGGCACGCGCGCTGCGTTCAATTCACGGTCAAGGCCGCCCCTGGTACTCTGGTCCATCAGCCCGTCGGTGAGGAGCGCGTTGTTCCCAAGAAGGAGACGCTCGCCGAGGTGACGGACGAACGTCTCAAGGTCTTGCTCGCCAGCGCGGCGATCAAGGATGGCGTCAAGGAAGCCCTTCGCAAAGCCGTGTCCATGCGGACGGGCCTGGAACAGACCGTCGCGACGGTGAAGGATTTGCGGGCCCAGGTCAAGGATGTGTCCGAGGAGCAGAGCCGGCTGCGGATCAACATGGAGAAGCTGCCGCCGACCAGCGAGTTGTACAAGCGCTACCTCGGCAAGCTGGACACGGCCGAAACGGGCCTGGAAAAGCTGCAAGGGGAAGTGAAAGACAAGGAGGCAGAGGAACGCAAGTTGAAGAAGGAGTATGAAGGGTATCTTGAGAAATTGAACGTGGAATAAGAGCCGTGATCCAGGGACCAGACGCGAAGATTAGGATTGAGATTGAGATTGAGATTAGGATAAATGCATTTCGGCATTCATCCTAATCTCAATCTCAATCTCAATCTTTTTTGTCTTTTGCAGAGTCGCCGGCATTTACTACGAGCCCGCAGCACCAAGGGCCTGAATGTACGTCCCTGCCATCTTGAAGATCGCGATGATAATGAAGATGCCAACCAGCGCATAGACGCCCCAGGCCAGCGCTTTCGTTACCACCTTTGCCCGCCGAGCCGTCTCCTCGCGATAGAACTCGGCCTGACGAGCCATCACTTCCGGGATTTGGCCGCTCACTTCGCCGACATTCAATGTCGCTAGGAATTCCGCTGGAAATATCGGGTTAATGCCCATCGCCTCGCCAATCTCGTCGCCCTTGTTGACGCGCTTGACGATCCGATCCGCCTGGGCCATGAAGGCCGCGTTGCCGGTGGCCTTCAGGCTCATCCGTAACGCCTTGCCGATTGAAAGTGACGAGTCGAGTGTCAGTCGAAGAGCGAGGCAGAATCGGCTCAGGGCCGATGCTTGCACGAACGGGCCGAAGACCGGCACCTTGAGCAGCCAGGCCTCGAAGCCGGCTTGTTTCGCGACCGTTTTCGTCATCAGGTGGTACGCCAGGATCGAGCCACCAACCACGGAGCCGACGCCGATCAGAAACAGCATCGCTCCCGGGGCGCCCAAGAGCCCGAAGCCGACGGGGCCGTTCGCGGTGGCGTCGCTCGGCGCCAGGAAACCGAAAATGAAGATGACGAACGCAATCACGAACACGGCCGCGACGAACTGAAAGATCGGCCACGCCGCTTGCGAGCGAAACTCCCGGCGCATTTGCGCCTGGACCCGATAGTATTCCTCGAGTTGCCCGAAGACCTCCGGCGTGCGGCCGGTCCGTTCGCCGACGATGGCCATCGAGACGAACATCTCGGGCAGGAATTGCGACTCGGCCTTGAGGGTGTCTTCGAGCGCTTCACCGTGGTCGAGCTTGAAAGCGATGCGACTCGCGGCGGGACGCAGTGCCATGGGGCCGTTCTTCGCTTGCGTCTCGAAGACGCGGACCAACGTCAGCCCGGCCCCATGTCCGTGGCGGATCATGCGGCACCAGGTTGCGAGACTGTCGAACGAGTAACGGCTGCCGAACATGCGCATCCCCTTACGGACAGGATACCGGCATGACGGAGCCAACGGAATACGACCCGCGCTATCTGACCGGAATCCTCCACTTCAACCGGGGGGATTATTTCGAGGCTCACGAAGTGTGGGAGGATCTGTGGCACGACACGGCCGGCCCGGATCGGCGCTTCTACCAGGGTTTGATTCAGGCCGCCGTCGCCGTCTACCATGCGGGTAACGGCAATGCCGCCGGGGCCAGGCGTTTGTTTCATTCCGGTGGCCGCTACATGTCGGGCTACTCGGAATGTCATCTCGGTCTCAACGCGACGGAGTTCTGGGCGGCGATCGAGCGGGCTTTGGCCGATTTGTTACCGGAACCGGTCACGCCTGGGGCTAAATTGCGATCGGAGCATTTGCCAACGATTACACTGAAACCGGAACCCGCGACGTGGCCTGAGTTCTAGTGAGCGCGTTGCCGCGTGCAGTTGGAGTCCAGGCTTTAGCCGGTGCCTGGCCGAAGACCGCCTAAAGGCGGGACTCCAACCCCGTACAGAAAACTGAGTCGTCCATCTCTCCACCTTGGAAGCCGATGAATGAAGATCGGGCGGCTTTACAGGAATTCAACGGGCTCGCGAGGCTCTTCCCGCTGCCCGGGCTGGTGCTGTTTCCGCACGTCGTTCAGCCGCTGCATCTGTTCGAGCAGCGTTACCGCGATCTGGCGGCCGACGCGCTGGCGAGCGACCGGCTGATTGCTCCGGTCCTGCTGCGGCCAGGATGGGAGAGTGAATACGATCACGCGCCGGCGATCTACTCGGTCGCCTGTCTGGGCCGAATAGTCATTGACCAGCTCCTGTCGGATGGACGCTACAAGCTCGTGCTTCGCGGCCTGGCCCGCGTTCGCATTCTCGAGGAGCCACTGACGGACACGCTTTACCGCATCGCGCGTGTTCAGGTTCTCGGCGACGGGATGACGGACGATGTGGACGAGTTGATGGCCCTGCGTGCGGGCCTTGCCGATTTGATCCTGCCACGCGTCTCCGAGGGACCGATCCGCGAGCAGCTTTCGGGACTGTTCAAGGGCGAGTCGCCGTTGGGACAGGTGTGCGACATCCTCGCCTTTGCCTTGCCATTGCCGCCTGACGCGAGGCAAGGCCTCCTGGAAGCGCTGGACGTCACCGAACGGGCCCGCCTGCTCATGGAAGCCTTTCGCGGCATCTGTGGTAGCGCTGGAAATTCGAGCGCGACCGAGTCCGGAAGACGATTCCCTCCGGACTTCAGCGTCAACTGATTGCCTCCGTTCCTATACAGAACCGGGGGCGACCTCCCGACTCTCTACCTACTTGAGGACACACCAATGCAAAAACGCACCGCGGCCGTCACGTTCAAGGGCAACCCGATGACCCTGGTCGGTCCGCAACTGAAGGCGGGCGACAAGGCCCCGGACTTCAAGGTCGCCAAAGATGCGGGATCGACCGTCTCGCTCGCTGACACGCCGGCCAAGGCCCGGATCTTTAGCGTCGTACCGTCACTCGACACACCCGTGTGCAGCACGCAGACGAAGACGTTCGACAAGGGACTTGCCGAACTGGGTGACAAGGTGGCTGCCTACACGGTGAGCCTCGATACGCCGTTCGCTCAAAAGCGCTTCTGCGGCGAGGCCGAAATCAAGACGATGCAGACGCTGTCCGATCAGCACGATGGCTCGTTCGGCAAGAATTTTGGCGTGCTGCTGGAAGGTCTGGCCGTGCCGCTGCTGGCACGGGCCGTGTTCGTCGTCGACAAGGGCGGCAAGGTAACGCACGCCGAGTATGTCGCCGAAGTGACGCACGAGCCGAACTACGCGACGGCGCTGGCGGCGCTCAAGGCGGCGGCCTAATCCACCTGGCGAGCGGAGCCGCGTAAGCGGCCCGATAATGTCGCAGTGAACATTAT
>DATANR010000341.1:0-35271 GCA_036266155.1 Gemmataceae bacterium | reverse complement strand
GCCCGATGCTGACAAAATCGGGCGGCTTACGCCGCTCCGCTCGCCTTGTTCGCCTTATTCCTCTTCCACTTCCGCCACCGCTTCACGCAACTTCGCCAGCACCCGACTCTTCGCGAGGTAAACCGCCGCGGGCGTCAAACCCGTCTCAACGGCCACGGCATCGCCGTTCAATCCATCAACCGCCGTCCGCCAGAAGGCCGCCCAGGTCGCCTTCGAAACCGTCGGCTTCACGCGCTCGCAGGCCCAGGCGAACAATCGCCGTCGGCATTCGAGGTCCCACGTCTCGGCGGCTGAGTCGTCGGCGATGTCGGCCGGCAACTCGGCGCCGCGTGGTCGCCGGGCTTGCGTGCGGCGAAACATCTTCAACTGATTGCGCACGATCGCGAACAGCCAGCCGCGGAATCGACCGCGATCCGGGTCGAAGCGCTCGCTACGCAACGCTGTCGCGACATTGCGGCAAACGTCCTGAGTCACGTCCGCCGCGTCCGCCGACTGCAATCCCTGTCGCTTGGCAAAGGCAAACAGTGCCGGACCATAAACATCGACAAACGCCCGCCACGCCGCCGCATCCGCGGGGTCCCGCAGGCGAACGAGCAAGCTCTGTCGAGTTCGCGGCAAGTCAGTCATGCGCCACCCGGCATGGTTCCTCGCCAGTATCTATGCCGGAAGCGGTGGAATCTATCGGGGAGGGAAAGAATTATTTGTCGCGCAAAGGCGCCCTCCCCCGTTTAGCGGGCGTCCCGTCGGGACGCCCGCTAAACGGATTCACGCACTCGACGCCTTGTCCTCCGCCAACCAATACCGATACGGATTCGCCTTGCGGCCGCTGCCGGCGCGGGAGAGTCGGGCCGTGGCGACAGCTCGGTCGAGCCAGCGCCAGAGCGTCACTTCGCTAGGCAGGGGTCGGTCAGTCGGCCAGGCTTCGATAATCTCGTGCCGGGTCAGGCCTTCGGAAAATTGTTCCAGGAGCGCTTGCACCGTTTCCCACCAAACCTCCGGCGAATTCGAGATAAAGTCGCCCAGCGATATGTAGTCGTTGCCCTCCGCGTTCAACTCGATTACCAGATTGGCCGGTGTTTGCGAGTGACGCGAGAAGGCACGCAGCTTGCGGCGCCGGTCGTCTGATTCCAGCGTCTTGAGCGTGCTCATTTCGATCAGGATGTCGACCGCGCCCGAGAGAGCACCGGTGCCGCGGGCCGCCCGGCCTTCGGCCGTTTTCGCCTTGCGTGGATGGTGTAGGACCAGCACGGCGACACCAAGCGCCGTCAGTCGTTGCAGCGGCGCCATGGCGCTCAACATCAGCGTCGAATGGCTTTCGCTCGAACGTGGCAAGATCGCCGCGAGCGGGTCGATCACCAGCAGGTCGAGCCCGACGTTTTGCTTACGTGCGACCAGGCTGTCGATGAGCCCTTCCCACAACTCCGGCGTCGTTGGGCCACGGAAGGGTCGGCAAAGGAATCCCAGGTTGTCGCCGAGATTCAACTGCTGGCAACGGGTGGCCCACATGCCTTCGGACTCTTCGGAAACGATGACCGCCTTGCCGGCCCGTAGCGTTCGGCCCGCGAACATCCCGCCCGTCGCCATGCGAGCGAGCAACACGGAAACGAGTGTAGTCTTGCCAGACTTCCACATGCTGGTGAGCAGCGTGATGCAGCCGCCGGCGATGTAGCCGTCCCAGAGCCAGATCAGCGGCGACTGCGGCCGGCGAATCGCGTCGAACCGCAGCGGTTCAAAGGTGGGACTCGACGGATTGGGAGAGTTGCTGTTCATGATGTGCCTCGATTCGTTTCATTTCGTTGCCAAAAAAGTGTTTGAAACAGAAGGCGGCAGGAGCGATGTGTATGTAATCAATCCATGCCGTCGGTATTCAGGTATTCGCGCCCGTCGCACAACGAAAGCAAAATCCGCGGAAATTCGCGGATATTTGCGTCGGCAACCGATACGACAAGCTCATGCACCGAATATCTTGTTTCGTCATTACGTTTCTGGCGTGTACCTCGCTGCACGCGGCCGCGCCGTATCCGCCGGAGCCGGTGCCGGGGGCGCTCGTCATCGTGGGCGGCGGGAAGACGCCGACGGCCGCGCGCGATGAGTTCTTCAAGCTGGCGGGCGGGAAAGACAAGGCCCGCATCATCGTCGTCCCATCGGCGAGCGCCGATGCCGGCGACGCGAAGAAGGCTGACGAGTTCTTGAAAGGGTGGAAGGACCTCGGCCCGGCGTCCGTGGAGATCCTGCACACTCGCGATCGCAAGCAGGCCGACGACGCGGCGTTCGTCAGGCCGCTCACGGAGGCGACGGCCATCTGGTTCGGCGGCGGCGATCAGAAGCGGCTTGTGGCCGCGTATCGTGGCACCGCGGTTGAGAAAGAGTTTCACAAGCTACTCGCCCGCGGCGGCGTCATCGGCGGCACGTCGGCGGGGGCGGCCGTCATGTCCGATCTGATGATCGAAGGCGGGACTGACGTCGCGGCGACCGGGCCGGGCTTCGGCTTTTTGACGGGCATCGTCATCGATCAGCATTTCGTGGCGCGCAATCGCATCGGCCGGCTGCGCGGAGTGCTCGAGAAGAACCCCAGCTATGCGGGCCTCGGCATCGACGAAGGGACGGCGGTCGTCGTGCGTGGCCGGATCATCAAGGTCGTGGGCGACAGCAGCGTCACCGCGTGCTGGGCGAAGTCGGCAAACAAGCCGGCCCGCGAAGACGTGCTCAAGGCCGGCGGCACGCTCGACCTGTTCCAGGTTCGCCGAGCAGCGGAGTTCCGCGCAATGAAGCCGCCGTTCCCGCCGAAGGACCCGCCGGAGCCGGTCGTGGCCAAGGGATCGCTCGTCATCGTGGGCGGCGGCGGCACGACCAAGGAGATCATGGATCGATTCTTCGAGCTGGCCGGCGGCAAGGACGCGCTCGTGGTCGTGGTTCCCATTCCCAACGGCGACGAGGCGGTACCGGCCGATCCGGGCGACGCCAAATACCTCCGCAAGTGGGGCGGGACCAACGTGAAGGTGCTGCACACACGGGATCGAAAAGTGGCCGACGACCCGGCGTTCTCGAAGGTACTCACGGAGGCCAAGGGCGTCTGGTTCGGCGGCGGGCGGCAGTGGAATTTTGTCGATGAATACGAGGGCACCCTGACCGAGAAGCGCTTCCGCGAGGTGCTCGAGCGCGGCGGCGTGATCGGCGGCAGCTCGGCCGGCGCGTCGATCCAGAGCCAGTACATGCCGCGCGGCCATCCGCTCGGCAACATGGTGATGGCAGCCGAGGGTTATGAACGCGGCTTCGGTTACCTGCCGGGCTGTGCGGTGGATCAACACTTCTTCGCGCGCAAACGGCCGCCGGACATGACCGGGCTAATGAAGATGTACCCGCAACTGCTCGGCATCGGCCTCGACGAGTCGACGGCGATCATCGTCACGGGCCACGTGGCCGAGGTGGTCGGTAAGACCAAGGTCGCGTTCTACGACTATCGCGGCGGGCCGCCGAAGGGGGACACCGACTACACGGAGGTGCCGGCCGGCGGCAAGTACGACTTGAAGGAGCGGAAGGTGATCGCGAAGTGATCACGTGGCATAACATTCCGATGTTGTGCGCTCGCGTTTACACAAGATCGGAATCTTATGCCACGAAGATCGTGATCACGGCGGATCGTAACCACCGGGATTGAACGGATGGCAGCGGCAGATGCGCCACAGGCCCTTGGGCACGCCATACCACGGGCCGTATTTGCGAATGGCGAGGATCATGTACTCACTGCATCCGGGCTGATAGATGCACAGCGGCGGCATGATCGGGCGCAAAAGCTTCTGATACACGCGCACCATGCCGACGACGATCGCGGAGAGGAGACGGCCGATCATGTCGCCTCCGCGGGAGGAGCGGGCGCCTCGGCATCTCGGGCAATCTTCTTCACCGCCTGCTTCACGAGCTTCGGCAGCGACGTGCGGAAGGCGTCGAGCGTGTAGGTTTCCTGCGGCCTCGGGATCAGGACGATGTCCAAGCCTGTCGGCAGATCATCGCGACAGAGTCGATAAGCCTCGCGCATGAGCCGGCGAATGCGATTGCGCACGACGGCCCCGCCGAATTTCTTCGACACTGACAGGCCAACCCGCGAGTGCGGCAGGCCGTTCTCGCGGGCATAGAGCACGAGCGTCCCGTCAGCCGCCGACCGGCGCCGATCATAGGCGGCCTGGAAGTCGGCCGGCCGCCGCAGATGCTCATGAGGTCGAAAACGCGGCACGTTCGGGCTCGTTGGGTTCCTATTAATTCTAGCGAGGAGTCCCCAATGCCGTTGTGCCTGATTCTGAGCGACGACCTGCTCGACAGCAGCCGCATCGCCGGCCACGCGAAAGCTGCGGGATGGGAGGTGGTCACATACCGGGACGCGGCGGCGTTGCTCGCCAATCTCGCACGCGGCCCAAAGCTGGCGCTGCTTGACTTGCACAATCCGGGATTGGATGTGGCGGCCGTCGTTCCGACGCTTCATGCCGCGAGCGTGCGCGTGGTCGGATTCGGCTCACACGTGGATGTGGCACGTTTGAAAGCGGCGCGAGCGGCAGGCGTCGATGACGTGCTACCGCGGAGTGCGTTTTTTGAGGGGCTGGAAGAGCGGCTTGGCCAATGGATTAGAAAAAGCGCGGCGTGAACAATTCGTATGAGCCGCGACTGGTTCAACGCGGGCCCATCAACTCAACTTCAGGTACGGTGACTTCATATTCGACTTGGTGGACAACATACCAAATCACCGCGGGACGGACGGACGCGACGCGCAACTCAAAGCGGGCATTCCGATAGATCCGCAGTGGTTCACCACATTCGCGAGGCCGTGCCCGCAATTGCGACCGTAGTTCCCGCATCGCTGCAGCAAATGCGGATGCTCGGCCAGTTTCCCCGGCAACTTGATAGAGTCGTCCTGCTTTTTGAACAACAGCCGCAGCAGCATCGATGCGGAATCGCCGGGAGGCACCGTTCGAACCGCTCACGAGCGACTTCCGCGTGCCGCGGACTCCTGTTCGAGCCGATCCAAGGTGTCAATCACTTGATCGAAAGGCACGGTCGGCTGGTCCAGCCAAAATGGTTCCTCGGGAAGATCTGCCAGCCAGCTCGCTTTGAGGGCTTCATATTCCGCCTTCGATTTCTCATCCCATGAATCATCCGGTCGTCCGAGGTCAATGGTTGGTTCAGACATCGTCGTTCTCCGCTGCGGCGATGTACTCTGTTTCTTCCGTCAGTTTCGCAAGTTTCGGCCCCTCGTTCAAGCAAACCCCATCACTCGTTCCGCGTCCCGTCGAGCCGTTCCACCAATTCGCGTGAACGGATTTCGTGGACTCGCGACAGCAGCCGGTTCATCGCGTCGAGGTCGTCCGGGGCCATCCACACGGGGACCTTGGATGCGCGACCGAGCATCATCACGCCGACCGCCACCACGATTACGGCCGCGACAAGGCCAAGCAGCGCCCACTTGCATTGGTGCAGAATCCAGAACAAGCCGGAATCGCTGGCGGGACCGAGGTCGATAAGCAGGAGTTCGAACGAGAGCGGCACCGTCAGGAGGAGCACATCCGCGCTGCCCGCCCAAAAGCGTGCATGATCGCGATCACGACAGATGTTGAGTAGCACGCGGCGGAGCGGCTCGCGCAGATAAGCGATCGCGAGTACGCCGAGAGCCAGCGTGATGCCGAGTGTCATCAGCACGGTACGTTCGTCAACCACGGCTAACTCCTCCAAGAGATGCTTCAGGGTAACCGCAACTACGAGCTTCTGTCAACGATTTCGCGTCGCCCGCGCTCCTGCTCGATTGAGCTTGGTTGCTCGCCAACTGGCATGTACAATTCAGACAAATGGCGAAGCGACGGAGAGTCGATGATGGCACTGGCGGAGAAACCGAGACCGCGACCGGGCACGGATTGGTTTCGACGACAACGGGCCGCGCAGGCCAATGGATTCGTCACGATCCTGGGCATGGACGCCGTGCCCACGGATCGACTCATCGCCCGCATTGAGGCCGGTCTTTCGCTCGCCGCGCTCAACTCTTTTGTTCGCAATACTACTTTTTCGGTCACCGACGCCGCGGATTTGATTGGGCTGCCATCCCGCACCCTGGCACGGCGGAAGATCGAGAAGCGACTGCATCCGGACGAGTCGGATCGCCTGGTGCGCGCGGCCCGGTTGTTCGTTGCCGTGGCCGAGTTGTTCGAAGGAGACGCCGATCAGGCACGACGCTGGATGTCTACGCCGCAGCCGGCATTGGGTGGTGAGATTCCCGCGCGGTTTGCCAGCACCGAGGTAGGTTCACGCGCGATCGAGGAACTGGTCGGCCGTCTCGAGCACGGAATCCCGTCGTGAGCGTGCGAACGTACCGGATCGTCAAAAGCAAGTACGCCGCCACGGCCTTTGATGGCGAAGGGGCGAGACGATTTGGCGGCCGATGGAACAGTCCAGGCGTTGCGATGGTGTATACGTCCGCAACTCTCTCGCTGGCCGTCCTCGAGATCCTCGTCCAATTGCAAACCGAGGCGGTGTTGTCCGCTTATGTCGTTTACACCGTTGAGATCTCCAATCAGCAGATCGAAATTCTCGATCGGTCCCGGCTTTCGCCGCGTTGGCGCAGTTTTCCCGCGCCGGCTGAGTTGCGCGCGCTGGGCGATGACTGGACGCGCCGCGCGACATCAGTCGCGTTGCGCGTGCCGAGTGCCGTCCTGGGCACCGAAGACAATTATCTGCTGAATCCGCTCCATCCCGCCTTCGCGCGTCTAAAGATAACTGGCCCAGAACCGCTCGATGTCGACACGCGTCTGTTTCGCTCTTGACCGGTCATACTCTGAACCCAATGTCGAATCCGTTCCGTCTCGGCTATCTGGTCCCCGAATTTCCGCGGCAGACGCACATATTCTTTTGGCGCGAGTGCGAGCAGCTTCGCCGACGCGGCATTGAACCAGTTTTTCTGTCAACGCGTCGTCCGCCGCAGTCGGCATGTCCGCATGCGTTTCGGGATCAGGCGGCAGCCGCCACGCATTATGTGTTCCCGCCGCCGATTAGCAGCTTGTTCGCCCTATTCGCTCGACCATTTGGAGTCCTTCGGGCCCTCCGTTATTGGATCACGCTCGGCGGCTCGCTAAAGGAGCGGATCAAGTTTTTGGGCCTGCTCGTCTGCGCGGCTCATCTTGCGGGCTACTGCCGGCGGAACGGCGTCTCGCACGTACACGTCCATTCGTGTGGTCAGGCGGCGTTGCTGACGGCCTTCGCACAGCAGCTCGGCGGACCGGGTTATTCCTTGACGCTGCACAACCCGCTGGTGGATCACGGGCCGCTGCAGCGACAAAAGTGGCGGCACGCCCGCTTTGCAATTGTCGTCACCGAACGACTGCGCGCCGAGGTTGCGCGTGAATTGGCGGGCGATCTGCCGCCAGTGTATGTCGCTCCGATGGGTGTTGACCTCGATCAATTCCAGCGAACGACACCGTATGTTCCCGCGGAACCAGGTGGGCCGGTCCGCATCTTCACATGTGGTCGGCTACATCCCGGCAAGCGCCATGATCTGCTCATCCGAGCGACCGGACTGCTGCGCGCCGAGGGTATCGACGCCCGCTTGGTCATTGCGGGCGAAGATGCGGACTCGGGAAACGGTCAGTTTCGTCGCGATCTCGAAGCATTGGTTGCCGAGTTGAACCTGCGGGAGTTCGTCAAGCTACCGGGCGCCATGTCTGAAGCGGATGTTCGACGTGAACTGGAGACGGCTCACGTGTTCGGACTTTCCAGCGACACGGAAGCTCTTGGCATCGTCATGGTGGAGGCGATGGCCATGCGGGTGCCGGTCGTGACCACGGACGTTGGCGGCACGACGGAACTGGTGAAGGACGAGTTCAACGGCCTCGCCGTCCCACCGGGCGACCCAGCGGCATTGGCAGCGGCATTCCGGCGCATCGCGACTGACCCAGTGTTGGCCGAGCGTTTCAGTGCCGCGGGCCGCGCGACTGTGGAAACGGGCTTTGGCAGCAATCGCAGTGCGGAGACAATTATTCAGGGGCTGCGCGAACATGGCGGAATGAGCAAGGCGCCTCTAGGCAGTTCCCCGAACGCCTCGGTACAATAGCGCACCGTCAGGATTCGATGCCAAGGACTCACGGGTCCGCCCAAGCGGACCCATGCGGGAGACGCGCACCATGCCTTCCCCCTTTCCCGGAATGGACCCGTACCTGGAAGACGCCAAACTGTGGCCCGTCTTCCAACATCATCTTGTCGCCGGCCTGTATCAGGTTCTGCTGCCGGGACTCGTCGATCGCTATCGCGCACGCATCCATCAGCGAACCTATGTGACGGAGGAACCCCTGTTTACGTCCGTCATTCGCAACGAGCATCAGGAAGAGTTCATCGAGGTGCGTCAGCGCACCGATGGTCGCCTCGTGACGTTGATCGACATCGCAGGACCAATCAACAAGTCGCTGCCGGAAGGTCGTGCGGCCTATCTCGAAACCCGCAAGCAAGCACGCACGCACAACGCCAGCGTGGTCGAGATTGATCTTTCGCTGCAAGGCAAGCCGCTGCTCGAATACAGCCGCGATGGATTGCCGGAGTGGGACTTCGCCGTGACCGTCACGCGCTGCACGCAGCCGGAGCGCTACGAGATCTACACCTCGACATTGGCCAAGCGCCTGCCGCGCTTCAAGGTGCCCTTGGCCCCGGACGATCGCGATACGGTGCTGGATCTGCAGGCTACTTTCGCGCGGGCGTTCGATCAGGGCAACTTCGCTGCCCACATCGACTATGCGAGCGAACCCGCGGCGCGCATGTCGGATGCGCATCGCGATTGGGTTAGCGATTGGTTGCGCCAGATGCGCTTGCGTTAGGCTCGGATTGGTGCTCGCGACGCTCCTCGCCCTGATTTGCACCGTTTCCTATCATCACCTCGCCCGTGCGAGGAAGCTCATGCGCCATGTGTTGTCGGCGGTCGTTCAGAATCAGCCTGGAGTGCTCGCGCAGATTTCCGGCATGCTCGCGTCACGCGGGTTTAACATCGACTCCCTGGCAGTCGGCGAGACCGAAGTCCAAGATTTGTCGCGGATGACTTTCGTCGTTCATGGCGACGATGCGGAACTCGAGCAGGTACGCAAGCAGCTGGATAAGATCGTCACCGTCGTTCGGGTGATGGATATTTCGAGCGAGAACTTCGTCGAACGCGACCTGATGTTGATCAAGGTCCAAGCGAAGCCGGCGCAACGCGTGGAAATGTCGCTGCTCGTGGAGATGTTTCGCGGCCGTGTGGTCGACGTGACGCTCGACACACTCATGGTCGAGGTGAGCGGCACCGAGGGAAAAATCGAAGCGTTCATCGACCTGATGCGTCCGTATGGGATTATCGAATTGGCTCGAACCGGACGTATCGCGCTCGTCCGCGGCCGCTTGAACGAAGGGGCCGCCGCATGACGACGATTCCATCGGCAACGCGAACGGTGGCGGCGAAACAAGTCGAGATTCTGAGTTCGTTGAAGCCCGGTCAACGAATCCGGGTCGCGCAAACCGTTCGCGTCGGCGCAAAGAAATGGCAAGCGACGACGACGGGCGCGTTTCGACACCTGAACTTTCTTGCGACCGGGGTCACAACCGATCGCGTGCCCGAGGACGACGTGGTCGTCCCGGTCGTTCATTTTGTCAAAGACAACGGCGAACTGTCGAGCATTACATTGGACGAAAACACGGTTGTAGAAATGGTTTAGAGGTCGACGACAGGGTGATTTGTCATTCGCTGGATTCCCGGAGCAGTTTCTTGCGTCTGGGCATCGGGTGACTTACGATACTTTGTCTTTGACCCTCGGGCCGCGCGATCCTCTGCCCCGGTGTCCGGAGGCGGCCAGTTCATGCCCAGGTTACAACAATTTGTCGAGTGCCTTGGAGCCGCCCTGTGCGAGTATGCGACAGCGGCGCTTGCGCGGCTGGTGCCCTTCGAAACCTCCTTGCTGGAGGTGGCCCGGTCACTGCACCGGATGACGGCAACGAAACTGCCTCCCAAGGACCTCCGGGCCGCGCTTCGCGAAATCGTGTCGAGCCCGCCCGAGACCGTCGAACTCGCAATTCACGACGGCATGGCCGAAATCCGACCTCCGGTGCCCGAAGAGTTCCGCGAGACACTCCTCAATTACCTCGAACAGCTACCTGAAGTAGTCCGCCAGGCGCTGCGGCGACCGGGCGATCCAGATGGCGTATCGATCCCCGAAGAGTTTGTCGTCCGCCGGGCTGAGGACTGGCTTCTGTTCCTGCCCGATCGGCTGCCGAACTTCCGACCGGGCGACGTCCCCGACGGACTCGACAACTGGCGTGTCGAGGGCCTCCGCGGCCTTGGCCCCTATGCGGAAGTTTGGGATGGCGTCGACGACGAACAACCCGAACTTTCGCCGGCTTGCCTCAAGTTCGTGACTGACCCGAAGGCACGCGAGGCGTTTCTTAAGCACGTGCCGCACTTGAAACAGGTGCTCGATCTCGACCTGATCAACGGTCTGATTCCGCTACGATCGGCGTTTGTACTGACCAGTCCGCCGTGCCTCGAATACGTGCACTTGCCGGGCTACGACCTGGCGAACGTCATGCACGACGCACGCTGGAAAGACGATCGCCCGCGTCCCGAACAGGCCGCACTGATCGCGCGACGTGTAGCGCGAATTGTCGGTAAGCTGCATCGGCGTAATCCACCCATCGTCCATCGCGGCCTGAAGCCGTCCAACGTGCTGCTGTGCCCGACGGACGAGGGCCGTGTGGCCGTGTGGGTATCGGACATTGGCTGGGGCCAGATCACGGCCTCGATTCACGGGAACGTGGAGTTGTCGCAGGCAATTCGGCGTTCGCTGCGTGGCAGCCATGCACCGCTGTACGCTTCGCCGCAACAACGGGCCGGCGCTCCGCCCGATCCGCGCGACGACGTCTACGCCATCGGTGTCATGTGGTATCAGACGCTCGTTCGCGATCCCGTGGCGCGACCACCGGCGGGCGAGAGCTGGGCGGCTGAGTTTCGCCGCTATGGCTTAACCGACGGACAAGCCCGGCTCATTATGTCCTGCCTTTCCGAAATACCCGCCGAACGGCCCGGCGACGGCCAGGCACTTTCCGACTTGATTGCGGCCAACCTGTCCACGGCAGTGCGCAACGGCGACTCCGCGACGATCCACTTGCGCGGCAGCGGGTCGCACGAATTGAAGAAGTCCGAGCCGGCCGCCCGACTGCGGCTCCGACCGACACCGGACGATGAAGACGAGTAGTCCTCACATGCCCGGCGGCGACACCTCTTGCCGCGGGCCCTCACCGCCGCTGACGATCGAATAGAGCCGGAACGTAGTTAGCCGCCACTCGCCGTCGGCCTCCTTCTTGAACACGCCGACGCATTGATGCCTGTATTGCGGGGCGTTGACCGGCTGCACGTCAAATTCCTGCTCAATCGTGTTGTCGTCGATCAGCTTGAAGTTGGCCCGATTCGTATTCCAGATGCGCATGCCCTCGGGGGATTGAGTCTCCGCGAGCTTGGCCATTTCCCGCAGGCCCTTCTTATCGAGCGCCTTGTACTGGAACTTCTCCGAGACGTGCTTGAACAGGTCGTCGTATTTCTTGGCCTGCGATGCCGCTTCCATTTCTTTGAGCGTCCGGACGACGGTCTCGCGTGGACTCTCCACCGCGAAGTCGATGATCGCCACGGCCGCCAACAACGCGGCTACGACGCCAAAGAGGATGACGTCCGCCTTCTTTTGCCGGCGCGCCGCCACCCCACCGAGCACCAGGGCAGCCAAGGCGAGAATGGCATACTCAGCGGTCGACGGATCACTGAAAAACGTCGGCATGGCGGCCCCGCGTGCTTGTTGATTGTTGACAGTGTACCGCTTCACTGCAAACCGACACCAGCCGGCTGGTTGAATCCGAGCCGCCAATCCGGCATACTGGCCAAATCAAACCGGATTGACTGCCATGAGCGAGCCGCAAGCGTTTGACGTTGTCGTGATCGGTGCCGGCCCCGGCGGGGTGAATGCCGCCATCACGGCGGCGGGGCTCGGCAGGTCGGTTGCCATCATTGAAAAAGACGCAGGGGTCGGCGGGGCCGCGATCAACACGGGGACGGTGCCCAGCAAGACGCTCCGTGAAACTGCCGTGGCACTGTCGGGGCTGCGCACGCGCAACCTGTATGGCGTCGACCTTTCGCTGCGTCGCGAATGCACCGTGGCCGACCTGCTCAAGCACGAGAACGCCGTCCGGACAACCGTCCGCGGACAGTGGAACGGACTGCTCGGCGCCTACGGAGTCACCGTTCTTCCCGGGGCGGGCCGATTCCTCGACGGCCACACGCTCGCCATCACGAATGCCGCTGGAGAAACAACGGTCCGAGCCAATTCGATCGTCATCGCCATCGGCTCGTCGCCGGCGCGTCCGCCGCAATTCCATTTCGAACATATGCGCATCCATGACTCGGACGAGATCGTCAATCTGGAGACGGTCCCAAAGTCGCTTGCGGTGATCGGTGCCGGCGTCATTGGCTGCGAATACGCCTGCATGTTCGCCGCCCTGGGTGTGCCGACGCACATCATCGACGGCCGCGATTGCTTGTTGCCGTTCCTCGATTTGGAAGTTTCGCAAGCGCTCTTGCGGGCCATGACCGGCCTCGGCGTGACATTTCACTGGAAGGAGCAGGTGAACGTCTGCACTGCTCCGGAAGCCGGCGATATCAAATTGACTCTGGGCTCCAGCAAAGAGTTGATGGTCGACACGGTGCTCGTGGCCGCGGGACGCGAGAGCCGAACGGCCGCCCTCGATCCAGACAAGGCGGGACTGCTGCTCGGCAAACGCGGGCTCATCCCTGTTGATGAATGCTTCCGCACCAACGTCAAACACATTTACGCGGTCGGCGACGTGATTGGCTTCCCCGCGTTAGCTTCGGTCAGCATGGAGCAAGGCCGCATCGCCGGCGCTCAAGCGGGCGGCGATGCCGAAGTGTGCGGCATGCCGGCGATCTTTCCGACGGGCATCTACACCATTCCCGAGATTGGCGCCGTCGGCGAGACCGAAGGGTCGCTCCAGGGCAAAAAGATCGACTACGTGGTCGGCAAAGTCAACTACGAGGATTGTGCCCGCGGTGAGATCATCGGCGAGCGCATGGGCTTTCTGAAGCTCTTGTTCTCGAAGCCGGATTTGAAGCTGCTCGGCGCTCACGCGATCGGCGAGCAGGCGACCGAGCTAGTGCATCTCGGCCTACTGACCATGCAATTCGGCGGCGGGGCGAAGGGTTTGTGGGAAACCTGCTTCAACTACCCAACGCTCGGCGATCTCTTCAAGCATGCGGCCCACGTCGCGATCCTCAAGATGCGCGATGAGGCAGCTTAGTCGGCCGCGACGACCGCCGTCGCGCCGAGCACATCGGCTTCGTCCGCGATCGCATAACTATAACCCTGCTCCGTCAGGAACATTTGCCGGTGCTGGGCAAACTCGATCTCGCGCGTATCGCGCGTGACCAGCGTGTAGAAGTGGGCCGTCTCGCCGCCGGACTTCGGGCGCAGCACGCGTCCCAGGCGCTGGGCTTCTTCCTGCCGCGAGCCAAACGTGCCGGAGACCTGGATCAGCGTGTTCGCGTCCGGCAAATCGATCGCGAAGTTGCCGACTTTTGACAGCACCAGGTGCCGCACTTCGCCATTGCGAAATTTGCCGTAGAGGTCCTCGCGTTCCGAATTCGGCGTGGCGCCGGTGATGAGTGGTATCTCGAACCGCTTGCTCAGCCGCTTGAGTTGGCTGATGTACTGCCCGATCACGATCACGCGCTCGTGCTTGTGTCGCTTGAGCAATTCTTCGACCACGTCGTCCTTCGTCGGATTCTCGCTGGCGATGCGGTATTTGTCGCGCAATTCGGCGACCGCGTACTCCATGCGCACGTCGGCCGGCAAGGCGACGCGGATCTCCGTACAGTTGGCCGCGGCGATCCAGCCCTGCGTTTCGAGTTCACGCCACGGCACGTCGTATTTCTTGGGACCAATCAAGCTGAACACGTCGCCTTCGCGTCCATCTTCGCGGACCAGCGTCGCCGTCAGGCCGAGCCGTCGGCGCGCTTGAATCTGCGCCGTCACGCGGAACACCGGGGCCGGCAACAGGTGGACCTCGTCATAAACGATCAGGCCCCAGTCACGCTCGTCGAAGAGCTTGAAGTGGGGGAACTCCTCGTCCTTGTCCGGCCGATAGGTGATGATCTGGTACGTGGCGACTGTGACCGGGCCGATCTCCTTGGTGTCGCCGGTGTACTCGGTCACGTCCTCGTCGCGGAGGTCGGTCTTGTCCAGAATCTCGCGCCGCCACTGTTTGACAGCCGTCACGCTCGTCGTCAGGATCAGCGTCGATTTTTGGACAAGCGCCATGGCCGCGATGCCGACGATTGTCTTGCCCGAACCGCACGGCAGCACGATCACGCCGCTGCCGCCCTTGACGTCGCCGCCGGCGTAGAAGACGTCGGCCGCTTCCCGCTGGTAGTCGCGAATGCCGAACGTTAGTCCCGTGCGGGCCGTCTCGCGCAACGCCGTCGGCAACGGCGTGCCTTCGACGTAACCAGCCAGGTCCTCGGCGGGGTAGCCGACCTGGATGAGCGCCAACTTCAACACGCCGCGATGGGCCGGGTCGATCGCGAAGCTCGACTCGTCGAGTTTGTCGCCGAGGTAGCCGCGGACCTTGGGTTGACGAGCCAGTTCCTCGAGCAGCGCCTTGTCCTGGCAGCTAATCCGCAGACGGCTCTCGTCGAGGCGATCGAGCTTCACTCGGCCATAGCGTGAAACGGTCTCCTCGATGTCCGTCGGGATGTTCGCCGGCAGCGGGAACTTCGTGTACTTCTGGAGGACCGCGACCATCTCGTGGGCCGTGATCCCCGCGGCGGCCGCGTTCCAGAGCGACAGATTCGACACGCGATACGTGTGAATGTGTTCCGGGCTCTTTTCGAGTTCGGCGAAAGGCGCTATCGCATCGCGTGCCTCGGCATACTTAGGATTGAACGTCTCCAGAAGTATGGAACGGTCCGGCTGAACGAAAAGCGGATTGGCCGGGTCGTAACTGGGTGCGGTCGTCCGGGATGGCGGCATCGTGTCCAGAATCCGTCGGTTCGGGGCGAAACTGACAATGTAGACCGATGTGCAATAACGATCAAGGCGACTCGTGGCCGCCGGCGAATTGGGGGGTGCCCAACCTTTCTGACACTCCTCGATGAATGCGATTGGGTTTCGTCCTCTTGATCCCGGAGGGATCGCAGAAAACAGCCAGTGGTCGAGCGTCAGCTCGACCACCGGAAGACGAGGTCACCACGCTAACCGACCTCAACGGGCAACGCCGTTAAGGATTCTGACATGCGTTTCGCCCCGAAGGGGCACGGCAGGACAGGACAGGGCAACGCCCTGGAAAACGCTGAAGGCGTGCGGCCCCTCGGCCGCATCCTTTCAGGATGCTCACGGAATTAATGCGATTCCGAGTCCCAGGGCGTTGCCCTGGGCTTTCCTTTTCTCGTGGCGATAAGAGAGTGCCCTCGTTCGCATGCTCTGCGGGGATTCGCGATAGACTTCCAGTGTGGGCCGGTAATGTTGACGAGAGGGTACGCATGGCCGATTCGGTGCTCACCCGGCCAAGCTTGCTGGCACGAATCAAAGACACGGGCGACCGTCAGGCCTGGGCGGAGTTCGTCGACATCTACGCGCCGCTGATCTATGGCTTCGTGCTGAAGCAGGGCCTCCAGGACGCCGACGCTGCCGACCTCACTCAGGAGGTCTTGGGGGCCGTCGCGCGCTCGGCGGCCCGGTTCGATTACGACCCGGCCCGCGGCACGTTCCGCGGTTGGCTGTTCCGGGTGGTGCGCAACGAGCTGGCGGACTTCGGGAACGCCCGCAAGCGCCACCGTCCCGGCTCCGGCGACACCGACGTGAAACGCCGCCTGGAAGCGGAGCCTGCTCCCTCGGCAGACGAAGCGGCGGCCTGGGAGCGCGATTACGAACGCCAGTTATTCGCGCTGGCGTGCGAACAGGTCCGGCGAGACTTTCAGGAATCGACCTGGCAGGCCTTCTGGCGGACCGCCATCCAGGGCAAGAGCGGCAAGACCGTGGCCGAAATGCTGAAGATGTCCACCGCGGCGGTGTACCTTGCCAAACGCCGAGTGACCCAGCGGCTCCGACAACAGATCGAGTACCTCCGAGCCGAGTGAGATGCCTACCGTAAGCCAGTGTCCAGACCCCGTACGCTGGAGCGACCTGCTCGACTGCCGGCTCCCGGAGCCGGCGGCGAGCGCGCTCAGTTCGCACCTGGAAACTTGTGCCGGTTGCCAGAGCACACTCGATCGCTTGACAGCCGGCGACACGGCCTGGGTCGAGGCCGCCAGCTTCGTCGAGCAGCGCTCTCGGCCGGCACTTCGCCGGGCGATTGAGCAACTCAAGACCGTGAGCGAGGCCGGGCGCGACACGGTCGGACCAGCCGCGAGCACCGCGCCGACTTTGCAATTCCTGCGGCCGCCGGTGAAAGCCGATCAACTCGGCCGTCTCGGGCAGTACGAGATATTGACCGAGATCGGCCGCGGCGGCATGGGCGTCGTCCTCAAGGCCTTTGACCCGGCCCTGCAACGGCTGACGGCGATCAAGGTGCTCGCCCCGCAGTGGGCGACGCACGATCAGGCCCGTCAACGCTTCGAGCGAGAGGCGCGGGCCGCCGCTCTGGTGCGTCACGAAAACGTCGTCGCCATCCATGCGGTCGAAGAGGCGGACGGGCTGCCGTACCTGGTCATGGAGTACGTCCCCGGCAAGTCGCTGCAGCAGCGGCTCGATCAGGACGGGCCATTCGAAATTGAGGACATCCTGCGGATCGGCGCTCAAGTGGCGGCCGGTCTGGCGGCGGCTCACGAACGAGATCTGATCCACCGGGACATCAAGCCCGCCAACATCCTTCTCGACAAATCGGGCAACGTCCGCCTGACGGACTTCGGCCTGGCGCGGGCGGTAGACGACACGAGCTTGACGCAAACCGGTGTGATCGCCGGCACGCCACAGTACATGGCGCCGGAGCAAGCGCGCGGCACCGCGCTGGATCATCGGGCCGACTTGTTCAGCCTCGGCAGCGTGTTGTATGCGATGTGTACGGGCCGCGCGCCGTTCCGGGCGCCGACGACCATCGCCGTGCTCAAGCGCGTCTGCGACGACCAGGCGAAGGACGTGCGCGATGGCAATCCGGACGTGCCCGACTACCTGGCCGAGATCATCGACAAACTTCACGCCAAGAAGCGGCGCGATCGGTTCCAAACGGCCGATGAGGTGGCGCGGCTCCTGACCCAACACCTTCAGCACCTCCAATTGCCGCGCACCTTCGCGCCGCCGCGTCCGCTGAGCCGGTCGCGGACGGCGAAGTCGCGCGGCCTCTGGGCCGCGGTGCTGGCTATGCCGGCGGCGGCGGTCTTGGCGCTCATGATTTGGGGCGCGATCCACTACTTGTCTCCCAAGCCGGTCGTCGACCACGCAACGCAGCCGGTGTACCAGGCGCCGAAAGCCGACGAGGACCCGTATTTCCAGAGCGTGCGTGCCGACCTCGACAGCCGTGACTACTTCACGCGCAAGACAGCCCTCGAGCGCCTGGTGACCATGAAGCCGAACGACCAGCGTGCCGACATTGCCCGCAAGCTGGTCGAGCTAACGGCAAGCGACGAGGTCTTCCATCGCCGGCTCGCGGTCGCGGCGCTCGGCATGTGGGGGAGCAAGGACGAAATCCCCGCCCTGCTCCGTGCGATGGCGCACAAGGATCCGATGACACGCGGCGAAGCGCTCAAGGTCATCGGCCGCTTCCGGGACCCCAAGACGATACCCGCGGTGATCCAGGGCTTCCGAGAAAACTCGACGCGTGCCGACGCCGGCCAGGCGCTGCGTCAACTCGGCACGATGGCCGAACCCGACGTGCGAGCGCTGCTCACTGAAGACAACGTGTTCTTAAAACGCGACGCCATCCTGGTGCTGAAGGACATCGGCACGGACGCCAGCGCGCCCGCGATCCAGGAGACGCTGGCGAAGGCCGGGATTCAGCGGATTCATCTGGAGGATGCGGCGCAGCAGGCGATAGCAGCTATTGAACAGCGGAAGAAGAAATAGAGTCAGCCGCGACTTGCAAATGGCCCGAGCCAGGCTAGTCCTTCTTGATGCGTTTGAACACGGTCACTATCAGTTCAGACCCGGCTGCCGGCTCGAATGTCGTCGGCCGATTCGGGTTGGCAGATACGCAGGTGATCAACTTGTCCCCATCCAATTTATCAATGCCCTTTTTGGCCACACTGAGTGGTCCCGCATCAGTCCAGTCAATCTCCGCGGGATCGTTTTTCCCTGACTGGACAAAACTTCCCCGCAGTATGACCGGCAAGACAGTCGGGGCAAGTGGAAAACGACTGCGTCACAGTAATTCAATGTGGCAGAGTTTGCTTTCACTGCTTTACGCCGCAGCCCAAAGCCATGAACGATTTCGTGCCCCGGTGTTCCGGCCTGAAGGGCCGGTTCTGTCAGCCCAGGCCGATAGGCCTGGGGTCGGCCCGCCAAGGGTGGCGGCCCTGAAGGGGCCGTTCACGCGCCTCTATGCGTGACGCCCGAACGGCCCTTTCAGGGCCGAAATGCAGGTGGTGCGACGATTACCCAGGCCTGCGGCCTGGGCTGAAAGAGTCGGCCCTTCAGGCCGAAGAAATTACCCTGCACGCCGCATCTCCATCGCACGTTGCACCACCTCAATTCCGCTTTGACAAGCGCTATACGCCGACCCCGGATGCTTACTCACGTAATCACCGGCGAAGAACAGTTGTGGATTCGTGTCGTCTTCCGGCGACTTCAGGTGCTGCAAATTGTCGTCCGCGACGCCGACAGGGATTGATGTGTAGCCGCCCTTGATGCGTGGATCGTCGTGCCAGGACTTCACGCGAAACCAGGACAGCGCCTTGGGGCGTACGCGGTCGTTGCCAAACATGTGGGCGAGTTGGGTCAGGCCGATCTGGTAGGGATCGCGCTCGGCAAAGCGCTGCACGGCCGCGCCGCCCACCAGGCATGAGGCCAGAAAATTGCGTTGATCGTCGCGTCCCCAGCCCGTCGGCCACCAGAGTTGCGTGGCGATCGCCGTCGCCAGCAGCGGCGTCGTCGACGGCCAGAACGTCGTGCCCTTGCGCGTGCGGCGAAACGCGAGAACCAATTTGGTCGCGGTGCCGGCCGTCATTGATGCAATGGCGGCCGTCTTTTCGTCGGACAGCGGCGGATCGAAGCGTACGTCGTTAGCCTGCAGGACGCCGACGGGAAGGCAGATGATCGCGACGTTGCCGCTGAACACGCCGCGATTGGTGAGCACGTCGACGCGATCGCGGTAGCGAAGAATGGCCGTCACGACGTGATTGACGCGGACAGCGCTGCCCTCGGCCAGACGCCGGGGGACTTCGTCGTATCCTTCGACCACGCGGTAATTGTCCTCGTAGCCGTCGAAGTCCGGCGCCAGCAGTCCCATGAGACCAAGTTCGGACACGCGCGACGCATAATCGTTGCGAATGAGTTGCAGCAGGAGGTGCGGCGTCACGCCGGACGGCAGCGGCTTGTCCTTGAACTTGAGCGAGTGGATAAAGTCCTCGACCGATCGATCGCCCTTGCCCGCAGCGACATGCTGCGCGGCCTGCCGACGAACCTCTTTGAACACTTCCAGAATCGGCATGAGCGGATGAAACTGGTCGTCGACAAACGCGTCGCCATCCGAGGGATGTTTGATGAGGGTGAGTCCCAACGACTCGCATAGTTCCTTCATGCGCGTGCCGTGGACGAACTCGGCGCCCAATTCGATCGGGTAATTCGCGATCCGTCGATCGCGCACGGTTCGAATGCGCCCGCCGGACTTGACATGGGCTTCAAGACAAATGGTGTTGATGCCTTGACGCCGTGCCTCGGCCAGCGCCGCCATTCCCGCCATGCCACCGCCGACGATAAGAAAGTCGGCTTTCGATCGATGCTTGCGAGGAGTGGTCGCCATGGTACATCGCCGATCACCCGGCTCCGCCGTATTTCTGATGCTTGAATGACAGACAAATTCATACGCGGCTACAAGCCTACGACTACCACTTTTTTGGGGGGTTACTGGCGCCACTTTTTTCGAGCGTATTCGAGACGGAAGATATTTAGGACAGTGATGTTCCGTCAATTGTGCCTGTCAAAGAGCGCCAACCCCATGCACCCCTGGCGCTCTTCGTGGCGCTCTTTGATTGGCGCTCTTTGATTTGCATCAACGTCCGCATCCATCGATGGATTTGCGACAGATTTCCGCTCCGGGTCGGTAGGGGGAAGATCAGACGAATGGGCGACGGAGTACTCGCCAAATAAGCTGGCTAGCACTACCGGGTTACGCACGTTCGTCGATTTTAGTCCTCATTTATCGTCCGCATTCGGAGCTTCCCTCATGAGCCGCCAAATGCCTCGGCTGTTGCAGCGTAAGGCCCCCAAGAATAATCGCCGGCTCCGCGTCGAGGGGCTGGAAGACCGCACGGTTCCGAGTTTCACGGTGGCCCCGTCATTCTCCGTCGGGCCGGGCTCGGGCCTGAATACCAAGCCGGTCTCCGTCACGAGTGCCGACTTCAACGGCGACGGCTTCCTCGACGTGGCCACGGCCAACGAAGACTCGCAGAACCTCGTCAGCGTTCTCCTGGGCAATGGCGACGGCACCTTCCAGCCAGCCAACACCATCAACCTGGGCCGGAAGCCGGCGTTCATCACGTCCGCGGACTTGAATGCCGATGGCTTTGCCGATCTGGTCACGGCCAACACGTCGGACAACTCCATCTCGGTCCTGTTGGGCATTGGCGACGGTACGTTTCAGGCATCCAACACGATCGCGCTCAGCACGGGCACCGGCCCAATGGCCATCGCGGTCGGCGATTTGGATCGCGATGGCAAATCCGATCTTGCCATTGCGGACAATGGTTCCAGCGTCGTCAGCGTCCTGCTGGGCGACGGATCCGGGCAGGCGTTCACCGAGTCGGCGGTCACTGTCAACACTTACCCGACGTCGATTGCTCTGGCCGACTTCAACGGCGACAACCACCTCGACATCGCCACGGTCAGCGGCGGGTCCCGAGGTCTCAACATCAACCTGAACAACGGCAACGGCACGTTCGCGGCGACGACCAACTTCGCGACCGGCTTCTGTCCCAATGGCGTCACGACCGGCGACTTCAACCATGATGGCAAGGCAGACGTGGCGGTCGCCTGCGTCTTCCCATCATCCGACGGCGTGAGCATCCTGATCGGCAACGGCGACGGCACATTCGTGACCCACCCGAACCCGCCCGGCGGTCCGATTCCCTACGTGAGCTACAACGCCGGCAACCAGACGCCCGGCTATATCACGACGGCTGACATCAACGCCGACGGCAACGCGGACCTCGTTACCGCCAACTACAGTTCGACGGGCCAGTTCGCCAATAACAGCATCAGCATTCTGCCGGGCAAGCCGGATGGCACATTCGGCCCGGCGCGCGTGTACCACGGCGGCCCGGCGCCCATGAGCGTGGCCATTGGTGACTTCAACGGCGATGGCCACGCGGACGTGGTGACCGCCGACAGTGGCGGGTCCGTCGGTACGGTGAGCATGCTCCTGGGCCGTGGCGACGGAACCATGTTGGCAGCGGAGGCGGTGCCCGTCACGGTCCGGAACTCCTCGACCGATACCGGCGTCGCCCTGGGCGATTTCACCGGCGACGGCAAGTTCGACATGGCGATCGTGACGTGGAACGTCTACTACAACGGCGTCACCTTGTTCCCCGGCTTGGGCAATGGCCAATTCGCGGCCGGAATTCAATCGCCGGCAGTATCCGCGACGACCATCGCGAGCAGCGACTTCAACACCGACGGCAAGCTCGATCTGGTCGTGACTGGGTCAAGCGGCGTGAGCATCCTATTGGGCAATGGCAATGGCACGTTCGGGGCGCCGACCACGTTTGCAGTCGGTAACTTGCCGTCTTGGGTGGCGGTCGGCGACTTGAATGGTGATGGCAAAGCCGATCTGGCGGTGGCCAACGGCAGCGGGTCGGACGGCGCGAGCGTGCTGCTGGGCGATGGGACTGGATCGTTCGGGGCCGCGACCAGCGTGCCGGCCGGCGGTTCTGCCAGCTTCGTGACGATCGCCGACCTGAACGCGGATGGCAAGGCGGATCTGGCGGTGGTCAACAGCTCCACGGTGAGCATCGTGCCGGGCAATGGCGACGGAACCTTCGGCACGTCCGCGCCGCTGACGGCCGGCACCCCCGATTCGGTGAGCGTCGGTGACTTCAACGGCGACGGTTTGCCCGATCTCACGGCCACGTCGTTCATTCCTCCAGGCGGCGGCGGGTCGGCCATGTTGGTCTGGCTCAATGACGGCACTGGCGGCTTCTCGTTCTCGGCCAAATACGTGACCGACGCTTACGGATCCAATCCAATCGGCAGCACGGTGGCCGACTTCAATCAGGACGGAATCCTCGACATCCTGGCGGTCAATGATTTCTCCGACACCGTGTCGCTCTATACCGGCGTCGGCGACGGGACGTTTAATCCGCAAGTCTCCATGGTCGTCGGGGATCGCCCGACATGGGTGCTGCCCGCCGACTTCACCGGCGACGGCCGACTCGACATGGCGATAGTGAACAGCAACTCCGGCACGGTGACGGTGATTGACACGCCGAAGCCGGCAAGTCATCTCCATCTGGACGCAGTGCCAGCGGCAACGGCAGGCAACAGCTTCCAGGTGACCGTCACGGCTTTCGATGAGGATGGCCAACAAGTTCCGGATTTCACCGGATCGGTCACGCTCGGCAGCAGTGACGTGCAAGCCGACCTGCCCCTACCCAATCCGTTCACCTTCACCCTCAGCGATCAAGGCACGCACACGTTCGACGTGACGCTGAAAACAGCGGGCCCGCAGGACGTCACGGTGACGGGACCGTTTGGCACTTTGACAGCGACAATTCAGGTCGCCTCCGCCGCGGCTGACCATTTCGAATTCGATGCCCCAACCGCTGGCACCGCGGGCCAGCCGTTCGACGTGACCGTGCGCACTATCGACACATACGGCAACCACGCGACGGACTTCACCGGGACCGTTCAGTTCACGAGCACGGACCCGAATGCCGGCGCTGGCAAGCCCGTCGACTATCCGTTTACCATCGCGGATGCGGGCAGTCACACGTTCACGGGCGGCTTCACCCTGCTGACAGCCGGCTCGCAAACCGTGTCGGTCACGGGTGCGGGCTTGACGGCGGTGGATGCAACGTTGAATGTTGATCCGGCGGCGGCGAGCCGACTGACGATCAGTGCTCCGCCATCGACGCAAGCCGGCAATGCGATCGACGTCACCGTGACTGCGTTCGACCCGTACGACAATCTCGCGACCGGCTTCACCGGCACAATCCATTTCGCCCACACCGACCCGATTGCCGGAACGATTCCCGACTACCAATTCACCGGGAGCGAACAAGGAACGCACACCATTCAAGTCACGCTGAAGCGGGCGGGCGATCAAAACGTGTCGGTGTCGGCAACCGGGCTGACCGGGGATCAGGTAACGGGCATCCACGTAACCCCCGGCCCCGTGACCAAGTTGGCATTCGTCAATGGCGTGGCCAACACATTCCCGAACTTGCCCATCCCAACGCCGGTGGCGGTGGAGGCTCGGGATCAATTTGACAACCCGGCCCCGAGTTCAGCGCCGGTGACCCTGACGCTAGTGCCCAGCGTGATCAAGGCCAAGCTGAAGGGGGTGCTATTTGCGTTCCCAGATGCGAATGGAGTCGTAACGTTCCCGAAAGCGCTCATCACCAAACCGGGCAGTTACACTCTGTCGGCGACCATTCCCGGCGGGTTAAGCGTGGTGTCGGACCCGTTCACGGTCTACGCGGCCACGCATTTGAAGGTGAAGCTGTCGACGCCGGTGACCACCTCGACGGCCGGGGACACAGTTTCCGTGACGGTGACCGTGCTCAATGCCAAGAACAAGCCGGACACCACCTATCGCGGGACAGTCCATCTTTCGAGCACTGACCTGAAGGCGGTCTTGCTGCCCGATTACACGTTCACCGCGGGTGACAATGGGCAGCACACGTTCGACGTGGTGCTCAAGACGGCCGGCCACAAGTTGATCGCGGTCAACGACGTCGTCAAGGCGAAGATGAAAGGCCGCGTGCCCGTCACCGTGGTCGCGGGGGCGGCAACGCAATTTGCGGTGACCAAGTTCCCGCTGAGCGCCAAAGTGAACTCTGCGTTCACCTTCGTCGTGACGGCCTTGGACCAGTTCGGCAATCAGGCGAAAGGTTACTTGGGCACGGTGACGATTAGCTCCAACGGTTCGGCTACAATCGGCGGCGCCGGCGCGCCGGTCGCGGCCCCGGCGACGTATGCCTTCACCACTCATGACAAGGGCAAGCACACGTTCAAGGCGACCTTCACGGCGCCAGGGACGGGGCTCTCATTGACGGTGACGGATCAGGCCGATGGAAACATCACTGGCACGGAAACCGGCATCACGGTCGTGTAATGGAAATCGGGGCCCGGCGTGCGGGCCCCTTACCACGCATGAACAAGGACACATTGCGGGCGCAAGTGCATTTCACTTGACACAGTTGGTCCAGAACTTCCTCACCCAATTTCGACGTATCAGTTTATCCTTGGTCGCGGAATATCCTTACGTGGCCCCAAAGCTGAGGTCGTCGATGCTGTCTCCTCATTTCCGCGTCGGGACGGCCGCGCTGTTGTTGCTGTGGGCCATCGCAGTCGCGATGGCCCAGGAGAAGCAGCCGACCAATGGAAAGGCGGAATCGCCGCGCGTGGATCTCTTCGGCGATCCGCTGCCGACAGGCGCGTTGGTCCGGCTGGGGACAACTCGGTTTCGCCACGATGGTCGGATGTTGGCCGTTGCCTATGCGGCCGATGGCAAGACCCTGGTCACGGCCAGCGAGGACGACACGGTTCGGCGCTGGGACGTGGCGACGGGCAAGGAACTCAAGCGGTTTCCAGCACCGGGGTTTGCCGCACTTTCCATGGATGGCACTTTCTTTTTGTCTGTCGATCCCGAAGAACCGAAGTTGAAGAAGAAGCGATTCGTTCGCCTATGGAACACGGTCACGAACCAGGAAGCGGGCCGCTTCGAATGGCTTGGCCGTTATGGCAACCTCGACAACACCAACAGGCTCCACATTGCATTTTCCCACGACGGCAGCACCGTGGCCGTGGGCAGTTACGTCGCCAACGTGATCGTGCTCTGGGATGTGGCGCACGCCCGCGAGATTCGCAAGATTGAGTACATCGGACTCGATAGCCTGGCCCTGTCCCCGGACGGCAAGACGCTGCTCACGGGCTCCGATAATCTCCTGTGGGACGTGGCCAGCGGCAAGAAACTCAAGGCCTTCAACCCGAAGTACGATTACGGCCACACGCACGCGGCCACGTTTAGCGCCGACGGCAAGATCTTGGCGATGGGCGGCAGCGATGCGCACGTCCTGTTGTTCGATGTCGAGTCCGGCCGGCAACTGCACAAATTCAAGGGAACCGGCAAATACTTCGGCGGCGCCGGAAGCGGAATAAACTCACTCGCGTTTACTGGGGATGGCAAGACGTTGGCCGTCGGCAGCAGTGACTGGACCGTGCGGCTGTGGGATGTGGCTGCGGGCAAACAACTTCATCAACTGATCGGACCAACTTTCGGGAATATCGGCGATCACGGCTCCATCCATTCGGTCGCGTTCGCACCGGATGGCAAAACCGTGGCGGCCGCCAGCAATGTGCCGATGCTGCGGCAATGGGAAACGGTGAGTGGTCGCGAGGTGCTGCCGCCCACGTCCGGGCATCGCGATATGATTCTTTCGCTTGCGATTTCCCCCGACGGCAAGCGCGTGGCCTCGGCCTCCGCCGACCTGACCATCCGACTCTGGGACGCCGCGACCGGCAAAGAGCTGCATAAGCTCCTGGGTCATGAGGGCTCGATTAACGGCCTTGCGTTTTCACCCGATGGCCGGCGCCTGGCGTCCGCGGGCGGCTACAAGGACGAGACACTGCAGGTGTGGGACACGACCACCGGCCAGAACCTGCGCGTGGTCAAGGCCGGCTATTCCATGGTCGTTGCTTATGCGCCTGACGGCAAAACGATCGCGACCGGCGGTTCTGATGGGATACGCCTATTTGACGCGGAGACCGGAAATGCGCTCCGCCGATTCGCCGGCAATTCTTACCACATTTTCTTTTCGTCGGATGAACGCCGCATCTCGGACGGCACGCGCATCTGGGACCGGTCCACAGGCGAGCTGACCGCTGAATTCAAGACCGCCAAGGAGGTCGTGCTTTCGCCGGACTGGAAGCTGGCGGCCGTCGCCGGCGAAACCGGGTTTGGCAGCGAGATCTATTCCGCGCGCGTGCTGGAAGTGGTCACGGACAAGGAGATTCACACCCTGGCGAAGGAAAAGAGCTGGATGAGTTCGGCCGTCTTTTCGCCGGATGGCCGCACCGTGGCGACAGCCGAGAGCAAGGGCATGCGGCTGTGGGAAACGGCAACGGGGAAGGAAAGCCATCGACTGACCAAAGGTGAGCAAGGCTGGTATTACGCGATGCAGTTCGCACCGGATGGCCGAACGCTTGCGTCGGTCAATAGCGATACCACCGTCCTGATCTGGAGCGTTCCACAATCCCCGCAACCGCCTCCGGCAGCGGCCCTTGCTCCTGCAGAACTTACAGCGTTGTGGGAAAAGTTGACGAGCGAGGACGCCGCCCAGGCATATGCCGCGATCGTCCAACTCGTTCGGGCGCCGCAGTCAACTGTGCCGTTTCTGAAGGACAAGGCCACACCGGTAACGGCCCCGAGCCCCGAACGGCTCAAGCAATTGATTGCCGACCTGGATAACAATCGCTTCGCCGTACGTGAGAAGGCCAGTGGAGAGTTAGTGCAACTCGGCGAGTTGGCCGAGTCGGCGTTGCGCGGCGTGCTGGAAGGCAAGCCCTCGCCCGAAACGCGCGAACGCGTGAATGCGGTGCTGGTCCAACGCCAGGCCTGGACCAGCGACCGGCTGCGGCGCTGGCGTGTCATCCAGGTCCTCGAGGGCATCGGCACGCGCGAAGCGCAGTTCGTGTTGAAGACCCTGGCTGAGGGAGCGCCCGCGAGTCGATTGACCCAGGAAGCGCAGGCGGCGCTGGACCGCCTGAAGAAGTGAAGCGGGCGCAACCTGAAATGTGGTTTTTTGGAGACCCGCCAACGCGAGGCCGTCGCCTTTCGAGGATCGGGCCGTCGTCACTTGGTGATCCCGGCGCGCGTGGACGCGGAGAGGCCTTTGGGGCGTCACGCTTCGGCGTGATAGTCGCATCAGCGGAAGTGGATGTGGCCGGATCCCGTAAGGCTGCGTTGTGCCGTCCGCCAGAGCGCTACTCCGTTGCAAGAACCTTCACGGCGCTCCGTGCGATAATCGTCGAATCCGATTACGGGTTCGGATCGGTCCAGTTCAGGAAGTTGACGACCGTTAGCCCCGTGTACTGGGGCGGTGCTGTGGTCGGGGTGAGTCCGTCGAACGCATTTAGCCCGCCGCCGCCGTCGATCTTGTTCCAAGGCGCGCTGAATACGGCTTTGCTCTTCCCGTCCCCGCCCGCGGCGGGGTCCTTGCCGTTCAGGCTGCCGAGCGTGACCCGGCCGTTCGTCGTCAGATGCAGGAAGTTGGTCCCGTCGCCCAAGTCGAAGTTGGCCGCCGCCAGTGCGAAGTCACCGTTGCCGTCGATTGAGAAGTTATCGCTTCCGCCGGCCAACTTGGCAGTAAGCGAGGTCGCGGTGCCTTGGATAATCACCCCCGCGCCGGCCGCCTGACCGTTGATGGTGGTCGTTGCGTCCGGCGTAAGGATCACCGAGTTGGCCCCTACTAGCACGGTCAGCCCGTTGCCCTGGTCGTCGCCGGTGACCGTCAATTTGCCGTTGGTCACGGCCGCAGTGATTGCGCCAGCCGGTACCTCCCGGCCCTCGAGCGCTTCCAGGTTCAAGCGGGTGACGACGAGGCGGGGACACATGCGCGTCATGAGCTTTGCATTCACGGAAGTAGATGATGCAATCAACGGCCGTCGGCAAGAGCCGCGAAACGTCGTAAGTTGAGTACGGCCATTCGGCCCAAAACCTACCAACAATTGAGTCACATTGTCGGCAAACGTTTTGTTTGGGCGGGCTTCGGGCACTGCCGCGTCGTTGCAATTGTTACAGCGCCGTTGCTGATGACCGGGTACAATCGGCGAGCAGGCAGTAACTGCCGAGGTTTGCGATGTTCGTGACGACAGTCGCACTTTTGTCGGTAACCCTCGCCGCGCCAGCGTATCGCGATCGGAAGGACAGTCCGGCCACTCTTGAACGAAAACTCGTCGGGGAGTGGACCAAGGGCGGGGCGTGCATCGGGTACATCACCTTCCAAGCCGACGGGACGTTCGAACGCAAGCACTACAGTCCGGGAAACAACACGACCAAGGGCAAGTGGAAGATGCGTTGGGACGTCGTTCCGCCCGTTCTCGTATTGAGGTGTGAGGAGGCGGATCGCGAGGATTTGGTCGGGCAGACGTTGGAGTTGATGATCACTCGCCTCGATGACGACGAGCTGCACTTCGAGTCTGGCCGGCACTCGGCGGGCAAATTCACTCACCCAAAGAAGTAGTCGGGTCGGTGAACGATATCGTCTGTCGAACGCTGAACGGGTTTAGAATTGAGTTCAAGAGCCAGTCCATTCCGCTCCGCCAATAACGATGTTGCCACCAAGCGCCGACTCCAGCGTGAGGATGAGGTTGAAAGCATCAACGCGGATCGGTTGACGTCGCTCATTTCAATCTGCTGACGGTGGGCTGCCAGTGCGGCCACATGGCGCCGGAGCCGGGCTTCAGGTCGGTGAGCCGCATCTCAGTTCGATCCGCGAGATTCATCACGTAGATGTTGCGTGCGCCGTTCCGGAGTGAACCGTACACCAACGACCGTCCGTTCGGTGATGGCTGCGGGTGATAGTGGAGTGAGCCGTCGGCGGTCTTTGTCAGTTGTGTGGCCTTACCGTCGAGCGTCGTTCGGAAGAGTTCGACATTCTTGCCGACTTGCGCGGTGTAAAAAACTATTGCGCCATCCGTCGACCATGCTGGCACGTCGCTGCTGCCGCCATGAAAATCAAACACGTCGAGAAATTCGATCACGCCCCGGTAGCCATTGCGATCGGCCAACTTCCTCAACCCGGTGCCGTCCGGCCGGATGATGTGCGGATGGCAATTGTAGTGCTCGCCGCTCAGAAACAGGAGCCACTTGCCATCGGGCGACCACTTCGGCGCGAAGTCGAACGGGTGGCCCGTCTCGATGTGCTTCTTGTTGGAGCCGTCCGCTTCGGACACATAGAGTTGATAGTTTTCGTGATAACACAGATGCTTGCCGTCCGGCGATGCACTGTAGCCGTACGCGAATCCGCCGCCCGTTCCCGATACGTCGCGCTTGTTGCGCCCGTCGAGATCCATGATAAATGGCCGGGAGACGCCCTTGATGAGCGGCGTGAATCCCAACCCCTTGCCGTCGGGCAAATAGAACAGACCACCGTTGTAGTGGCTCACGCGGTTCACGGCGGTTACGTTCGTCACTTTCCCTGACGCCAGATCGAGCAGGCACGAATCGAGCCGCCAGCGCCCGTCGTCCATGCGAAACTGCTTGTTCTCCTCTTCCCATTTCGCGTTCTCAGGCGACTGCCATCCAACGGAAACAATTGCATTCTTCCCGTCCGGCGACCAGCCGCCGAACTGCGTCCAGGCGTCCGCGTCTTTTGCCAATTCCTCGGCGACGTGCTTCCAGGCGGTTCCGGAAGCGCTAACGACGGCGGTCCGCATGGTGCGGACGTTCGCGTGCCGTCCGCCCGGCAGATTGGTGCGGAGTTCCGTGTACCCGATCAAGGGCGCTGCCTCGGCAGCCTTAATCCCGGCGCTGGCGATGACGAACTCCACCAATTCCCGGCATTGAAAGAAACCGGACCACATGTTGTGACCCTGCTGGGACGCGACGACGAGCGTCATCGAACCGCCGAGGTCCGTGTACCGTTCCCTTACGCGCCCGCTGTTGGCCTCCAGCGGCACCACCGTGTCGACGTCGCCGTGAATCGCGAACAACGGCACCTTGGCCTTGGCGAGTCCCTCCAGCCGGTCCACTGGATTCACGTCCTTGAGTTTGGCGTTCAATTCGTCGGGCTTCAGACCGAACGCGCCCGCAGCACGTTCGATGCCGGGGTAACTGGCGAGATCGCACACCGGGTAGATGCCGGCAAAGCCGCCGACCTTGTCCGGGTTCGCGGCCGCCCAAGAAAGCGTCATCAGCCCGCCGCGGCTGCGGCCGAGCAAGACCGGCTTTGACAAGTATCCGCGAGCGATCATGTGGGCATAAAGTCCGTCGAAAACTTTGTTGCCGGCCGGACTGCCGCAAGACTCTCCAGCGTCGATCCCGGCGATCGCGATGCCCGCCGCTCGGAACCGCTCGAACATCCACCGCTCTTCCGGCCCCGGCAGGTTCGGCAGCGTCGGTGCGTACCACACCCACGGCTTTGGAGATGAAGGCGAATCGGCCTTGGCTGGAATGAGGAACGCCGTGTGTCCGGCCACCTCGAACACTTGGCCATCGAGCGGCAACGCCTTTTTCGGCGGGTCCGCCGCAATCGCGCCGGACGTCAACAACACCACCGCGATGACGAGTGATTTTTTCATGAGGGCAAACTCAAAGCGGCCGTCGATCGAGAGCTAATTTGATTTCCATTCGGGTCGGGTGGCCACGAGAAAATCTATGCCACGTTTGGGGACTACCGAAGGACAAGCCTTCCCAAAGGGCTGATTTCTGTCGCTGTCGGAACGGACCGCATACACTACTGAAGTTCATTCTCGCCGACTCGTGACTTCAGGAGCCGCCCTGTGCCCATTCGATCGAAGAAGCTCTGTTTCGACACTCTGGAAGAGCGTTGGAATCCGGCCAATCTCACCATTACCAATTTGTTGCTGGTTGACGGGAACAATAGTCCCATCGCCGCCACGCCGCTGGGCGAACAGACTACTCTGCGCGCGGAGTGGACGGTCACGGGCGTGCCGGCTGGAACTCAATATCTCGTGCGTTTCACCTTCGATGGAGTAACGTTCGATTCGGCCCCGATTACTCAGGATAGTCAGACCAACATGTCGGTATGGCGTCCCACGTGGTTCGCCACCGCGGGCAACCATGCGGTAACCGCCAAGGTTGATGGTGCCAACTCGGTCGCGGAGACGGACGAATCGGACGCGGACAACAAACGCACTCTCAACTTCACCACTGGCCCAGCAGTCGGCCCGGCGACGAAATGGGTTTATCCCATTTCGGATAAACCCACAAAAAATACGGCCATCTCCGATTATGCCGACGCGGACCCACATTCGGGCGCCGCGGTGGATTACACAACTGGCCCCTTCACCGTCGACGGTTACGACTCCGACGATATCGGCGTGACGAATTTCTCGTTTCAGGATGCCGGCGTACCGACCTTTGCCGTTGCTCCCGGTGTTGTGGAGCAAGTGATTGATGGCAACACCGACCGCGAAACCAGCTATGCCGGGAGTCCGACGAATCTGGTCATCATCGATCATCAGAATGGTTGGAAGACGTGGTACTGGCATTTAGCGACCAACTCGATCACGGTGAAGGCCGGCGATACGGTGACCGCAGGTCAATTGATTGGCTTGATGGGCAGTTCAGGAAACAGCACGGGGGCCAATCTGCAATTCCAGGCGTATCACAATGGCGCACTCGTCGAGCCGATGTTCGATGCGGCCAAGTTCTTCATTGATCCGCCACTCTATCAAACGGCGCTCGAACCCTACGTCGCCGCTTCGGGCATCACCAATTATGACATTTATGGTGGGGGCGGAGTGCCGGACGCGGCAGAGATGCCGTCAGGTGTTTCGACATTCAAAGTTGGTTCCGGCGACCCGGTTTATTTTTGGTTTGGCGTCTCGCATTTCAAATCAACGAATTCGATGGTCGATGTGGATTTCATTCGACCGGACGGCAGTATCGGCGTCAATTACACGCCCTTCGCGTCCGGAAGCCTTCGCGGCAACATTTATTACTTCTATGCCGGCATGGGAAACTTCAACAGCTACCCAGGTGAATGGGAAGCGGTTGTCACGATCGACGGCGTACTCAAGGCTCACAGCTACTTCACGATTACGAGCGGTACGGCGCCTCCTGAAATTCGCGTTCAACAGGGCGGGACACGGATAATTCTCAATGATCGCACCACGCCGATCGATTTCGGGACCGTGGCCAAGAACAGCTCGCCACCGACTCAGTCGTTTCGCATTGGCAACCACGGCTATTCGACATTGACGCTCGGCAATCTGGTCCTGCCGCCGGGCTTTTCATTGGTCGGCTCGTTTCCTACAGCGCTTTCGAATGGTTTCTATATCGATTTCACCGTGCAGATGGATACCACCGTTGCCGGCGACAAGTTTGGCGCGCTGAAATTCAACACCAACGACGACGACGAATCGGTCTACAGTTTCCTGTTGAAAGGAACGGTCACCGGGTTGGTCGACGCGGGATCACCCGTGCTCGCCCTTCCCGGTCCGGCAATCCCATTCATGATGGGCGACGGCGCCCATTTCTTCGACAAGACGAGTACCTTTGCGGACAGTGATGACTCGAATTACAACGGCGGTTCGCTGAAATATGAGATCATTCAGGGCAGTAGTGTGGCCGATCGCATAGGCATTTTCAATGAAGGGACTGGCGCCGGGCAGATTGGTGTCAACGGCGCCAACTTCACCTACGGTGGAGTCGTGATCGGCTCGTTTGCGGGCGGAACGGGAAGCACGCCGTTGGACATTGGGTTCAACAACAATAGCTCGCCGTCGGCCATTCAAGCTTTGATGCGGCAGATCACGTATCACAACGTTAATACGGTCGCCGATACCCGCCCGCGGTTCGTGCGGGTGACGGCCGTCGATCCCTCAGGCGTGGCCGGCAATGTCGGCGTGAAGCGAATTACCCTGGCTATCGATCGCATCAACGATGCTCCCGTCGTCAACGCGGCTTCGGTTTTCATGGCGCAGGTGCTGGAAGATTCAATTGACCCGCCAGGGCAACAGATCGGCGCGTGGGCGAGCGCCGGGAGCACGGATCCCGACGGATTCGATCCATACGGCATCGCCGTCACCGGCATGACCAACGCCGACGGCGGCACTTGGCAATACTCGCTGGATAACGGTGCAGTCTGGAAGACTTTTGGCACGGTCGGCAACAACGCGGCCCTTTTGTTGCGCGCGACCGACTTCGTTCGTTTCATGCCGAATGCCAATGCGAACGGCACGGCGACGCTTTTATATCACGCTTGGGACCAGAGTACGGGCGTTTATGGCACGAAAGTTAATCTCACACTTGCGGGAGCTACGGGCGGCAAGACGGCTTTCAGCGTTGGTACGCAGACGGCTAAATTGGTTATCACTCCAGTTGACGACGCGCCCAGTTTCATCGCGGGTTCGAACCAAGCCAGCACCGAGGATGCTGGCCCCCAAAGCGTTAGCAATTGGGCGACCAGCATCGATGCCGGGCCCAATGAAAGCGGTCAAGTCGTTTCGTTTGAAGTGACTGACAACACGAACAGCGCTCTGTTCAGTGCCGGGCCCGCCGTTGATTCCACCGGCAAATTGACATACACGCCAGCGCCCAACGCGAATGGCATCGCGACGATCACGCTGCGTGCGCTTGACGACGGCGGCACGTCTTATGGCGGCGTTAATACATCTCCGACCCAGACATTCGATATCACGATCAGTGCAATCAACGACGCCCCGAGTTTTACGAGGGGCGCCAGTCAACGTTTCATGGGCACGCCCACCGCGCAGGCGGTCAGCAATTGGGCCACCAATATCAGCCCTGGTCCTGCCGATGAAGCGGGTCAATCGGTGTCATTCGAAATCGTTGGCAACACGGATCCGGGCTTGTTCGATGTGCAACCGTTGGTGTCGCCGACCGGCACATTAACGTACACTCCGGCCGCGAATGTTCACGGCTACAGCACGATCACGCTACGGATCACCGATACGGGCGGCACCGCAAACGGCGGCGTCGACACCTCGGCGACGCAATCGTTTGCGATTGGCGTGAACCCCATCAATGCGGCGCCGAGCTTTATCGTCGGTTCCGATCCGACCGTGTCGGAAGATGCCGGCCTGGTAACGCTCCCGAACTGGGGCACGAACATTGACGCCGGTTCAGCATTTGAAGCCGATCAGTCACTCAGTTTTGATATCGTTTCCAACTCGAATCCCAGCTTGTTCAGCACTCCGCCGAGTGTCGATGCTGCCGGCACTTTGCAGTTCCAAGCCGGGCCCGACTTGAGCGGCTCCGCTACGCTGCAAGTCCGATTGCATGACAATGGCGGCACCGCCTTCGGTGGCATTGATGTTTCCCCGACTCAATCCTTCACGATCAACGTACTCGCGGTCAACGACGCCCCGAGTTTCACGAAGGGCGCCAATCAGCGATTCATGGGCACGTCCACCGCGCAGGCGGTCAGCAATTGGGCCACCAATATCAGCCCTGGTCCTGCCGATGAAGCCGGTCAATCAGTGTCGTTTGAAATCGTTGGCAATAGCGATCCGAGTTTGTTCGACGTGCAACCGTTGGTTTCGCCGACTGGCACGCTCACATGCACGCCAGCTCCGAATGTTCACGGTTACAGCACGATCACGTTGCGGATCACTGATACGGGCGGCACCGTGAATGGCGGCGTCGACACCTCGGCGACGCAATCGTTTGCGATTGGCGTGAACCCCATCAATGCGGCGCCGAGCTTTATCGTCGGTTCCGATCCGACCGTGCCGGAAGATGCCGCCTTGATAACACTCGCAAATTGGGCGACGAACATTGACGCCGGCTCCGCGTTTGAAGCTGATCAGACGCTCGCTTTTGAAATCGTCTCCAACTCCAATCTCGGCTTATTCAGTATTGCACCGAGTATCGATGCCGCCGGCACCTTGCAGTTCCAAGCCGGGCCCGACTTGAGCGGCTCCGCCACGCTGCAAGTCCGATTGCATGACAATGGCGGTACCAACTTCGGTGGCATTGATGTTTCGACAACCCAATCGTTCACGATCAACGTGCTCGCGGTCAACGACGCACCCGTACTCGACAACAGCTTCACTCCGCTTCTGCCGGCACTGACGCTGGCCAAAGGTGAAGTCAATTCCGGCACATCCGTCAGCAGCCTGGTGAAGCACGTCACGGACGTCGATACGACCG
>DATANR010000340.1:0-6305 GCA_036266155.1 Gemmataceae bacterium | reverse complement strand
ACGTTGGAGTGCGGCGGCTTGGCGCAGCTTTCTTTCTTTGTGAGCGCTGGAAAAGAAAGAAAGCTGCGCCAAGCCGCCGCACTCCAAAGTTGTCGCTTTACTAGTGAGATCGCCCTGAAGGCTTTGCTTAAGCCCCGCTCGCCTTCTTCTGTTCCTCTTCCACGAACTTCTTGAAATCGCCCATGCGGTACGACAGGAACATGAACGCCAGGTGCAGCGCCTGGTAGGTCTCGTCCTCCGGATCGTCCGCAAAATCTTTGCGGAGCGCATACAGGCGGGCCAGGAGTTGGTCGGCGGTCAACATTGATTCCTCAAGTTGTGGTTTGTTCGAGTCGGCCGTCGTTCATTTCAGCACGACGAGGGAACAGTCGAGCCAAATCGGGGCTATGCGTGACGACCACGAGCGTCGTCCCTTCTTGGCGGTGCAGTTCCGCGAGCAGTTCGCCGACGGCGTGCGATGTCTTGCGATCGAGGTTGCCGGTCGGCTCATCCGCTAGCAACAACTTCGGCTTACGAATGAGGGCGCGCGCGATCGCCGCTCGCTGCCGTTCACCGCCAGACAGTTCTGCCGGTCGGTGTTCAAGTCGAGCGGACAGGCCAACGCGATCGAGCAGCCGGCGCGCCTCCGCTTCAAAAGCTTGGCGATCGCCGTCCGAGACCACGAGTGTCGGAATGAGCACATTCTCGAGCACGCTGCATTGCGGCAGCAAATGGTGGTCCTGAAAAACGAAGCCGACGGCCTGGTTGCGGAACGCGGCCAGTTGCGACTCGGGGAGCACAAAGGGATCGACGCCGTCCACCCGAACCGTGCCACGCGTTGGCGCGTCGAGCGTGCCGATGATGTTGAGCAGCGTGCTCTTGCCGGACCCGGAGGGCCCCATCACGGCAATGGCCTCGCCCGCGGCAAGCGTCAGTTTGACGCCGGACAACACGGCGAGCGGGCCAGCGCGTGTCGGAAATTCCTTATCCAGATTGTCGACGATCAATGCCATGCTTTTCTCATTCGGTCGCCAAGAGGGCGAGGACGCCGATCCCGTAGAAGGTGTACTCGACATCGTAGCCGGTGTCCCAAAGCCCGCCGCGAAAGCCGCCGTCCGGCCCCGCGAGCGATGCCGCATACGATCCGAGTCGAGCCAAATCGAGGCGGTGCAGACCGCCGACCTCAGCCAGAGTCCAGGCGCCGGTGAATGTAGACAGCAGATCGGCGGCGGGAATTCGATCGTTGGCACGCAACCCGCCTTCAACAGATGCTAGCCGAACTAGAAAATCGGCCACGCCAATTCGAGTGCCTTCCTCCAGCCCTCCGAGCATTTGTAGCGTGCCGACTCCCGCGGCGGTCGGATTCGTGCCCGCACGCTTCATCTGCGGTATCTCGACGAAGCCGCCATCGCGATAGCGATTTTGCAAGAACGATCGCAATCGGCCCGGCTCCGGACAAGATTTTCCGAGCAGCTCCAACGCCAGGGCAACCAGGAACGTTATGTAGGTGCTTCCGGACGTACCGTTCTGGGTCTTGGCGTAGCCGCCGTCCTCGTGGCGAAAGGTCTCGAGCACCGTTGCAACGCGGCTTGGCCAGTCAGCCGGCGCCTCGGCGAGCACGTCCGGACCCCCGCCCAGGCGCGTCAGAAAGGCGCTGACCAGGAGGGAAAACAAATCAATCACACTAGCCGAGCCAGTCATCTGGCCGCGCAGAAAATCGGCGGCTCGATCGCATAACCGCGAATCCAACTCCTGGACAACGGCCAGCGAGCGCAGTGCGAAGCCCGTGTAGTACAGGTCCGAACCGCCCTCTCGCCCTGAAAATCCGCCGTCTGAGTTTTGCCGAGCCCGCACCCACGCCCCATGCCGCTGGCGAAAATCGAGCGGCAATCGGTCGGCGCCGTCGATCAGTTGTCCGGTTAAGCGTTGGAGATAGGGGTCATTGCTCATTATTGGATCAAGCGTCGAAATGAATCAGGCCTGCCGACGATATTCTGAATAGGTTTGTTCGTCTGGATGTCGGAGACCGTTCTGCGCTTGGGAGGTTTTATTCCATGTCCGCCTCGTTATCCAATTCGGGGGGAACATTTCCCCTGTCTTGGGGCATCGCCCTGGTGACGGTTTCGCTCATTGCAATTGGTGGTGGCGCCGTTGTTTGGAGTCAGCACGGCGACGACAACGGCCTCGTAATTCGAGAGCATGAAGTCCACGGGTCCGACAGTTCCGCATCGCGACGGCCGCTCCCCGAGCCGCCGCCAGGGACGGTTGGGGCCACCAAGAAAAACGTTTACTCGGTCGCCCACGCCGTTGAGAACGGCACACAGGTCGTCAAGATCAAAGTCACTCCGGCCGGTGACGAGCTAATCATCGACGCCAACACGGGCCGCTTACTCGAAACGCGGCCGAACCGACCGCCGGCGCCGATTGGCCGATTTATGGCGCCGATTGTTCCCGCGACGTGAATTTCTATTTCCCTTCGAGTTTGGCCCGGACCTCGGGGGGAATCTCGATCGACTCAATCCCATGCTCGGGCGTGCTCCGGCAACAGACTGCCGTGATCCGCCCGACAGCGACTTCGTTCCCTTTGTGCGTGAAGTCAAACCGATAGCGAACAGACTTCCGCCCCACCTCTTCGACCGTCACCGCGATATCGAGCACGTCACGAAAACGTACTGGCCGTTTGAAATCGCATGCCACGGAGACGCGTGGAAAGCCAAAGCGCTGGCCGTTGTCGTCCCATGCGACGGAAAGGCCGTGACCCTGCAAGAAATCCGTCTCCGCCACTTCCATGTATCGAAAGAAGTTCGAGAAATGGGCGATGCCCGCCATGTCGGTTTCGCCAAACTCGACTCGGCGAGTGATGTGGAAGGGCTGGCTCACGGCGCGATGGCCTCGGCGGGACGGCGTTGTTCTTGATGATACTGGCTGAGAACAGTGGCGGTCTCGGCAGCCATTTGATCGGCCGTGAATCGGGCGAACACCGCTTTTTGGCCAGCTTCACCCATCTGCCGACGGAGCGCCGCATTGGTGAGCAATTGCACGAGCCCGTGTGCCAATGCCGGCGGATCGTCCGGTTCTACGAGTAGGCCGCCGCCCGTGGCTTCAATCAGCTCAGGAAACGATCCGTGCCGTGGCTGCACGACGGGAACCTGATTCGCGAGCGCCTCCAGAACGTAGATCCCCTTCGGCTCGCGATAGGTCGTCGGCACTGACAGAACGTCGAGCGATTGCAAGAAGCGCACTTTGTCGTCGTGGGATGGGCAGTCGACGTGCTCGACGGCATCGCCGAGGCCGGCGTCGCGGAGCTTGGCCATTTGCGCTTCGAAGTAATGGTGATTGTTCGAACCGAGCCAGCCCGAGATCTTGAGTCGGCACGGAGGCGCGTCGGGCATGTACCGTAACAGTCGAAAAGCGTCGACGAGGTTGTGCAATCCTTTTTCCGGGCAGATGCGGGCAAAGTAGCCGATCGTAAACGGCGGCCGATCGCGGAACTCAGGCGGCGTGCCGTGTCCTTTCAGATTGATGCCGGGATAAACGACGTGCATTCGGTCGCGCGGCAACCCGAGATAGCCGGCCATGAAGTCCGCGTAGTACGTACTCGTGGCGAAATACCCGGACACCTCGGCACAATTCTGCCGAATCAGTTCCAGCGCACGGCGTCGGTCGTCAGCCGGTAGCGCTTCGAGGAAAATGTCGTCGCCTTGCAAGGTGCCGAGGATCGGTCCCCACCACTCACGCCGCAGCGCCGGCACCAGGCCGGAGAGCAGCACGTTCGTGAGCAACACGACATCCGGTTGGAAGTCATTCGCCAACCAACCCACGAGCTTGTCGATCTCTTTCTTCTGCTTGCCGGCCTGGCCGAGCAGCATCGAAATGGTCAGGCCGCCGAGCTTTTCGGCCCGCGTCTTCATCGCGAATGGCGAAACCCAGCGCAGCAAACGCGGAAAATCGAGCAGCCGGTCGAAAAGCCACGGAGTATGACGGAAAAGCCAACTCTTTTGCTGCAAAAACACGTTGATGCCGCCGAAAAAGACGCGCGATTGCGAGACATCTTCTTCATCGGTGCGGATTGGCGTGTAAGTCGGAATAAGCAGAGCGTCGTGACCCAGACGGTTCAGCGCGGCGACAAGCGTGTTGTCCTTCATGCACGAGCCGCAGTACATGCCCGCGGCACCCGCCGTGATGAACGCAATCTTCATGTCGCTATCTTAGTCGGGCCGTGCTGAAACGCTTTCGGTCGCCATTACTGCCTCCCCTATCGACGCTTGCGCGATCCGTTGCATTCGTTGCAATAAACGTGGTTGAAACGAATCGGGGCATATGTGGCATGCATGCAATCAATTGTCTTGCCATCGGCGCGACGCCAGCGGACAATCCCATCCACATGAATGACCGCCCGACGAACGTCCGCTACATCGTGCTCTTCGGGCTCTGTCTCGCGGCCGGGCTGGCGTACATCCATCGCGGGTGTATTAGCGTCGTCGAGAGCACGGTGCGCGACGATCTCGATATGACCAAGGCCCAGATGGGTTGGGTCATCGGCATTTTCTATTGGGCCTATGCTCTCTTTCAGATTCCGACGGGTCTGCTCGTGGACGCCTGGGGCCCGCGGCGGGCATTGTTTCTGTTTGGCGTGCTGGGTGGGTTGACCGTGGCGATGGCGGCCGGCACGCTGTGGGTCAACGTCGCCACGGGGTTCGTGCTGCTCCTGGCGTCGCGCCTGCTCATGGGCATCGCGCAGGCCGGCCTGTTCCCGGGGTCGACGCGTGCGATCTCCGTCTGGATGCCATTGCGACAGCGCGCCTTTGCCGCGGGGGTGTTGCAAGCGTGCATGTCGCTCGGCGGCGCCGTGGGGGCGTTCGTTACCGGCTCGCTCCTCGAAATCGTCTCGTGGCCGTGGGTATTCGTGCTCTATGCCGTGCCCGGCCTAGTGTGGAGCTTCTGGTTTTTCGGCTGGTTTCGCGACCGACCGGAACGGCACGGCGGGACGAACGACGCCGAGCGTGCCCTTCTGGAATCGAACAGCGCGACCGGCCAACACGCCGGCACTTGGCGCGACACGTTCACCAACCGCGGCTTCATTCTCGTTTGCGCGCAGCAGTTCTTCCGTGCCGCCAGCAACGTCTTCTGGTTTTCATGGTGCCCGACCTATCTCCAAGAGGTCTGCAAACTAGACAAAGGGTTTGCCGGCAAACTCACGAGCTTGCCGATCCTCGGTGTCATGGCCGGTAGCATCGTCGGCGGGCTCGCTGCCGACTGGGTGCTTGTCCGCACCGGAAGCTTGCGCGCCAGTCGCTCGGGGGTCGCGATCACCGCGACGACGCTCGGCGTCATCATCTTTACGCTGACCTATGCCATTCCGAACAATCAGGTTGCTCTCACCGTCGCGGCCCTGACGGCGGCGGCGATCGTTGTCTCCTGCGGCAACTCGTGCGGCTACAGCGCGGCGATGGACCTCGGCGGCCGCAATCTGGCGACGGTCTTCGCGGCGATGAACATGTTCGGGAATTTTGGCGCCGCCCTTTTCTCGCAAATCGTGCCGGCCTGGGTCGACGGTCTCGGCTGGCCAGCCGCAGTACTGCTCGTCGGCGGGTCGTACTTGCTCGGCGCAATCTGCTGGTTGCCGCTCGATCCTGGTAGCCGGTCGCGGCCGGTTCAGTCTAATGACTCGGACCCCGTTGACCCGGAGATAACCCGCCGATGACCGACATTGCCGACCGCAAGAAGCTGCTGCGCGAACAGGCCCACGCCAACCGCAACGCCCAGCCGGACAAGGATCCGCTCAGCAAGGTCATCTGCGACAAGTTCATGGCGCTGCCGGACTACGCGGCCGCAAAGACCGTGCTCTTCTACATCGACGTCCGGGCCGAAGTCCGCACCCGCCACTCGCTGCCCGCCGCACTTACTTCGGGAAAGGCGATCGTCGTGCCCTGGTGCAACGACCAGGGGGAACTCGAATTATTCCGCCTCGCCGACATGAACGAGTTGGCGATTGGCATGTACAAGATCCTCGAGCCGAAGGTCGAACTGCGCTCCCTGCCTGAGAAGCAGTGCCGGCCCGAGGATCTGGATTTGGTGATGGTCCCCGGCGTCGCCTTCGACCGCCGCGGCGGCCGCATGGGGCATGGCAAGGGTTATTACGACAAGTTGCTGCAACACGCCCGGCTAGATACGCCGCTCGTGGCGCTCGCCTTCGAATGTCAACTCTTCCCCGAAATCCCGGTGGCCGACCACGACATCTTCATGGACAAGGTGATCACGGAGACGGCCGTTTACGATGGCCGGGGCCGACGCAAGGCGAGCGGAGCGGCGTAAGCCGCCCGATG
>DATANR010000339.1:0-34474 GCA_036266155.1 Gemmataceae bacterium | reverse complement strand
ATCGTTTTGGATGAGCGTGAACGCGTCGCCCACCGTCGGCGTGAATCCCAAATTCACGTGCATCGTGGATCCGGTCAAGACAACCTTGCCGGTGACATTGAGCTGATCGTAACCGGTGCCGGCAGTGGTTCCGTTCAGCGTCACGTCCAGGGTGCTGCCCGCGGAGAACGTGACGTTCCCGGCATTCAAGATCTGGGTGGCCGTGGCGCCCGGCGCCAAGGTGCCGCCCTTGTTGACTGTCAGGGCGTTGAGTTTGCTGCCGTCCAGCATGCCGCCCATCACGGTGGTGCGTCCGGTGTAGGTGTTGAGAGCGGAGACGATCAGGGTGCCCGCGCCCACCTTGGTCAGGCCGCCGACGCCGCTGATGACGCCGTCGATCGTCAGCTTGCCGGCATTGACGTTGACCGTGCTGGTGGCGGTGTCGGCAATCGTGCCTGCCCAGGTATTGCTGCCGGCCACATTCTTGAGCGTCGCGCCGCCGGTCGTCAGCGCGTTATTGAATGTGAGGCCGTCGCCGTCCAGTTGCAGCGTTGTGCCCTTGAGGGCGAAAACGGGACCGCTGCCGAGTGCCGCGGGATCGGTCACATCGAGAACGCCGGCGCCCACCTTGGTGGTTCCGGCATATGAGCTGTTGTTGCCCGACAAGACCAGCGTGCCGGGGCCGACCTTGTTCAGGCTGGCGGCGTTGATGTTGGCCGCGATCGTCAGGTCGGCGACGGCGGTTCCATTGTTCACGGTTAACTTGGGCGCGGCCGCGGTCAGGTTCAGCTTGCCATTGATGGCGGCCGGCAAAGTCGCGGCATTGCTCAAGATGGCGCCGCTCAATGTGAGAGTGCCGACGCCGGAATTGACCGTGCCGCCGGTGAACGTCAAGTTGGTGACCGTTTCGTCGTGACCATTCAAATCAAACGTCGCGCCGGCGTTGATTGTAACGCTCGCGGTGTCGACGATCTGGTTACTCGTGTTGAGTTGCAGCGTGCCGCCGGTGACGGTTGTGAGACCGGTGTAACTGTTGCCAGTCGGGCTGTCTAACGCGAGCGTTCCGGATCCGATCTTGGTAACGCCGAACTTCGTGCCGCTGATGTTGCCGGTCACATCGATCAGCGTGTTGCCGGCGATGTTGAACTTCTCAGTCGCGGCCAGCGTGATATTCAAGGCAACGGTGTCGGTCCCGCTGGTGGTGCTAATCGAGTTGATCCCGCTCGCGAGCTTGAGGCTGTTGCCGGTGATCGTGTAACCCCCATCCGAAAAGTTGATGGCGCCAAACTTTGTCCCTACGGGGAAGTTATTGTTGGCAGTCTTCTGCGCTGCACCCGAGCCGAAGACGATGTTGTTGCCCGCCACGGGGGCCTTTCCGCCGAGCCAGTTGCCCGGCGTCATCCAGTCGGCGTCGGCGCCGAGGCCCGTCCAAATCAACGTCGTCGCGGGGTCGATGCCGATCGCGTAACTCTTGATCGCCGAGACACCGAGGCTGTCGGTCAACTTCAGGGTGAAGGTGTAATTGCCGGCGACCGTTGGTTTGCCTGCGATCGCGATGATGCCGTTGTTCAGCGCATAAGTCATGCCCGTGGGCAGCTTGCCGCTGGTCATGCTCAGCGTGAATGCGCCCGTGCCCGTGCTCGCGGCAATCGTGCCCGCGAAGCCGGTCTTATTCATCGTCCACTGGTCGAACGAGATTGATCCGAGACTCACGGCGCTGATGTCCATGCTGTACTGATGGATGTCGGCAGCGCCAGCGGCATCGGCGACGGCGACCGTGAACAGATAGCTGCCGCCGCTGCCGACCGTCGGCGTGCCACTGATGACGCCCGTCGTGCTGTCGATGCTCAGGCCCGGCGGCAACGCGCCGGCTGACACGATGAATGAGAACGGTCCGGTGCCACCCGTGGTGGCGATCGGCTGGTTGAATGCCAGCGTCTCGGTCCAATTCGGCAGCGACGATGTCGTGATGCCGAGCATCGGGTTGATGGTCAGGCTCTCGATGGCAACGTCGCTGTCGCTGTTGTTGCCGTCGACGTGGAGAGAGATGTTCAGCGTGAAGGTGCCAGTCACCGTCGGCGTGCCGCTGATCGTGAGCGTGGTGCCGGAGAGGGATGCCGTCAAGCCGGTCGGCAAGCCGGTCACGGTCAGGCCGCTGTAACTTCCGCTGCCCCCGGTGATGGCTTGCGAGTGGTTGTAGGCGAAGGTGACGGTGTCTCCCGGAAGTGCCGGGCTCAGGCCGATGACCCAGTGGATGGTCATGGAATAGGTCTGTGTCGCACTTTGGCCGTCACTATCCGTGGCGGCAACCTGGATGTTGGTGTAAGTGCCCGCAGAGCCTGCCGCCGGCGTGCCGACGAACGTACCCGTGCCGGTATCGAACGTGACCCCGCTTGGAAGAGTCCCTGTGTAACTCCAGACGAACGGCCCAGTGCCGCCATTGATTTGAATGGCCTGGTGATAAGTGGCGTTCTCCGTGCCAGTGACAAGGCTACTGGTCGTGAACGTTGGGAGCGCGTTCACAGTCACCGTGAAGTTCTTGCTGCCAAAGCTGCCGGCACTATCGAAGCCGGTCACGGTGAAGCTATGAGAGCCCGGCGTGGCTGCGTGCCCCGTTAAAGTGCCATCGCTAAAGAGGGTGAATCCCTGTGGCAGCGCGCCGGCGGTGACGCCAAATTGATAACCGGTGCCGGTGCCGCCGGTGGCGGTGATGGCGTGGGAGTACCCGAGCCCCTGGTCGATCCCCGGCAAAGTTGTGGGATTGAGTGAAAGCGTATTCGGCGTGCTGCTCGGCGATTCAAACGCGCCGATGCCGGGCAGAATTGGATTCCGAAAGTGCCCACTTGCATCGAGGAAGGGGGCGTAAACCGGATTCGCCTTGTTGCTAGCGAAGACGCTGCCGGCCGCGGTCGGGGCCAAGGTCGGCACGGGGCCGCCGTTGTCGCTCAGCAAACCGAGGAGCAACGGAGCGTTCGTGGTCGCCGCGAGGCCGGTGTCGCCAAAGCTGGTCGCCCCCGCTGCGACCGAGGCGATCAGTTTTTCGCCGCCTTTCGTGGTGCCGCGATAGATCTGGTAACCGGTCACGCCCGGGAGATTGATCGGCGCCGTCCAGTTCAGTGTCACCTTCGAACTGCTGCCGCTGATCGTCACCGGCCACTCGATCGAGGTCAGAGTCCCCGACGCAGTCACCGCGCCGATTACGTAGTAGTACTGGCCGCTCGTCAAGAATCCGCCAGAGCCGACGTTCGACGAGGTAATCGCGGGAGCTGACACATCGCTGGACAGCATCGTTCCCGGGAAGCCGTTGTCGAAGATGTTGTTGCCGAGCGACGTGAAGATGCCCCACTGGATGACCATCTTGCCGACGATGGAGTTGTCAAAGAGCATGTTGCCGACGTATTGGGGCGGCGGGCCGACCACCGTGCGGGCGTCTTCTACCGTGTTGCCGATGATCGTGCAGTTGGTGTAAAGGCCAATGTCATCCATGCACACTTCGACGCCGGCGTTGTTGCCGGTCACGGTGCAGTTGGTCAGGATTTCATTGTGGTCGCCGTTGCGGATGCCGTTCTCGCCGTTGCCGGACAGCGTGCAATTGGTCAACACGGAATCGACGTCGGCGTTGACGCCCTTCTGCGTGTTGCCGGCGATCCAGCTATTGGTAAGGTCGAAGTCGTCGCCGTTGATGTTGATGCCGTGGCCGGTGTTGTTGAGGATCTGGCAATTGATGACTGAAAGCCGGTCCTCGGCATAGATGCCGCCGTTGACGCTGTTCTCGATGACGCAGTCTTTGACCGTGAGGTGGTAGTCGTTCGGGAAGCCGCCGCGATAGCTGATCGCACCGCCGCGGCCGTCGCTGATCCCCCCTTGGGTCTGTTTGCCATGCGTCATGGTCAGGCCGCAAATCGCCGTGTGCAGATTCCCCGCGGAGAGATACTGCGAGTTGACGCCGAAGCACCAGTAATTCAGATTGCCGTCGACGGTGATCTGCGACGCACCGGGGCCGCGGACCCAATCGTCATGGACGATTTCCAGCCGGCCGGTCGTCAGCGAGATGGTTCCGGTCAAGCCAGCCTGGAAGTCGATCAAAACGGTGCCGGGTGTGCTGTAGGACTGCGTCAAGGCGTCGCGCAGCGAACCAGCACCAGCGTCGTTGAGATTGGTCACGAGGAGTTGATTTGCCTCGACGGCGCCGATGTCGACGGTCCCCGCTTGGGCTGCGCTGACGCCGCGCTCGTCGTTTGCCGGCACCGTCAGCACGGCATCGCTGTTGGCGCCGGCGTCGATGGCGGGGCTCATCGGCCTCGGGGCCATGGTCTGGATGCCGCCGCCGTTGTTCTGCAACAGGCCGAGGACGGCATAGACGGAACTTGTCAGCGTGTCTCCCATGTGCGTCGCTGTGGCCACCCGGCTCAGCGTGACGGTGTGGGGCCCAATGGCCACGATGACCGATTCGGCCGGGAAAGCGCCCGACGCGGCGGTGACGATCTGGCCAACCACCAGCCCGGCCGTGCTAGAGACATTCGCAATGGTGGGCAGGCCGTCGGTCACATCGCCCGTGAACGGCGCCGCGACGCTGACTTGATCGCCGTTGGAGCCGTCGGTGAAGCCGGTCGCACCCGTCGCATTGCCGATCAGGTTGTGACCGGCGCTGGTGAACGCGCCGACCACGTCCGGATCAACTCCCGCCGACGTGTTCTGAGCCACGATAGTATTGAGCAGCGTCATGCTGCCGGCATTGGCGACACCGCCGCCGGCGCCGGAGGCGGTCGTGGCTTGGTTGCCGGAGATGGTGCAGTTGATCAAGGTCGCGGTCGCGCCGCTGACGTTGTCGATGGCGCCGCCGACCACGCCGGTGTTGGCGTTGAAGGTGCAATTCGTCGCGGTCAGCGTCCCAGCATTGAGGATCGCGCCGCCGCCGACGCCCGTGGACTGATTGCTGGTCAGGGTGCAGCCGTTAATCGTGAGGTTGGCGCCGGCCTGAACGTAGATGCCGCCGAATACGTTGCCCGCGTCTTTACCTCTCGTGAGCGTCAAGCCACTGATCGTTGCTGCGGCTGGGCTGTTGACCTGGAAAATTCCCGCGTTGGTCTGTCCGTTGATCGTGATGGCGTTGAGAGCAGGATTGGCGGCGATCGTGACGTTTTTGGAAATCACCATCGTGCCATTGGCAATTGACAGCGAGAGCGTACCATTGAGGCCGGACTGGAATTGGATCGTGTCATTGCTGCCAAACGTGCCGGTTACTTGGCCGGATGCCGGTCCGCTGTAGCTGCCGGCATCGACCGCCAGGATCGCATCACGCAGGGTCAGTTGCGATCCGCCGGTCGAGTTCGCGAGGGAATTGACCGTCAACGTCGCCGGAGCGAGACGATCGTCGAGCGCTTCCAGTTTCGGACGGAAGCGATTGATAGGGCAGCGGTTCTGCCGAGTCGAGCAATGGGCGCGGCGAACGAAAACGGCGTTCCAGGTGGATGATTTCACGGTACGCATCGGCTCGGGCGCTTGCGGCCAGGCAAGCTGTGGCGACGCCGGGCACATCACCGGCATCTTGGCGCGAATCTGAGACAAACATTGGCCAATGTGCGAACGTTGTCAAACGACTGACGCCACCCATCATCGATTCTTCGTTTCCACTCTCAGCCGCCATTCGGCCATTCACGCTTGCGCGCGAAGACGCCCGCGACTTCAGGCGTCAGTGCGATGCGGAACGGAAGTCGCCAGATTTCCGTCAACGACCAACTTTCACGACTTTTATCCAGCATTTTGGATTCCATATAGCGGTAGCAACACGATCGCCATCGGGGTGATACGCCACGTCCCAAATAACGCCGCGTAGAGTCTTTGTTTCACCGATCCTTTGACCGGTCTTGACGTTCCAAAACCGCAAAGTCTTATCATTGCCAACCGTTGCCAGGCGTTCTCCCGATGGGTCGAAAGCTAAACCATACACATAGTCCGTGTGCCCGTCCTTCGCGTCGCCTAGTCGTCTTTCGAACGTCGCACGTCCGCTCGCGTATTTCCAAATAATGACCGACTTGTCCCAACTTGCCGTTGCAACTCGATCCCCGGACTTATCGAATGCGACGCTGAAAACAGTAGCGGTATGATCTTGAAGCGGAAATCCGTCGTCGTTCGAGCCAATTCTCCAAATCTTTGCTGTGCGGTCGCCGCTAGCCGTCACCAAATACTTGTCATCAGGACTAAACACCATCCCGAAAATCGGAAGGTAATGAAGCCTGCGGTTGATGACTTCTTTGCCTGTCTCGATTTCCCAACCCATGACGGTGCCGTCCCATGTTCCGGCCACGACCCGTTTGCCATCGTGACTCATCGCAACGCTCTGAACTGGGCTCGTGAGTCGTGCAAAGTGGGGTTCACCGGTAGTGTCGTTTGGTCGGCGTAGCTCATTGCCGTTGTTGGCATCCCACAAGCGGACAGTTGTATCCCAGCTCCCCGACACAATGCGGTTCCCTTTTGGATTGACGGCGACTCCCCAAACGGGACCGTCATGATTCAGTGGCGGAAGGACATTCTCTCCCGTTTGCGCATCCCACACGCCGACGGTTCGATCCCAGCTCGCTGTGATTAGCCGTTTGCGATCTCGATCGAAAATCAGTCGATTCACGCGGTGATCGTCGTCTCCTTTTTTCTCGTCGGCCACATGCTTCGGAATAGTGAACTCTCCTGGCAGGCTCTGTTCTTGCTGCGGCGTACCATCCCAAATGCGTGCCGTGCCGTCAAAGCTCGCGGACGCAATCCGCAGACCGTCGTTGCTGAAGGCCACGCTCCAGACACAATCCGTGTGGCCGCGGAGAGTAATCTTCTCGGCGCCGGTCTTGGGATCCCACACACGTACCGTGCGATCGAAGCCTCCGGAAGCGACGCGCGTGCCGTTGTGGTTAAACGACACGCCAAGCGCCGAGCCGATGTGGCCGCTCAATCTCTGGACCGGTTCACGTGCGGGGTCCGCCAGATCCAGATTCCAAATAAATACGTTCCCGTCCATGCCTGCCGTGGCAAGCAAATCCCCACGCGTGGTGAACGCCACATCGTGAACCGTCGCATGATGGTGGACGAACGTGTATTTCGGTTTGCGAGTCGCGAGTTCCCAGAGAATTGCGGTGCCATCGGTACTGCCCGTCACGACGTACTTGCCATCGGGGCTGAACCGGGCCTGACTGACCCACCCCTTGTGACCTTGAAACTCATGGATGACATCGCCGGTCGCTCTGTTCCATAACTTCCAGCAATGGTTGTCATCCATTCCTGCGGAAGCGACTTGCTCGCCTTTAGGACTAAGCGCCAGGGCGGTGACCATGAATTTGTGGCTGTCGAATTCCTTGACCTTTTTCCCATTCCTGTCCCAAACAATGACTCTCCCTTTCGGATCCCATTTGGCATTCGGCTTCGACAGCCTATCTGGGGAGATAACGTTGGGATCGAGACCGCCGGATGCGAGATACTGGCCATCTTGACTGTATGCAACTCGCAAAACTGGTGATATGTGCTTAGGTATCCCCTGAGTAGTTGCCGAAAGGGGGACGGCCGGAAAGGGCAGAAGCTTTTCAATGTCGCCATTGCCTCCCGCAACGCTATTCAACCCGCCCAGAATCGTATTCCTAAGTTGCGCTAGGTTGACATTGGTGTTCGCATCGTTAATCGCGCGCGCGGCAGTCACTGCCGGTCCCAAATCAGAGCGATGCCCATCGCGCTTAGTAAACTCTCCACTCGATACGTTCCATAGCCCGACGTATCCATCAATGCTGGCGGTTGCAATCTCTTCGTTATTTGGATTGAATGCAACGCTCCAAAGCCCGGCTTCATGGCCCTTAAGCGGCTCGCGAGCCCCATCACACAGCCGGTTCAAGTAATCCCATTCCCATGCACGATATTCTTTGTTGTATTCATCAAGTCTTTTCTCCGCCAAAGCAACGTCACCGTTTGAAGACAACTCACGTTCAGCCACACCGATGAGCAGGTCGCGTTGCCTCACCTCGATTTCCTTCGCCGCTTTCAATTCCGCTTCGTTTTTTTCGCCCTCGGCTTTCAACTTGGCAAGGTCGGCTGCTTGTTTGTCGCTTTGTGCCTTGACCGTTTCTCCTTCGGCCTTCACCTTTGCAAGTTCGGCAGCGTTCTTATCACCCTCGGCCTTGGTCTTGCGTGCCGATAACACTGCCAACACGCCAGAAGCAGCGACTAACAGGAGCAAGAGCACGACGATGCCGGCGCCTGTATACACAACGCGAGGGTTGCGACGGTAGAACTTCCAGGCCTGCTCGAACGAGCCAACCGGCCGTGCCAGGATCGGCTTTCCATCCACGAAGCGCTGCAAGTCTTCGCCAAGTTCAATTGCCGTTCGATAACGCTGTTCCGGCTCCTTGGAAAGGCATTTGAGGCAAATCGTCTCCAAATCACGCGGCACACCGGGCTGCAACAGTCGCGGCGACACCGGTTCCTGTTCACGCACCAAGTCCAGCGTCTCTACCACCGTCGCACCCTGGAACGGCGGCCGCCCGACCAACATCTCATAGAGGATGGCGCCCAGGGCGTAGATGTCGCTTGCAGGCCCGACGTCCTTCGTCCGCCCTTCCGCCTGCTCCGGGGCCATGTAGTTCGGAGTGCCGACGACAGCTCCGCTCTGGGTTTGTCCGCCATCGTCGCCGATTTGCTTGGCCAGACCGAAATCAGCAATCTTGGGCCGGAGGCGCGCCAGTTGCGCTCCCGTCGGTTTGTCCGGCCGTAATTCGTCCGATTGATCGATATCGAGCAATATGTTGGCTGGCTTCAAGTCCCGATGGACGATTCCTGCTTGATGCGCAACCGCCATCGCACGGGAAAGCGTCGCCACGAACTCGGCGGCGAGTTTTGGCGGCTGAGATGTGCCGCGCAGATACCGCGACAAACTGCCGCCGCGAATATATTCCAGCACGTAATAGGGCCGATTGTCATGCTCGCCCAAGCCAAAAACCTGAACGATGTTGGGGTGCTTGAGCTGGGCGACGGCCTGTGCCTCCTTCCGGAAGCGCGCCATTTCATTTTCGCCGGCCAGGGCGCCGGAAATAATGATTTTCAACGCCACCATCCGCTTCAGCCGCTGGTCCCATGCCTTGTAGACGATTCCCATGCCGCCGCGGCCCAGTTCGCCCTTGATCTCATAACCCTGAATCGTTGATTGCGCAGCATTAAGATTGGCTTGCTCCGCTCCTGATAGATCGGTCGACTTGACATCATCTTGACGAGGAACAAACGATCCAGTCCTAAATAGGGACGGCGGATTCTCAATCTGGCTATGCAAACTTTGTTCGATCTTGAACAAGAGCGGTGTAATTGACGTTTCGAGCTGAGGATATTCGCGTGCAAAACTCTGGCGGCTCGGCCGATCGCCCCATTGCCACCGTGCCCGAAATTCTTCGCACAACAGAGGAGTTGGATTCCATCCTACCGCCCGCAACTCGGCGAAGCGTTGAATGTAGTCGCGGACGCGCCAAGCCGCGGAGCTGCTCCCCGACGCACGCCACCGGAATTCAAGGTCGAGCTTGATCAATTCTTCCAACAGCGATAGACGGCCTGCATCGTCCAGGACACTGGCCTCACCGTTCAGTATTCGGCGATAGAATTCTTCGATATTCGCCGGCGGACTTGCGCGCCAGGCCATGTCAAAATCGTCCGCGAGCCGACCGATGAGTCCGCCGCCTGATCTGCTGCTCATGGGTGACTCTCCTTGGGATCAGCCTCGACAGCCAGGCGGCGCTGAAGATCGTTCATCATTTGCTCGCAAACGCGCCGGACGGTTCGTTGCGACCACTGGACGCGCAGCGCGATTTCTTCGTAAGAGTTGCCGCACACAAATTGCTCGACGATATTCCGATCACGCGCATGCCGCGCCCGTAAACAGGCCTCCAACTCATCGTACACGGCAGCCGCCTCCGCCGGCGACGGCTCGCGGGCCACGGCTGCGATAAGCAGATCGTTACTTTCGCGGTCGACATTGCGTCGAGCGGCACGATGGCGGCGCGACTGATTGTGCAGCTTGTGCAGCGCGATTTGCACGAGCAGGCGCCACACGTCTTCCCGTTGCCGAAAGACGAAGCCGTGCTCGGCAAGTCCGCGAAAGAAGCTGTTGAAGACCGATTGCGCGACATCATCGGGCTCGATCCGACTCGCGAGCCGCGCGTTCAGCCTGGGTCGGAGGAACGCCAGGACGCGCTCGCTGTAGCGGCGAAACAACTCGTCCGCTGCCGACGAAGATTTGTCAGCGCGAAACCGGGAGATGAGTTCCAGAGTCGGTTGATCGGCCAAGGGCTACCTCAACGATGTCCCAAGCACTGGTGCGCTTGGTATTGTCGGTCCACCATCCTCAACGGACACGCCATTACATTCAGCGAACATGACTCCTGCCGGCTATCCTACGGCGGAAAATCGAGCTTGTAATCGGCAGCACTGGAGGACCGAGGCGGAAGTCCCAAGAAAGGCGACAGAATTCTGGCCACGATTCGGAGCGGCGGAGATATACTCATCGACGGAACTCGATGCCCTTTGGGGACGGCAGCAATCGTTGCTCTGGCAGCGATACTAACGTTCGATTTTGAGGACAAATCGTGAGCCGCCCTGAGTTTCCGGTTCTTGAAGACTGTAAGACCGGCCAGCGCTACATCATTGGTTCGATCACGCGTTTCCTCGTGGGGCGAAGCGAGGAAGCGCATTTGCCCGTTGCCAGCTTGCGCTGCTCGCGCAAACACTTTCAAGTCGTCTGCGAGCGTGGGCATTTCTTCGTTGAGTCACTTGTCCGAGAAAACCCGACCTACCTTGATGGCCGAGTGGTCGATGAACGTGCGCAACTGTCGCAGGGCGCCACCTTGGTGGCCGGCGAAAACGAGTTCCGCTTTTATCTGCATCCAACGTCTCCGACCGCGGCCGAAGTTCAGGTTTCTGCGCCGGCGCCTGCCGATGACGGCTTCCGAACCCTGCCCGCGTCGGCGCAACAGTTCACGGAAGTCATGGCCCTTCGTGGCAGCTTCCGCATTTCGGGCTCAATGCTGATCGGCCGAGATCAGAGTGCGGATATTGCTCTCGTTCATCCCCAGGTGTCACGCCGGCACGCGGTAATTTTCTCACACAACAATGGCCAGGTCGTTTTGCGCGATCTCGGCAGCGCTAATGGGACCTTCGTCAATGGTCGTCGCCTGACTGCGAAGCGAGTTCTTCTCAACCGCGATGACCGAATCAATATTGGGCCCTTTGCCCTAATATTCGACGGCACAAGTCTGGTTTCGGAAGACCGCGTCAACAACATTGAGCTTATCTCCGAAGACGTATCCAAGATCGTCACGGACCGGCAGACCCGCAAAAAACTCACGCTTCTAGATGGCATCACATTGGTTTTTAAGCCGCGTGAATTTGTCTGTCTCCTTGGGCCGAGCGGCTCCGGTAAGTCGACATTGATGACGATCATTAGTGGGAGAGCTGCTCCGGACCGAGGCGCCGTGCTCGTCAATGGCCAGGACCTGCACGCGAACTTTGACGCCCTGAAGAAAGATCTGGCCCTGGTCCCACAAAAGGATGTGTTGCACGACTCACTGACGGTAGGCCAGGCTCTTCGATACACGGCCCGCTTGCGCCTCCCCTCCGATACGGGCGCGGACGAAACCGCCGCCTGCATCCAAGAGACCCTTAACACCGTCGCGCTCACTCATCGGTATGGGACGGTCATCCGGCAACTCAGCGGCGGTCAAATTAAGCGCGCGTGCTTGGCCAACGAGATATTGTGCAAGCCGAACCTCCTTTTTCTCGACGAGGTGACTTCTGGGCTGGATGAGCGAACGGACAGCGACATGATGGACCTGTTTCGCCAGATCGCTCACGACGGCAAGACCGTCGTGTGCATTACCCACAGCTTGACGAATGTTGAACGTACTTGTGATCTGGTCGTGATCCTGGCGCCCGGCGGCAAGTTGGCGTTCTTCGGTTCCCCGACCGAGGCCAAGGCGTACTTTGGCATTAAACGACTCGGTGAAGTCTACGATCGGCTGGAAGATAAAGACGTTCAACCGCAGGTGGATTGGCAACAGCGCTATCTTGATAGCCCGTATTATGCGAAGTATGTAACCGACCGCTTGCCGCGCGGTCGTCGCGGTCCGCCCCGCCAATCAACGCCGGCTCGCCAGAGGTTTTCCCAGCGCGCCCGCCTTTTTCTCCGACAGGCCACTGTACTCACACAGCGCTACCTGGCGATCTGGCGCAGCAACGTGCCCGCCCTTTTCGCCATGGTTTCCCAGAGCTTAATCGTCGCACTCCTGCTGATCATTGTCTTTGGCAACCTCGGGCATTTTGACCCCGTGAAGGAAGACGGGAAGGTGCCCAAGGCCGTTAACCTTTTGTTCCTCTTGGCGATCTCGAGTTTCTGGTTTGGGTGCAACATCGCGGCCAAAGAAGTTGTCAAGGAACGGACCATCTTTACCCGTGAGCGTGATTTCAATTTGTTAGCCGGCAGTTACTACTTATCAAAGCTCGTCGTCCTCTTTGGATTTGGGCTGCTTCAAGTCTCAATTCTGTTCGGCCTCACGCGACTTGTCTGCGCGCCGCCGGGTGACCCCTTCAAACAGTTCGTGATCTTGATGGCCCTGACGATGGCCGGTACGACGTTGGGGCTCTTGATTTCGACGGTTTCGTCGTCGGAAGAGATGGCCATCACGCTCATACCGATCGCCATTATTCCGCAGATCATTTTGTCGGGGACAATCGCGCCGTTGTCCGGCCTCGGCGAGTGGTTGGCCAAACTTGGAGTGACGACGTATTGGGGCAAGCGCGGCCTGGACGCCGTTCTGCCCTCCGATGTCGCCGCGGCCGCGCACTCCAGAAGCATCGCGGTCGACGGCTCGGCCGAACTCGCTCTGGCATTACTGGGCTTTCACTCGATCTGCTTCATTCTGGCGACGCTGTTCATCATGGCCCTGAGCGGACGCTCGACCACGCTCAAACTGCAGAAGATCAGACGGGTAGTCATTCAGAATTGAGCGATCGATCGTGGATGTCGGGAATAAGGCTCGGATTCGTATAACAGCCGGTAGGTGACTGCTTCCGTTACGCGTCGTGCGGAGTCGCGAGATGCCCATCCAAATTAGCTGCCCGAACTGCAAGAAGCTCCACGTCGTTGACGACAACACGGTCGGCGCGACGGCGAGCTGTCAGTCGTGCCGAACTTCGTTCGCGGTGCGGCGGAAGGCCTGGGAGCTATCGACTACGGATCTCACGATTATTGGCAATCGCTATCAGATTCGGAGCGAGCTCGGGCGCGGGGCCTTTGGCGTGGCTTTGAAGGCATTCGACACGAAGATGAACCGCGAAGTCGCGGTAAAAATGCTCCTGCCGGAAGCCCTGAGCTCTGCCGATGCCGTTCAACGGTTTCTGCGCGAGGCCAATTTGCTCGCCGAACTTGGGCATCCGAACATCGTGCCGATTTTCGACAAGGGTGAGCACGAGCGTAGCTATTATCTCGTCTGCAAGCTCGTCAAAGGGAAGACGCTGGCGGAGTTACTACCCAAGACGGGATTCGCGGACTCGCGTATCGCGGTTGGTCATGTCGTGACTCTTTGCAAAACGCTGCAGTCGGTGTTCGCGGAGCATTCCATTCTCCACCGCGACGTGAAGCCCGCGAACATGATGCTCGAGCAGGATCATCTGTATTTGATGGATTTTGGCATGGCCGCGTGCCACGACAAGAATGCGGTGAACAACGGCCCGGGTGAGGACACCGGACTGGCCACGATCGCGGGCACGGCAGTCGGTACGCCGGCATATATGCCGCCGGAGCAGGCATTCTTCAGTCGGAACCAAATCGGCCCGTGGTCCGATATGTATAGTGCCGGCGCGGTCTTGTACCACTTTCTCACCGGCTCGATCCCGATCCCGTGGACGGGAAATATTCTCGACATTGTCCAGACCAAGCCGATACCGCCATCCATGCGTCGACCGGGCCTCGACCCAGCACTCGACGCGATCGTTTTGAAATCACTGGAGAAGCGCCCCGGAGACCGCTACCAGAGCGGCGAGCAATTCGCGACCGCCTTGAAGCACTGGCTCGATCGACCAACTATGAGTCGCCCGGTTCCGCCGGCGCTCCCGGTGCTCCCAGCGGCGCCGGTCAAGCCGGTGGTCCGAACTCTGCCGCCGCCCATTGTTGAGCAATTACCTGCCTCGCCCCCAGTAGATCATGCGGCGCTGGCTTTCGACTTTTCGGACCCTGCACCGAAAGAAGCGCGTGCATCGGCGATTAGCAAGCCCGCGACCAAGGCTCCGCCAGCAGTTGAACAGCCGCTGGATTTTGATTTTCCAAGCAACCCACCGCCGCCACTTCCTGCCCGCGTAGAGGCCAAGCGAGCGCCGGAACGATCGAGTCGACAATCGTATTCACCGGTTGCGAAACCGACGACGCCTGCCCCCAAGCAGCCGCGGCGGCCGATGAGCAAGAACGTGAAGCGGGGGCTTTTCGCCTTGGGTGCGTTGATTGTCATCGCGGCGGTGGCTGTGCCTGTCGCAATTGCGCTGCGAGCGCCGCACGACAAGCCGACGCACGTGGCGCAAACACTACCGCCACCAACGGTCGCGGCCCCCTTTGACTTCACCTACAATGATGTGCCGCTGGATTCGGATGGCGAGCCCAAACAACTCGTTGTGAAGAGCACGAGGCCAGCAAGTTTCCAGGTCGATTTTTCAAAATTGCCCACAGGCGTTACACAGAGCGTCGTAAAAACAAGCCCGAGCGAGAAGATTTGGGAACTTAAGGCAGGTCCGTATGCTCGCGATAGCAAAGAGTCATTAACAGTTACTGCTGAAACATCCGGAGAATCTCCGAAAGTACATACGCTCACACTTACGGTGACGCATGTCGACACGCGCGACGAACAAGCAATCGCTCAATTGCGTGCTGCCAATCCTGGCATCCAGATCGCTCTCAAACCACTTGCCGAAGAAGGGGAAGTCAAGGAACTGGAATTAATTAGGGGGAATTTAAAGGACGTTTCGTCGATACAGGAGTTGAAAGGGCTAACGAAACTGACAATTAGTCAACCAATTACAAGTGACCTTTTGCTGTCGCAGCTCGAGAAACTGGCGCCGGTAAAGATCAATGGCAAAGCCGCTAAGGAATTCGTGCTGGAAAAGAGGAAAGAGATCGCACCGGCGGCGCCCTCCGTGCCCAAGGAGCCGGTCCCGACTGTCCCCAAAGTAAAAGAAAGGCCCAAATCCGTGCCGCAGACTGTGACAAGATTCACAACGATCAAGATAACGAACTTGGACGGTGTGACAGTCAATATCAGCAATGGGGATAAATGGGAAGTTCTGGGGTACGATCTGAGTACGAACGTTGACAAAGACGGGACGCTCGACCTACACCCCTTAAGCAAGAACCTCGAAAAAGGGACGGTAATCGAAGTTCATTTCAAGGATAATTCTTTGACAAAGATCGACGTAAAAAGCCCAGCGATGCTGGACATCAAAGATGTAATTGCCGAGCAATTCTGGGTCGATATGACGGGCGATGGCAACGCTACCATGTCGGGCCGGGTGAAGAATCTCGTAGTCAAATTGAATTTGGGAACTCTCAACGCCACGAACCTCGCAACGGAGCATACCATCCTCGAAGAAATAGTGGAAGGCACAGTGGGTGTAAGCGTTTCAAAATACCTGAATGTGGCCGACTTCCGTTCTCGTGCGCGCGCATGGTACATCGGCAACCCCGAGACGAAGGTGGCGACTGGAGCAAACGTGTGGCGCGTTCCATGGTTACGGTGAGGCAATGGCGCGGACGTCGTGATCGGATCGCCGCCTGCGTATTTGCTGGCTTCGTAGGCACTTCGGGTGACGCCATTTCGTTTCGATTCATTGCCGAAAAATCGGATGAAACGAACGGAACAATATGCAGTATGTATGTAATCCATTCTTCCCCGCGACAGGATGAGCACCATGCCCGACTCGCATGACCAACAACCGCCGAATCCGCCGTGGTTCTATGAGCCTGCCGACGCGGACGACGCGAGCCTGCGGGCCATGCAGACGATTCTGCCAGGTCAGTTCCTACAGGCTGCGGCTCCGACCATCCCACCGCCGGCGGCGATGGTCCATCCGCAGGTGGCGGCCGACGACACTGCTGTTTACCGTCCCCAGCAGCGGCCGCCGATGGCCATGCTGTGCATCATGCATGACGGCGATGCTGGCGGCGAGTGGATCGCGTTGCGTGCCGATCGATACGTCATTGCTCGAAATGAGGGCGATATTCGGGTTCCGCACGACGTCCAGATCTCGGGTCGCCAGCATGCGGAAATCGTTCGAACGCGTCTGGAGAACGGACACTTCCGCTGGAACTTGAACGACCTCGGAAGCACCAACGGGACATTTGTTCGGGTAGCGAGTATGGCTCTTCTCCCCGGCGTCGAATTGATGTTCGGTCAAACTCGATACCGCTTCGAGTCGAGCCAGATTGCGGCGAAGGCCGCGCCGCCATCGACCTTGGAAGGGCAGATGACAGCCCGGCCCGGTGCGCCGTTGCCGCGACCCGCCGCAGAGGCTTCCCACCCCGCCCTGGTGGAGATTACCCAGACCGGCGACGGGCCCAGAATCGCGCTGACACGGAACGAATACTGGTTAGGTCGCAATCCCGCTGAGTGCGCTATTGTTCCCAGAGACGATCCGTTCGTTAGCCCTCGCCATGCACGCATATTCAAGGGAGACAATGGTCGCTGGCGGGTTGAAAATAGTAATTCACGGAACGGTGTGTGGTTCCGGATTAGCCAATCGCTCCCCGTGAACGGCCTTTGTCAGTTCCTTTTGGGAGAACAGAGATTCATTCTGAAGGTATTGACGTAAGGCTGCGGCCAGTGCAACAAATTCGATCGGAGAAATAGACAATATCCCTCGTACGCAAAACTCAGGCCGAGTGACTCGGAACCGGAGCGGCTTGGAACTGGCTCACGCGATGCCGTTGCAGCCATTGTTGGTGGACGGCGTGGGCAAGTCGGCCGATCTCCGCGTCGCCGACCGCGCCCACGATGGTTGATGTCGATGCTCTCGATCACTTGCTGAAGAAGCTGTCATCGAGCTTTTCGAGCATCTTCGCTTCGACGACGTCGGCCACCAGGAAGTCTTTGCCGTCGTGTTTGATCACGAGTTTCTTCGGCAGCGGAATGCCAGCATCGTTCTTCTTGTATTCCACCACGATCCGTTCCTCCGTGACCTCGTTTCCTGTACCGGCTTCGGCAGCACGGTGCTCCAGTTTGGCGAGCAGTCCAGTCTCCTTGTCGAAATACAACGTGATGTCCTTTTGCCCCTTCGACGAGACGCGAATGCCGACGGCGGGCTTGTCTCCGACCTTGATTTCGCCGGTCAATGACAACTCGTAGCCCTTCTCCTTGACCAGCGCGGTCATGCGGGCGACCTTCATCATGTACCTGGCATGCTCCAGCGCCCCCTTGGTCGTGGCGTCCAGCGGTGCTTCCATGCCGTTGGCCGTGACTGACATCTTGTCGCCATTCACCAAGGTGACAACCTTGACCTTTTGGCCAGCGATATCCAGCTCCAAGTCCTCCTTGAATTTGTCGGGCAGCATGTAAGCGTTTTCTTGCGTGTAGTTCACTTCGCCAACGCCTGCCAGGGTGAGCTTGCCCGTGCTCTTCGACTGCCCGGCCTGATGCTTGGTCAAGAACTCTTCGCCACCGTGAGCCTTGATGGCCTTGATCAGGATGCTCTTCGCATCCTCGTCACCAGCCCGGACGGCTGCTGGGATAATCAGGATCGCAGCGGCCACCCAAGCAAGATGAAATCGAGACATGTGCGCTCTCCCAGGAAAAAGAACTGCCAGGATGCGGTGATTCTACGAGAGAACTTGCCATTGGTGTTTCGTTCAGATCGCGCTCGCATTTCTTGCCAATAAGCAAATGAGGGGGTATCACCAATCGCAGCACAACTTCGATCGTCATCCATGAAACTCTCCGCCCTTCAGAAACTCCGACGCACGTGGGCCGCTAACCAGCCGACGTTTGGCCTTTGGGTGACGCTCGAAGCGCCGAGCATCACCGAAATGGCCGTCGCGCTGGGGATGGATTGGGTCGTCATCGACGCCGAGCATGGCCACCTCGACTGGAAGGAAATCACCGAGCATATCCGGGCCACGGTTCGCAGTGATACCGTTGCCCTCGTGCGCATTGCCGAGCTGAATGGGGGACTCATCAAGCGAGCGCTCGACATCGGGGCCGATGGCGTCGTGATCCCGTGGATCGAAACCGTCGAGCAACTTGAGCAGGCGGTTCGCTATGCCCGCTATCCGCTCGAAGGCGTGCGCGGCATCGGGGCCGAACGGGCGACGGCATGGGGCCAGGCGCTTGTCGAGCATACGGCAACCGCGAACGAAAATGTCCTGGTTGTCCCCATCATTGAGACCGTGCGTGGGGCGGCCACGGCGCCCGCGATGGCGCATGTGGATGGTGTCGAACTCTTCTTCTTCGGCCCCGCGGATTTCTCCGCGTCGGCCGGCCATCGCGGCCAGTGGGAAGGGCCGGGCATTGCCGAGCAAATCCTGGCGCTGAAGGACATGCTGCGACGAGCCGGTAAGCAGTGCGGCGTCGTGGCGACCAGCGATGCGGACGTGCAACGGCGGATTGCCCAGGGTTTCCGAGCGATCGCACTTGGCATGGATACGGGAATGTTGATCCGTTCCTTGCGTGCATCGCTCGGCGCGATCGGCCGCGACCGGCCGATGCGTGCGGACTGGTCGGTCGAACGAATCACGTCCGTCACGCCCGCGAATGCGGATCACAAGTCCACGCGACCATTTCGCGTTGCGCTGACAGGCGATTTTCTCGACGCCAATGGCAAGCTGCGTTATCGCGACATCGGCCTGAATATGTTCGCGGAATCGCCAGTGTCTGCCACTTATTTTACGGAACACAGGCCCGTGATCGGCAGCGATCAACTGACGGGTTTTCATGCCGCGGTTGTTCTGAGCCCGCGTGTCACTGCCGTGAGCCTCGCCGACAGCAAGGACCTGCTCGCGCTCGGCCGCTTCGGCGTCGGTTTTGATTCGGTCGACATCGCGGCCTGCACGGCGGCCGACGTCCTCCTCTTCATCGCGGCGGGAGCAGTCGATCGTTCCGTGGCGGAAGCGACCATCGCCTGGATGCTTGCGTTGTCGCACAACGTGCGAATCAAGGATCGTCTCGTTCGCGAAGCTCGGTGGGACGAACGTAGCGCTCACATGGGCTCGGAGCTGCGCGACAAAACGCTCGGCGTCATCGGTTTCGGCGGCATTGGCAAAGCGCTCGTCAAGCTGCTGGCGGGCTTCGGCATGAACGCACCGCTCGTCTTCGACCCGTTTGTTCCCGCAAATGAAGTGGCGGCAGCAGGCGCTCGTTCAGTTCCGCTCGAAGAACTACTCGGCGCCGCCGACTTCGTTTCCGTCCACTGCCCGCTGAACGAACAGACGCGCAACCTGATCGCTGCGCGTGAACTGGCCCTGATGAAGCCGACCGCGTATCTGATCAACACGGCCCGCGGAAGCATAGTGGACGAGGATGCCCTGGCGGCGGCCTTGCGCGAGCGCCGGCTCGCCGGGGCGGCTCTCGATTGCTTCGCGACCGAACCTGTGACCGCTCCTCATGCCTTGGCTGCGTTCGATAATGTCCTTCTGGCGCCGCACGCGATCGCGTGGACGGACGAACTCTTCCGCGACATCGGCCGGGCCGTCTGCCAGGGAATGATCGATCTCAGCCAGGGTCGGGTGCCGCGCGGCGTCGTTAACCCGGAGGTCCTGACGCGACCTGGATTTCAAGACAAGTGGAAGCGAATCTGTTCCCCCTGAGGTTTTCCCCATCAAGGAGTATTGATGCGTGCCTCTCCCGTGTTCGTGACTCTGGTTCTTGCGAGTATGAGTTTTGCGGCCGACCCAGTGGTGCCTCCCGATGCGAAACTGGAATTGCTCTTCGACGGCGGCCTGGTCCTCACCGAAGGCGTGGCCGTCGCGCCCGATGGCATGGTCTATTTCAGCGACATCACCTTCAGCCACGTTTCCCGCGAGAAGAAGGAGCCGATCGAAGCAGGCCATATCTGGAAGTACGATCCGAAAATGGGCAAGGCGACGATCTTCCGCTCGCCGAGCGGCATGTCGAATGGGCTGAAGTTTGACGCGGATGGGAACCTGCTCGCGGCCGAGGGCGCCGATTTCGGCGGCCGGCGCGTGACCCGCACCGACATGAAGACGGGCAAGTCCTACATCCTGGCCGGCATGTTCGAAGGCCGGCCGCTGAATTCGCCCAACGACATCACCATCGACGAAAAGGGACGCGTCTACTTCAGCGATCCGCGTTACCTTGGCCACGAGCCGATCGACCAGCCGGTGCAAGCCGTCTATCGCGTCGATACCGATGGCAGTATTCACCGCATCATCACGGACGCCGGCAAGTGCAACGGCGTCGCGATCTCCCCGGATCAGAAGACGATGTACGTCGTGAGCAACGACAACGGCTCGACGGGCATTGGCCGGCTGCGTGTGAAGGAAGACCCGGAGCCGACCCACAAGGGACGCATGGCCCTGCTCGCATACGATCTGTCGCCGGAAGGGAAGGCAAAATTCCGCAAGGTGCTCGTCGATTATTCGCCGGAAGACGGTCCAGACGGCATGGTCTGCGACGTGGAAGGCAACATCTGGACGGCGGTGCGGGCGGAGAACCGGCCGGGCATCTATTGCTATTCACCCGAAGGCAAGGAACTGGGCTACATCAAGACCGAGATTCCGACGAACGTCGGCTTCGGTCGCGGGGAAGACGCGAAGGTGCTGTACATCACCGCGGGCAAAAGCCTGTATCGCATCAAGACCAACAAAGAGGGTTATCAGTTGCCAGCCAAAAAGTGACCGACAGCAGGCAACTGCAATGTTCAATTGCGATAACTAAAGCGGACTTCCACTACAGAAAGTTGAAGTCTGCTCTCGATGTAATTCTGCCCCGACTAACGTTGCGCGGCGACACGGAAGACCTGCGCGACGCCGTCCGGATAGCCCGCCGCCGCGTAGCGGGCATCCGAGGTCAGCGCGACGGCCGAGGCTGCGGGCAGCACCCACTCGCGCGACTCGAATCCGCTTGCCATGTCCCAATGCACGACTCGCGTCCCGTCGCAAACGCCCACAACGGTCGCACAGTCCTGAGCAGGCGTGAGTAGCCGGATTGCCGTGGGCTGGCGCCGCAACTCCTTCTTAAGCTGGGCCGATGCCGGGTCCCACAGGCGGACTGATCCATCCTGTCCGCCGGTTGCCAGCGCCTTGCCGTCCGTCGAGAAGGTTGCGGCGGTTGCTGCTCCGGGGTGCGTCAGCACGGCGCGCTGCCAGGATCGGATCCGTCCCACGGCCCAGAGCCGTACTCCATCGTCGGCGGCAGAGGCGAGCCCTAGCCCGTCCGGCGTAAACGTGACCGCGCGGACCGGGCGCGTATGACCGCGCAACTCCGCAAAGGGCATTCCGGTGGCGACCGCATCCCAGAGTCGGACGGCGCCGTCCTCTCCCGCCCCGGCCAGGAACTTGCCGTCTGGCGAGAATGCCAGCGCATGCAGCGGGCCACGAACACCGAGGAGGTCCGCCACCTCGCGGGGCGCGCCCTTGGAGGTGTCCCAGATGCGGACCGTCGCCTCCGGGAACCCCGATGCTCCGGCCACCAGACGCCCACGCTGGGCGAACACGAGCGCGTCGAATCGCCCGCCGGCCGGAACCAGGGCGTCGAGTTCCTTGAAGTTGGCGTTCAGGTCCCAGAGCCGGGCCGGTCCTTCCCGGCCCGCTACAGCCAGGAGGCCGCGGTCGGCTGAAAAGGCCAGTGCCCGGACACCGCCGGCATGGTCTTTAAGGCTGACAAGCGGCTTCGGTTCGTTCGTTGGCCACCTTTGGCCGGCGGTGTTGGTTGGCATACTCATGGGTGACTTCACCTAGCGAATCGGCTGTCGTGGGTTTTCGGCGAGTCGCGATTTTCAAATGTAGTTCATATTGCCAGGACGCGGGCAAATCGGTGGTCTTTGGCGCTAGAATTGGTGTCAATTATTTTCGACGTAACTCATTACGCTGTAGTCTCATCGATACAGTTTTTGCATTCTAAGATGGCCAACCCCGGTGTATCCGTGACCATCTTAGAAAAGTTGGCCATCTCTGCCTTCAGGTAAATGGCTGAGCGTCCCAGACGGTTTCACGGTCGGCTCCCCGCAACCGGCGCGGAATCTTCTTTGCGGTCCGTCGCTTGCCCATGAGTCTCTTCTTGGACCGTGGCACGAGGGATTACCATAATCACTGAACCGACTTTTGGGGAGCCGGCCAGTAACACCCGCCTGGTTTAGGTATGCACAGAAAGCTCATTTTGACATGCGACCTGAGCCCGGGGGACATCATCATGATGACGGCGGCCGTCCGCGATCTGCATACGGCACATCCAGGCGCCTTTCTCACGGACATCCGCACCCCCGCCGGGCAGCTTTGGGAAAACAATCCCTGGATAACGCGCCTGTCCGAAGATGACCCTGAAGTCACGATCGTGCCAATGCGGTATGACCTCATCCACAACAGCAACGAAGGTGCGTACCACTTCATCCACGGCTATGTGCGTCATCTCGAAGACGTTCTCGGGCTACGGATTCCCGTCACCAAATTTCGTGGCGACATTCACTTGTCCGACCTCGAGAAATCGTGGATGTGCCAGGTACAGGAAGAGCCGATCGGGTGGGACGGTGAATTCTGGATCATGGTTGCCGGGGGCAAACAGGACTACACGGCGAAGTGGTGGGACCCGGCCCGCTTTCAAAAAGTCGTCGACCACTTTGCCGGCCGCATTCAGTTTGTTCAATGCGGCGAGGCCCATCATCAGCATCCGCGGCTGCACGGCGTCATCGATCTCGTCGGTCGGACCGACATCCGCCAGTTCGTTCGCTTGATGCACCACGCCAGCGGCGTCATTTGCCCGGTGACATTCGCGATGCACCTCGCGGCAGCCGTGGAAGTGAAGCCCGGACGACCGAAGAATCGCGCCTGCGTCGTGTTGGCCGGCGGTCGCGAACCGTCAAACTGGGAAAAGTACGGCCATCACCGTTATCTGGAGACGAATGGCGCCCTCTGGTGCTGCGACAACGGCGGGTGCTGGAAGTCGCGCTGTGTTCCGCTCGGCGACGGCGATGAGAAAGACAAACCGGAGAACTTGTGCGTCGCACCCGTTGCGGTCGCGCCCGGTTTGCACATCAGCCGCTGCCTGGACTTGATCACCGTGGAGGACGTCATTCGAGCGGTGGATCTTTATCACGCGGGCGGGGCGCTCACGTACCTGTCGACCTGCTGACGCCGCCGGCTATCTCACCCGCTACCCTTGCCATTCGACTCCACCTGCTCGACTGAGGGTGGATTAAAACGCGCAATCAAATTGCTTTGGGTTGTGTGGATCACCTCGTAATTCATCCGATCGAGTCGCGCCACCACTGTCTCTTGACTTGCGGTCGGCGTCAGGTCCAAAGTCCAGTGTTCGACAATCAGCAGCGTGGGTCGCAAGGAACCGAGTCCCGCCAGAACCTCCAGTTCGGTGCCTTCGGTGTCGATCGACATCAGGTCAACGTGGCTGATGTTCCGTTCGGCGAGCAGTGAGTCAAGCCGGCGCGTCGGTACAGTCACGACCGTTCCGTCGCTGCTCGGTCGCCGACATCCTGACAGCGTGACGTCGCGGTGCTGCACGAAATTCGTCGCGCCGTCCTGGTCTGCCGCGGCGCAGAATTCGACTGGCGCCTTCCGGGATGCGGCAATGAGTGGTAGGTTCCGCGCGTCTGCCTCGACCAAGAGACCGGTCCAGCCACGCTGCTCGAGCCAGTACGTGTTGCTGTGCCGCACGCCGGTCGCCACGCCGACCTCCACGAACACTCCCGTCGTCGGAATCGCGACGTTTGCGGCGATCCATTGGTCTTCTCCAGTCTGCGACGTCCAAAGTATTGGCGTCGCACCGGCCGGCACTGAAGGGAGAAGAACGACCGCCATTTTCTCATGCATCAGCCAATGGCCATGCAGCATTGACGAGCCTCCTGCTTCTAGTTCGCACAAGAGTTGGCCGTCGGTGAAGATGCCGATTCGCGGCGCCGCGTCTGGGCCGATGACTTCCCAAGTGTGTTCGATGGCGCCCTCGCCGGCGAGGATCCGGTTTGGCGCTAGCAATTCGACCGGCCGGAAATCATGGCCGATCCGGCAATAGAGATAGTGGCGCTGGTTGACGATCTGCCTGACGAGTTGTTCGGCGCGTGGGCCGCTGGCCGGCCTCGTTGCGATCGACCAGCGACCGCGCAATTCTTCCAGGAAGCCCAGGCACTCCGCCTCGAATTCGAAACCTGAAACTGGCTCGTTGGCGCCCTGCAGTTGCCACTTGCGCATATTGCGGTGCTGGAACAACCGCCGACCCTTGAAATCGTGCTGGCACATCGTCGCCGCCAGGGATTCGATGCCGCGCTCGGGCATCGCATACGGCCGACCGATCTTACGCCAGGCCATGTGGAAAGTGTCCTTGTCCCCGTGAATGTGGTCGTAGTAGAAATCGCTCCATTCATTCAGGTGCATCGTGAGTTGCAAGGCCGTCCAGCACCGCCGCTTGTCAACCACCATCTGCCCGGACTCGAACTCAGGTTCGTTGCGGTAGTCCACGCCCATGATTTCCCAGATCGATCGCGCCGGCTCAAGACGGTTGTAGTCCGGCCAGAAAATCGCACCCGTTTCGACGTACTGTTGGGTGTCGAACAAGAAGGCTGGATCGCGTACCACCACGTTGTCGGCGTCCAGCAGGAGGACTTCTTCGAACGGCGAGCGGATCATCGCAAAAGGCTTCAACTCCCAGCCGTTGAGAATGCGAACCGGATGTTCTTTGCGAACCTCGCGAGCGTCGACGCACGTCACATCGAGGTGCGCGACCAGCGTTCGCATCTCTTCCGTCATCTCCGCGGGACCGAGATGCCAGAACTGGATTGGCAGTCGACAACCATGCATCCGCAGAATGCTGGTGCAGACGTAGGCGTTGGTGAAGTAGCGAATGCCGCCCGCACAAATGACGATGCCTCGGCCCGAAAACGTGTCCTTGGGATAGACGTGTGGCCGGGCGAGGCAGGCATCCAATCGCGACTGGTGCTCGGCATATTTCCCACTCATTCAATCCGACTCCCACAGCAGCACCCGGAAGGACCAATGTTAGAGCAGACGTCTAGTTTCTGTAGCGAAAGTCGCCAGACTTCCGTCTTCACGCTCGAACGGAAGTCTGGCGACTTCCGCTACGAGTACCCGAAGTCCGCTCCAGTCGTCCATTGCAGCTCTTACGTAGCCTTCTCGCTCCGCGAGAAGTAAGCAAGGCTGGCCCGTTAGAAAGGGCCATTATTTCAAACGGTGCCTGCCCTGCAATCTTCTCGCGGAGCGAGAAGGCTACGTTTCAATTGCAGTGAACCACTAATGACGCGAGTAGGCTCGGCGGTTGCCGTTCGGTTAGTCCTCAGTAGCCTTTACACTAGATGGTTGCTTGAAACAACTCGTGCGGGTTGATTACGAATCATCAACTGCTTCAGGTGTCCGATGCCCAATACCGACAACAATTCGTCTTCGTCCTCTTCCACAACTTCGTCGTCATCCTCGTCGCGGTCTTCGAGCGTATCCAGTTCATCGCTTTCCTCATCCTCAAGTCGCAGTTCCAGTTCGTCCTCGTCCTTTAACGTGTCGTCGGTTCATTCGTCGAGTTCGTCATCTTCGGACGTAGAGGAATCGAGCGAATCCAGCGCGTCCAGTTCGTCCAGCGGGGTCATTGCGACCAGTAATTCATCGTCTTCGTCTTCCTCTCTGGACGCTTCGTCGAGCTCCAATGCATCGGACGAGAAAATCCGGCCGCCCGTCAAGGCCAAGTATTGAGTTTGCTAACGACTCTTCAACCGGCGATCACGGCGCCCCGCGGACGACGCGAAACCCGCCGCCATCCATGATCGTTGGCCGGTCGCTGTAACGCTTGGCCGATCGGATGGAGGCGGCATTGCTCGTCGGTTTGCCACCCCGTACCTCGCGGTAATCCTTGTCCAATACGGTCTCGACATCCACATTTCCAGCTTGTTGCTCGGCGGTCTGCGAAAACTGGTTTTGGCACCACTCCGGCCCATTGCCGTGCACATCGAACAGTCCGAACGCATTGGGCCGCAGGCGCGCGACGGCGGCCGGCCCGTCCAGGGCGTTCAGCACGAACCACGCGTAGCTCGGCAGCAGTTCGTTGTCGTCGCCGTAGCAACGGCTCGTTGTGGCGCCGCCCCGGCAAGCGTACTCCCACTCGCCCGACGTCGGCAGCCGATAGCCCTTCTTCCCTCGATACTGCGCCACCACGGTCATCCCTTGAGCATATTTACCATCTTTGTTCGGCTGGTAACACCACTCGCTCGCCGGTAGCCCTTCGGATGCGCTCAACCAATTGCAGAAGGCGGCGGCCTCATACCAGGTCAGCTTGGTAATGGGTACTTCGGGATCAGGAACCGGTTGCTCAGGAGAAGGCGCGTTGCCATCGAGACGTCGCTGGGCCTCCAAGAACAGGCGATACTGGCCGACGGTCACCTTCGTCATGCCGATCTCGTAGGACTTCTCGATCCGAACTGTACGCTGTTTCTCGATGTCCTGAACAGTCCCCAGCTCGTTGGGCGGGGCGCCCATTTTGAACTCGACCGGGCCAGCAATCCGTACCAGTGTTTGCCCGATCGAATTGACGGACCACTCGCGATCGGGGACCGAACCGACGACCAACGGGTCGGCCGGCCGGGCGCCCCATTGCCCAAGCAGCCACCAGGCGGCCGCATGCACGGAAGCGTTTGGATCCTGCCGGTACGCGGCCAGAATTCGTGGGAGGATTTCGGCACGTCGTTCAGGCGGAATCGCTCGTTGATCGAATCCCCCGAGGCCCAACCACAACGCAGCCCGGGTCGACGGGTCGGATTCGTCGTTCAAGCGAGCAAGAAATGCGGTCGGCGCGCAGCCGAGCGTCGCAAATCGATCGATGGCGAAGCTGCGGGCACGCGGGTCGGGTGAAGACTTCAACATTGGCCAAACGCGGTCAGCATTGCCGAGGCGAAGCAGCGCGATTGCCAGATTCGCCTCGCGGGAGGCCTTTTCATTCGGTGGGACGTCGGCAATCCGTGCCCGATCAAAAGCGGCATTCAGGACTGTGATCGCCTCCGCGGGTCGAGATTCAAGCCGGGCAAAGAAGATGGCAAATTGATCCTGCTTGGCATTTCCCAGCGCTTCGGCCAAGACTTCGGGCTGGTCGGCTGCATAATCGGCCAGAATCTCTGCGACGACCGTTGATGAGGCAGCCGCGGGACGTGCACGAATGAGATCGGCAAGAGCTGGCGACAAAAGGTCCTTGACTGGCCGCAGCGCTTCAACCCAACGAGGCAGCAAGAGCGAAGGCTGGGCGACCAGATGCCCGGTCACCCACGAAGCATGGGTTTTCCAGCGGAGATCGGCGGGATCGAACGCGGCCAGAGCGCCGGCCGCCCGGAAGCGCCGGCGCGCGTCGCCGTTGGTCGACTCAAGCTGCTCCCATAGCCCTGCGATTAGGACGTCACTGTGTGGGGTCAGCGCGTCCCGGATGACCAGGAACTCATCCGGATTGGCGTCGAGCAGAGCATCTCGAAGAGGCTCGATTTGTCCGGGATCAATCGGGAGAAGTGCCAACCGAGCCCGGAGTCGGCGCTCCGGCCGAGCGCCCGAAGCGGCCAACTCCTTTTGCAGGATTGGATCGACCCACTCCCGATACCCGTCCATTTCACCGATCACTTTGGGAGTTTCGGTGACGTTGGCGTCAAGCAACCGCCGCACCAGTCCATCGGCCTGAACCGACGCTTGTTCGCGAACAATCCGACCACGCACGGCGAATCCGACCGCCATAAACAGCGCGATGAGCAACACTCCCTGGGACACCAACATCAAGTGCCGCCGGGCCGCGGCATGCATCATCCGCCGCTGGGCAGCATTCCACAACCGGCGGTGCGTATACATGCGGATGGAGAGCCACTCGAATAGCGACGGTAGCTGCCGACGTTCCGGCTTGGCCTGCCACAAGCAAGTGCGTTCGCCAAGCTTCAACTCGGCCCGGCCACGGCGCGTTTGCTGTTGCCCGCGAGCCAACCACTCGCGAATCGAAGGGACCATGTAATCGTGGGTCAGCTGAAACGACCCTTCCTCCGGTACGCTCGCGGTCGCTGGACCAATGGTGCTGTCCGCACTTTCCTTGGCGACGGGCGTCAGTAATCGCGTATTGCCAGCCAGGACCCGGACGAGGTCATCAAATCGGTCGGGCGTGCGCTGGTAGCCGGACTTTTCAAGCAGATCACTTCGAGACCGTACGTGCCCGCGAATGTCAGTCCCCGGCTCCGGCACCAGCGCCGCCAACACGTCACGAACGGCCTCACCATGCACGCGTTGCTCCGGTGGCGCTGTCGCGGATGCAAAGTTTTCTTCGAGAAATGCGACGCCTACCCCAGTCGCGCCACCGACGGCGCGCAAGGTCGCGAGTGTCCAGTCGCGGTGCCTGAGCATGTCCGCGAAGAGTGCGAGCTGTACGGGAATCACCCAGCCGCCTTCTGTCAACTCGCCCACGGCGCGATCGAGAAAGGCGGTTTGCTCGGCCCTTAGATGCTGGTCCGGTCCCGGCAGAGTTCCGTATGCTTGTCCAAACGCTGTGAGAACTTTGTGTGCGTGGGCCGGAGTAAACAGGTCCACGGCGGCCGCGTTCTGGCCGTCGGACACCGGGGACTCAAGCTCGCGCATGAAGCGGGACGCCGGCCCCCAATAGTCGTCCCGTACCAAGAGCAGGCACTGGAGTCGGGCTCCGTCGCATTGACGAAGTGCTCGGGTTAACTCGACATCCTCACCGCTGGGATGAGCGTGCAACCATTGCTCGAATTGGTCCACCACAATCAACGTCTTTTCGCCTTCGCGCCCGGAGTCGCCGCGCCGGATGCGCGCCAGCACCTGGCCCAGTCCGCGGCATTCGCGAAGGCGCGGGTGCCTCCGTACCAGCCGCTGTCGAAGGCGAGCTTGGAGATCGTGCGTCGCCTCTAAATAAATCGTCCGGACGTGCGCAGCCAATCGCGGCAACAGCCCGGCCTTGACGAACGACGACTTGCCGCAACCGGATGGACCGTACAGCAGACCAACGGAGAAGGTCTGGTCGCCGTCAATTTCCTCAATTCGGCTCTTCCAGAACCGGATCATATCGGGCAGGCCGTTGCGGTCGCGCGGGCCCGGAATGAGATCCAAAAAGAAATCGGCGTCGCCGGCGTCGAACGACCGCAACCCCTTTGGAACGACAGGCGCCGACGGTGCCTCGGCGGCGGCTGGCTTGACCGAGTCGGCAACGATTGGCCCAAAAGCTGGCGCGGGCTGAAGTGGGTCGGCGGCGTGGCGCAGGTCGTCGGCCATGTCCTTGGCGGTCGGGTACCGGTCCGTGGCACGCTTGGAGATCGCTTTGAGGCAAATGCGTTCAATCGCCGGCGGGATGCGCTCGTTGACCTGACGCGGAGGACGGGGCTCGGTTTGAGCGATCTGCTCCCGCAGTTCGTCCTCCGTTTCAGCGCCGAATGGCCGCCGACTCGTCAGGAGTTCGTACAGAACTACGCCCAGGCTGAAGACATCACTCCGACCATCCACGCGATGCCCTTCTCCGCGCGCCTGTTCCGGGCTCATATACGCCGGCGTGCCTGCGAAGCGGGGCCCCGTGCCCACATCCTGCTCACGCAACGCAAGGCCGAAGTCCGCTGCGTAGGGCCGACCACCGCCATCGAGAAGGATGTTGCCGGGTTTGACGTCGCGATGGACCAACCCACGTGTATGGGCGTAGTGCAAGGCATCCGCCACACCGGCCACCAGGTTGATGGCTTCAAGGATTGGTAGTGGCGGCGTACGCTTGAGACGGGTGGCCAGGTCGGAGCCATCAATGAACTTCGAGACCACGAAGCATGGCCACTCCTTGGTACTACCGACGTCGAACACCGGCACGATGTTGGGGTGATCGAGAGAAGCCACCAATTGCGCTTCAGTCAGATAAGCCGCGGCTTGTTCCGGGCGCGAGACGAGCCGCCGATGTGGCACCTTGATCGCCACGAACCGCTGTAACAGTCCGTCATAGCCCAAAAACACCCGACCGAAGCTGCCCTTCCCGAGCAACCGGTCAACGCGATACCGGCCGATGATAAAGGCTCGATCGTCAGCAATGGGGTCGGCGGAGTTCGAATTGTACGTCTGCGTCAACGACACATTTGACGGATGAGAATTGGCGCCCACGGCCGACACGGTCTCTTGGACAGCACTCGCACCTCTCAACAGTCGATGCACCTGTCGGAGAGGAATGAGTCGTTCCTCCAGGGCCGACAACAGGTCGGGGCGATCGGCACAGAGTTCGCCTGCCGCCAATTGCCGACCGGCCTCGGCGGCCTCCAGCCATCGATCCTCCAAATCGTCGAGCAGGTTGTCGTCAGTCCCCATCGGCTTTCAGGACACTCGAGTTCTTACGTGCGTACCCGGGAATCATTGCGCAATCAGACACACTTGTGTCTGATTGCAGGAGTGCTCACACCGTTGTCCGAGCACGATTTGTTGCATTCAGTTGTATGTGTTCGTGGTTCCACTTGCCGTAAGGTCGTAACGTCGGCACGACGGCTATGAAAGAGCCGTAGCGCGAGGGCCCACCTGATCCATCCGAAAGGCAGTGTCACTATCTGCGTCAAGAGTCACTTTTTTTCGTTCAGACTCGGCACCAGCTTCGAATCATAAGTGGAACCCTTCGCCACCTGGACCATGGTGATTCGCATCTTGGTTGGGAAAAACTTCTCCGGGTCGGTCCGCTTGTGGACGTGCCCGTTGCCGCCGCTGTCGTCCTTCATGACCAGATGCATCTCCTTGATGCCTTGCTCCCAGACGATGTTGTCGTTCTGCCAGAAGGAAGTCATCTTCACGTCCTTCTCGTACACGCCCTTTTCCTTGTACACGTCGGTGCCGGTGCAGCCGTACCCGCTTTTGAGCCCCTTGTTCGGGATGTAACAGAGCGACCAGGTGGTCGGTGCGCCGCCCGCCGGTTTCTCCAGCACCTCGGTCCGGATGTGAACGGTGCCATTGCGATAGTCGACCGGACTCGTCCAGTCCTTGGGCCGCTCGGCATTAAGCCCCTTGTCGCGGACGTAGTAGTGCGACTTGCTGGGCTTGGAGTTGTCGGCGTCTTCCTTGGTAAAGGTGAAGGTGACGTCGAGCAGCACGAATTGTTCGGCGTGAGACGGAAAGCTAGCCGCCAGAAGCGTCAGGGTCGCCAGGGTAAACGCCTTCACTTGAAACCGTTGAAATTGAGTCATGATTACCTCTCGAATGGACAAGCGCTTCCATCAATGCCTCGATGGATTACGAGCGGGAACCGACTCGGTCGCGCAGGCAAAAATCTCCGGTCGTCATTATGTGCATCCTCCTTTCTCGGCAACGAAAAAACAAATACAACACGGAAGAATCGATCGCATCATCTTCAGTCAATTCCCCCGCGGAGCCCACCTGTGGCCGTTTCTCTCTCCTTCCCTTGCCCAGAATGCAGGGCGAAATTGTCGGTGCCGAAGTCTTCGGTTGGAAAGCGCATTCGCTGCCCGAAGTGCGACGAGATGGTCCGAGTGCGCCCACTCGACGCCTCCTCGCCGGACCCTGATCGCGCATCCCGGGCCAGCCGGGCACGAGACGACTCCGATGATGCCGACGAGCAAGACTCGGACGAGCGTCCGCACAGCAAACCAGCGCGAGCAAATCGCCCACATTCGGGTAAGGGTTCCCGGAAAAGCAAGGGTGGTCGCAAGAAGGGACCGTCACCGCTCATTTGGATTGCAGTTGGAGTGGGAGCATTCGTGCTGCTCGGAGGTGGCGCGGCGGCAGTCTACTTCCTGACGGGCAAGAACAAGGACGGTCCGACGACACCGGCGGGCACGTCCGTCGGGGCTCCGCAAGGCTGGAAGGAGATCGGTGCGGCGGATGGGTTCCGTGTCCAGATGCCCGGTGCCCCGGTCCGCAACGAAAAAGGTGAAGCAGTCAAGGGGACCGTCCGCTCGCCTGTGCGGTGGGCGTCGATCACTGGGGACGGGACGCATGAGTTCACGGCCGTCGTCTTCGACTTCGGCCAGCGGGCGCTCCCAACGGATGCCGCCGGCCTCCGTCGGCTACTCAACGAGGTTGACCCATCTGTTTTCTTCTTCCAGAAGGTCCTGGCCGAACGCGAAGTCTCGGTCGGCGGCCTCCCGGGGGCCGAGTTGGAAATCGCACATGAGGATGCCAAATGGGGTGGGAACGACTACATGGTGCTGCGCTTGGCCCCATCCGGTGGAAAGCTCTACGTCCTGGTGCTCAGCGCCGCCCGCGGGAAGATGGACGAGAAGATCAAGGGCACCTTCTTCGATTCGTTCCGCGCGGCAAATTGACTTACTTCGGCAACACTGGCGCAGAGGTGCTCACCAGGGGTAGCTTCCAATTCGCCAACTGCGTCCCTTCCAGTTTGAGTCGGCTCGCCATGTAGAACAGTCGGTCGGTCTCGGGTGTGTTCAAGCCGGCCGCCTTCGCCTCGGCCGCCAACTTGAAGCGCTGGTGAAACCAGAACGGCATGAACGACTGGGAATAGACCGTTGCCCGCACAGTGGCCGGCGTACCCTTGATGTCGGCCAGCGGGATGCGGTAGACGAGCGAGTCCGAGCCAATGTTGGTGTCGACGAAATTCGGGTCCGCCGTGTAGGTGGTTTGCGCGCTGTCGCCGTTGTTCGGAATGACGATGCGGTCGCCGAACAGGGGCGGCCCGCCGATGACGCTTGGCCCCTCGGGGTCTGTCGCCTGCATGAACTCCAGCAACAATTTGCCTTGCTTAGGGTCCTTTCCCGTTTTGTCGGCCGCCTGGGCGAACTTGAAGGACGGCACCCAGCCCTGCGGCAGGAGGCGATTGTCTTTGACGTGCGTGACCCGGTGAACGAAGCTGGTTGTGAAGTCGTTGTTGGCGTCCGCGATCAGCTCTTCGTAGATCTGCACCTGGTCTTGCCGTGTGATGACTCGATAATGCGGCTGATAGTCGGCCAGCTTGTTCGTGCCGGTCCTGTGTTCGAGAAACTCCGTGTCCAGCCGCGGGCCATTTCTTCCATTCGTGACGACGCCGACCGCATCGGTGTCGCCGGAGATCCAGAGCACCTTGCCGTCTTTATCGAGCACGGCGAATTCGATGAACGCCCGGCGAAACGAGACGCCGCTCGGAAACCGGTGTCCGGTCTGATTGGTCAATGCGACCTCGGTCGTCAGGTTGCCGCCCTGCACGATCGGTTTGAGCGGTGCAACAGTGACGACGTCGCCGCGCTGAGCGGACAACAACATGTTGTCGATCGCCTGCTTGGGCCCCGTGGTGGCGCTGGTTTCGTAGTCGGTCGTTTGTGCGCCGACGATGTCCGGGAACTGGTTCGCCATCTCGATCAGGAACGCGTTCAGCCCGACCAGTTCGTGGCGCTTAAAGTCGCGACGTAGCGGGACGGTGATGTCTTTGGGCCGCGCGCTGTTTTCCGCCTCGGGATAGGTCGAATCCTGGATCGATGCGATCTGGCTGACCACGTTCTTGATCTTGATGCTCCCGTCCAACGTCGCGAACGAGTTGGGCATGTGGCAGTCCTGGCAACTCTTGAAGCTCTTGTTGTTCTTCGCCGTGAGCCCGAACTCCCCAGGTCCGAACTTGCTGTTGAGCCACTCGAGGTACGTCGCCTGCTCGATGCTGTGCTGGTACGGCTTCAGCACCGGGTTCTTTTCCAGCGCCGTGAGCACCGGGTACTCGGCGGCCGTCATCCCGATGTTCGGCAAGTTAATCGAGTGGCAACTGCCGCACATGTCCGAGTTGGCGGTGAAGGAATTGAACTTGGGGGTGATGCCCAGCGAGTGCTTCATGGGGACCGGCGTAATCGCGTTGTCGGCGAACGGGCCATTGAGAATGTTGGCCGGGTTGCGTTCGAATTGACCAGTCGTGTTGTCGCCCAGGAAGTAAATGAATGAGTTGCTCCAAATCTTGTCGTTCGCCGGCATCCATTTGTTCTTCTCGGCCTGAAGCAAGAACTGCTTCATGGCCGCCTGGCCTTCGGGAGTGGTCCCCGGTCCGGTGATCTGGTGGCAGATGGTGCACGACACGCCTTCGCGCGCGAGACCCCCGTACTTGTGGTAATCCGAGAAATCCTTTTTCTTGGCTTCGTAAGCAAACGGCGGGTTGGGCGTGTTCGTGGTGGCCGGCAGGTTGGCGACTTTGTTCGAGACGGGCGGAACCAAATAGTTCTACTGTCTAGCTACCGTCGCTGTTCGTTCTTCAATGGTGGTATGGCGTTACGCGCGCGATGGTGATAGTACCGCGCCAGCTCGTTGCGCCGCAGCCAGCGATTGGTGCGGCGGATGATCATCGGCTTGGTGTAT
>DATANR010000338.1:0-13727 GCA_036266155.1 Gemmataceae bacterium | reverse complement strand
GCAGGTTGCTGAACGGTGTGAGCACCTTTTCCCAAGTGGCGCCCGACCGATCGGCCGAACGCTCACAGGCCAAGAGCGTCAGACTGGTCGGCTCGACCACCGCTAAGGTCGGTACCCCCTAAAAAAGATCTCGTCGACGCATACCGTCGCGACCTCGGCGTGGCACAGCGGGTCGAGTTCGGCCAACACCGCCGTGGCTTGCTGGGCCGCCGCGGCCGCCCACCGACCCAACGTCGAGTGGTCGGGCACGTCCTTGGCCGCCAACAAGGTGCCGAGCAGTTCTTCGGCCTGCCGCGAACTTACCCCCTGAGCCTGGCAGACGATGGCGAAACGTCGCAAGCCATCGGGCTGGACCACGAGTTGCCGCTGGACCGCCGTGCGCAGCCGGTCACGCTCGGTTCGCGTCGCCGCTAACTCGGCGCGCACCTGGGCTAACTCGGCGTCGCGTTCGGCGAGCCGGTTGTCAGCCGCTTGAGCGTGGTTGTACACGGTTTGCCGACTACAGCCGACGGCGGCCGCTCGTTCGCTGATCGCGCCATAACGCCGCGACAGCACCGCGGCCGCATCGCCAAGCCAACTGTGAATCGGTACAGTGAACATGGGGACCGTCCGTGGTCAAATAGGTTGGTTCGCACCCCCATTCGACACCGGCAACGGTCCCCCTTGCAACGCCAAGTGTCATAGCATTTCCGCTCCAATTCCGCCGAATGCGACAGTGCCGTATTTTGGGTCGCGATTTCTCGGCGCATCTTGTTGCGCCGTAATTAGTTTAATGCGGTTTTTGCGGGCAGAGATTGCCAACCCCACATATGTGTGTGGCAATCTCTGTTGGCAATCTCTCATTTTGCGATGGCTAGCTCATCAACCGGTACTCGGTCGACTGTGCATGCGGATACTTCGACGCGATTGCGTCCATTTGATTTGGCACGATAAAGAGCGCGATCGGCGGCTGCCAAGAATGCATCGGCGGAACAATCCGGTTGTGGAAGAGTACAGGCCACGCCCACGCTGATGGTGACTCGACCGGAAGGCGAGCCAAGATTCTCGAGTTTCAACTCTTCGACGGCGGCGCGCAGCGCTTCGGCGACCGTGCGGGCTCCTTGCAAATCTGTGTTTGCAAGGAGAATCACGAACTCCTCGCCTCCATACCGACAAACAGCATCCCCCGATCGATGGATGAAGCTCGATAGTGTTCGTGCCACCCGCTCGAGACAACGGTCTCCGGCAGGATGGCCATACTGATCGTTGAAATTCTTGAATGAATCAATGTCGCTGATTATCAACGAAAGCGGCAATTGCTCACGGGACGCGCGGCTCCATTCCTGCCGGAACAGGAGGTTGAAATATCTTCGATTGGAAATCCCGGTCAACTCGTCCACCACCGACAGTCGACGGAGCTTGGCGTTCGACCTTTCGAGTTTGCGCGTCACCTCGACCAATTTCCGCTCGCGGGCCCTGTGACGATCCAACTCACCCTTCAAGTCGAGCGCTGCGCGCACGCGCGCCAGCAATTCGATTCGACCGACCGGTTTGGGCAGGAAGTCATGGGCGCCCGCCGCAAAAGCCCGTGCCAGCATGGGCTCGTCGGACAGCGCGGTGTGGATGAGTACAGGGATATCATGCAGGTGCGGAGAATTCTTGACGAACTTGCAGACGTCGATGCCGCTGAGTCCCGGCATCCTGATATCCGTCAATATGAGATCGATCGGCGGGCCATTGCTCGCCAGGAAGTGAAGCGCGTCGCGGCCGTCAACGGCGCAATGGATATCGCTGTAGCCGTGCAACTGTAAAAGGACGCGCAGCGTCTCCCGCATGTCCGGTTCGTCATCCACGATCAGGATGCCCATGCGATAAGCTCCTGGGCAATACCTGATAAAACCGAAATGGCGGAGGTGAACCGCCACAAATCAGCAGATCATCAAGCAATTCTGCGAAAGGCGTGCCATGCCGCTGGCGAAAGGCTTTTTCACGAACTGGTTGCACGGCTACCGGCGATCTGCGATACGAAAGATGGCCGTTTGGCAGCGGCGCGTCTTTAGTGACGCGGTGGCCACTACCTAAAAGAAATAATAATCTCCGCTTGGCTTCGAGGTGGACGAACCAGCGTATGTGTAGCCGCCGGAGTTTGTGGTTCCGCCTGACGGGGACGAGTTCGACCCACCCGGCGCATACGGCCCGACACCGTCGGTCACCTGCAACATGAACAAGCTGTATTGAATGCTGCCAGCTGGCGGACCGCTGACCGTCCGGTACGTGTAAGTCACCGTGTAAGTTCCGATCGCGAGGTATCGGGAGGTCGTCACTGCGGTTTGGCCGGCATCGACGGCGAAGCTGAACACGGTATTCCCGGTCGCATCAGTCACAGTCATCACCACACCGCCAGCTTGTCCTCCGGATGTCTGAAGCATGGCTGCCGAGAGGGCGAATTCGTAGATCGCCGCCTCGTTGATGGTCAGCGCAGCCGAATCGGTGGCTGATGGGGCCAGCGCATTCGTGGACACACCGTCGAAATTGGTTCGCGCCAATTGGTTGAAGTCCGCCGCCAAGACGTAGCTGCCCGTGCGATGCGAACCACTGGTCGTCCGCGCCTTGATCGACACGGTGTAGTCCATCGTCGCGGACGCATTCGGAATCTGAATGCTCATTACTCCAGCGTCATTCGCCAACACCTGGAAGGCGATTGGAGCACCCGTAGCGGAGTTGTACACCGATATTCGCGGATCGAGGCCATTCGTCTGAAGAGCCCAGACCAACACGTCAAGTGTCAAAGAACCCGAGGCCGGTGCACTCGGAGCGTGAATCTTGTAGTTGTCGACGTCGGCATTGTCTTCGATCACGCCGCGATAGGTAAAGTCGAACCGACTGTCCGGGGCCGGCTTCGGCAGCGGGACCAGGACCTGGGCCAAGCCAAGGAGATCATTCGTGTGCCCATCCAGAATCGGGGACAACAGCGGACCGAGTGGTGCGAGGACCGATCCCAGCGACAAGTAATCGGCGGCTACGCGGTAAGCTCCGGTGTCGAACGAGCCAGACGTTGCCCGATCCACTTTGATGAAGTAACCCCCTCCCAACAGCGACGGCGCAAACTGAAGCATCAGATCATTGTTCAACGGATCGGAACTTATTGTCGTGGCAAGCGTTCGACCCACGGAATCGTAAACGGAAATCTTGGGGGCCAACAAACTCAGTCCCGCGGTCTGCAGCCGGACCGCGACGCCAGTGATTCCGAGCAGCGCCGGCACGCTGATCTTGTAGTAATCGACGTCCGTGGCCGTGGTCAGGTCCGCGATCGCGGAGTAGCGCGAGGACAAGAGTCCGTCGCGAGCAAGAACGGTCGCACGGCCAATGGTGTCGTTGCCGGCCGAGCCTTCGAAAGCGTCCGGCGTCCGGGCGCCGTAGATCGTCCGTAGATTGGCAACGTCACTAATCGCGAGGCCTGTGTGATAACCATAACTTTCGTTCATCGCCGAGTCGGTGGCGGTCGAGTGATCGAGACCCAACACGTGTCCGGCTTCGTGCAACGCGACCGAATAGATGTCGTAGGCGCTAGCCGAGTTCCCGATCGTGAACAGGTAGTTGGTGTTGAACACGACATCACCGCTCAGTGTCGTGCCTGACCAACTGAAGGGCGCGGCGTCGGCCACGAGAGTGGATGAGAGTGGCGCGGCCGCAATACGGATATCGCCGAAACGTGCGTCGCCTTGAACGGCCCCGCTGACCCCTAAGGGTTGCCCGCCATCGGCGACTACACCGATGCTGACATTGGCAGTTTCCGCCCAATCCTCGAAGGCGCGGAGAATTTCCTTTTGCCAAACGTCGGATCGGCCGTTGCCGCCAAACAACTGATTGAGGGCGCTCGGTCCGTACGGAGTCGCTGTCCCGTCCGGAACGAAACTCAGAGTCATGTGGCCGGGGTCCGCCCACGGAATGCCGAACACAGTCGGCAGCGAGCGGTCTTCCAGAGGCACGAGCGTGAGGCGCTGATGGCGATTCAAGGGCGACCCTTTAGTGGTGTTGGACAAGTCTCGGCGGTTGCGGCCAACCGAGATGCTAGGCGGGAACATCTTCCTGCTTCCATAAAGGTCAATCGCGTCCGCCAGCCGCCACGAGTTTTCTTGCTTCCTTCAACGTTCTCCCAAACTCAACGCGTCAACTCTGCTTGCCGGGCCTTGGCCATTGAGACCAGGCGGCGGAATTCGGGCTCGGAGCGAATCGGATCGAGATCGGTATCGGTGTCGACGATGTCGAGCCCAAATCCAGTTCGGAGTGCCGCCCAGAGGAGTTCAAACGCTTTCGCCTTGTCCGAAGGTTCACCCTTGGCCGTCAAGGCGTAGATACATCCGACCTGATAAAGATTGGGCGCCTTACCGTCGCGCATGAGGGCGGCCTCCGCATCGCGAACGGCGTCGGTTCGCCGACCTGTCCTTGCCAACAACACACCGCGCCCGGCCACTGCCGGCGCATATTCCGGGTACAGTTCGACGGCCCGATCGAGGGTCTTCACCGCGTCGGTTGGCCGCCCCAAGCGTTCGGCCAGGAGGTGAGCCTGAAGCTGAAGCCCGGTCATCGATGCTGGATTTAGCCGCAGCGCTTCGGCCACGTCGGCCAGCGCTGCCTCAGGTTCCGTCCCCATTCGGGCTTCTGCACGGGCAACCCAGCTAAGTTCATCGGCGGGAGTTAGCCGCATACCTTCGGCTCGATCCAACGTCGCACCCTTCTCGTCACCAGCTTCCGCGCGAAGCCGGGCGCGGATGAAGTAGATGCGACTCGGGGCCGCTCCGGCATCGAGCGCAGCGGTCAGGTCGGCGATTGCGCCGGGCAAGTCGCGCAGACCTTCACGAGCGCTGGCGCGTTGAATCCTCGCCTCGGTCAATGTCGGGTCGAGTTGCAGCGCCCTTTCGTAATCATCGCATGCCTGGTCAAAGAACCTGAGCCGGTTGTATGCCATTCCGCGATTCAGCCATGCGGGCGCAAAGTTCTTGTCAACCGCGACGCATGAACCAAAGCAAAGAGCGGCCAGTTCCGGTTGTTCGATCGCGAGGTGGCACGTCCCGCGAACGAACCAGGCGGGCAGGCTCTCCGGATCCATCTGAGTGGCTTGGCGCAAGAGCGGCAGTGCATCACGATGGCGGCCACGCTGGGCGTACCAGGCGCCGAGCAGATAATGGTCGCGCGCCGTCCCCGGGGCTGTCGCATCCGACTTCTTGCGTATCACTTGCTCGGCCGCGGCATCCCCGCGCAATCGAGCCAGGTCCGCCTGTTGTAGAATCAACGCACGCGGCAGGCGGTTGCCGACGTAGTGCTCGGCTGCGGCATTCCACTGCTCAGCTTGGCGAACCAAATCAGTCCGGCTCGACGGATCCGCAGTCTGTTCGGCACGAACGGCAGCCAACCGCGCCATGAGATAAAACAACTCGCCCGCGTCGCCGCGCAGGTTTTCGTTATCGTCAGCGGACAAGTAGCGAACCAGCTTACCCTGTTCCCACGAGGTGTCCGCAACGTCGGACGAGATTCCATAACGCTCGAGCAACGCTCGACAGCGATCGATTCCTTGTTCCGGTCGGCTCAACGACCGATTGCGATCGTCGAGGTCGGCTTGCAGGGTCCGGAATTCCGACCGATGTTCACCAAGAACAGCCCGCGCCTCATAGCCGCGCGATCGCTCGCGGGCGTAGTAACCACCGGTGGCCACAAACGCGAGCAGAAGGACAGCCGCCACGGCTACCGAGCCTGATGAGCTGACGCGTGGATGACGCGCTGCCCATTTGCGCACGCGTTCGCGCCCGAACGGCTCAGGCGCGTGACGCAGAGGCAAGTTCGCGAGGTGCCGTTCGAAGTCTTCCTGGAGGTCGGCGGCCGACTGGTAACGGTTCTCTGGCTTTGGCGCCAAGCATTTGCCAATGATGGCGTCCACAGACCGCGACACGGCCGCATTGGTGGATCGAACCGACTCGGGCTGTTGGCGTCGATCTTCGATGAGCCGATTGACTACTTCCAACAACGGACCCTTATCGGGCTCCCGGAACGGCCGGCGCCCCGAGATCATTTCGTAGAGCACGACGCCCAGCGAATAGATGTCACTACGGGCATCCAACTGGCCACCCTGTCGGGAAAAGGCGGACAGTTGCTCCGGGGCCATGTACGGAAGTGTTCCGCCCATGGATGCGCGTACGAGGTCCGGGCGGACCTTGGTGTCTTGCGCCAGGTTAAAGTCGAGCAGCATCGGCACGCCGTCGTCCGTGAGCAGTACGTTGGCCGGCTTCAGATCGCGGTGAAGAATGCCGCGTCCGTGGGCGTGGGCAAGACCGGCCGCAAGCTGGGTTCCGATCCAGACAACCGCGTTCGGGTACGACATGCGCTTCAGCAGGCTTAGTACTGCCGATTCCGTTGAGACACTCGATGGGGGAGTCGCAATGGGTTCCGCCTGCGCGTTTGTTCGAGAGTCGGTTTGCGTGATCGAGGAGTGTTGCTGAAGCGTGCTCAACAACACTTGACCCGATGCGGGCCAGGTCGGATGGCCGCGGAGGTCTTTCAATACATGAGCGAGTGTTGTTCGGCCGAAGAAGGGCATGCAGACTGCTTGCAGCCCCGCTGACTCGTGCAAAGAGTGGATGGGGACAATGTTCGTGTGTTGGAGCTGCGCGAGCGTCTGTGATTCGGGGAACAATCCCGGCCCCACTTTGAGCGCCACCGGTCGGCCGGCGAGGTTCCCTTGCCAGGCCAGGAAGACACGACCGAACGCACCGGTCCCCAACTCGTCGACGAGGCGGAAGCCCAGAAAATCACTTCCCACTTCCGGCCTTTTCGGCGTTGTCGTGCGTTGTGCCGAGATTTCCGACGGAGGCTGTTCCGGCACTGACGGGGCAACGTTCACCGCAATGGTTTGCCCATATTTACTCGGTCGCTCCTCAGTGAGCACCGGATCAACGTCCTGGTGAAGGGTTCCATTGTTGACCGTAGACTTCGCAGGGCTCGCATTTTCCGCAGCATACACGTCGGAGTCTGGCCACGCATTCGTCGACACCTGATAACGGGCCTGGTAATCATCCCGTCGGACTTCTTCGCCGAGCCCGAGTCGGACGCGATACTCTTCGAAAGCAATAGCTGCCACCGCGGCGTCTGCATTTGCCAGTTCTGGAAATTCATCCAGATAGGCCGCGGCAATCTTTGGCGTACCGTGACGACGGCGCCATTCCAAATCGGTTCGGACGAGTTCGACCAGTGTGGCGAGCCGGTGCGCGACGTCACGCGGCGGGACGAATTCGGTCAGCGATGGCGGCTGCCCTTGGCGCAAAGCCTGCTCGTAGGCGGCGATGATGCTTTCATCGGGGTTAATGCCGGTGAGGTTTTTGTCCGACTGGGCGGCGGGCAAGATCATGGGCTTCTCCAGGCCTTCAGGATAATTCTGCCGCCAAACGTGCACGAGCTCTTTGAAGGACTCGTTCGATGGTCCGCAGGGACCGGCTGGTTTGATCGGCGATTTCAGTGATCTCGTATCCGGTCATTCGCAGGTGAATCACTTCGCGGTCGTCGGGTCGAAAGCGACTCAGCAGATCGTCCACCTCGACACTCATCAGCCGGGTATCGGCTTCCGCGTCGGCCAGTGAGTCGATGGTGCCCAATGTTCGACGAACATCCCGACGGGCAGCCTGGTGATAAGCCACGCGCTCGCGAACTTTGTTCAGCGCCAGGACGCACAACAGGCCCCAGAGTTCACGTCCCTCGGGGGCTGAGTATGCACGCTCGGCCACGCCTTCGAAGAACGTCCGGAAGACTGACTGCACGATGTCATCTGGACTGAGGCGCGCTGCCATTGGCCCACGGAGGCGCGAGGCAACCAGTGCGCGCATCCGGTCAACGTAGCGCTTGAATAGCTCTTCGGCTGCTTGGGGATCGCCGGCACGCCAGTTGGAAACGAGCCCGTTGTCCGTGGCGATCGGAAGTGAATGACAACCTGGCGCACTTGCTTCGAGCCCGCGAAAGGTCACCATAAAACTCTCTCGGGGTTCTGGCGGCGAACTTAGGAACGCCGACTTCGAAAACGCAACGGCGAGGCGGCTCGCAAATGCCTTGGGAGCGACTCTCGCCGATCAAATCTCGAAGCTCAGCAACCTGAACCGGGAGTGGGTAGGTTCGGGTACCTTCTCCTTGCTATGGTGTAGCACACAAATTCCGTGTGCGCGTCACAGATAGGACATCCGTCAAAATCGATTCCAGTTTACCGCCGAAATCGCGTTGCATGACCCGATTTCATGGCAGAGCGAACTCGGAGGCCATTAATTCTCGAAAGATTTTTGACATTGGTGGCGGGTGAGTGGCGCGCAATCGATTTATGTTTGACACGTTCCGTCACGACGTTTCATGAGGAATTAGACGTGTCCTGCCCAAGGCGGCGGAGATGGCAGCACCACGCCATGAAGATCACGAGCAGGAGCGCTCCGAACGCAAAGGGGCGCCAAATCGGCGCGAATGGCAGAAGGATCGCCAACGCCAGGCAAGCCAATCCGGCCAGGTAGAACCGACCCCAATAGTTCGACCCCAGGCTGTAGTACATCGGTGAAAACCACCTCGGCAACAGCTATTGTGGACAGCCTTGGAGGGAAACCGCGCTACGATCTGGTCGACTCCAACCAGCATTCGACGATCAGTTTCCCGCCCGCCGAATTCAGTTGAGACATCAATTGCAATCGTGAGAAATTTGGCCCTTCCGTCCGCTTTGCTCAACCGGTATCTTCCTGGAGACGACTCGCTCGCACGCTAGCGACTCAGCAGTCGCTGGGCGTCTACTTCCAGGATCGTTTTTTCATGTTGTGGTTTCAACCGACCGGCACCCGTAAGAGTTGGGCCAAACAACCTGTTGTTGAGATCCTCGAGTCGCGCCTGGCCCCGGCGACGGACATCCTGTCATTTCGAGCCGGCAGCGGCGTCAACGACACGGAAACCGAGCTCGCCCCGAATAATCTCGCCAACGGCGACTATGGCAAGATCGCCGCCATCACCCTGGACGGACAGGTCTATGGCCAGCCGCTGATCAAGACGGGCGTCACCATTGCGAATGGCCCGAACACGCGGCCCGGAGTCGCCGGTGTTCACGATATCGTCGTCGTCGCAACGCAGCACGACAGCGTCTTTGCGGTGGATGCGAATGCCGGCACGATCCTCTGGTCGCGGAGCTTTCTTGACGTTGCTGTGCCCACGAACAACACGCTCGGCGCTTCAACGATTTCCACCGTCCCGGCCGCGGATACGGGCTCGACCGACATCTCTCCGGAAGTAGGCATCACCAGTACGCCGGTCATTGACGGGGCGACCAACACCGTCTTTGTGGTGGCGAAAACCAAGGAAATCATTAACGGGACGGCACACTACGCGCAACGGCTACACGCCATCAATCTCGCCGACGGAACCGACCGTGCCTTTCCGTACTTGTTCGGCGAAACGATTCTGCCGAACGTCAACAACACGCCGATCTACACGTACGGCAACGGCGATGGCGCCATCATCGATCCTTACAACGGGACCGGTCGACCAGTTGTTCAGTTCAATGCGCTGCGCGAGAATCAACGGGCGGCACTCAGTCTGGTCAATGGCCGCGTCTATATCTCGTGGGCGTCGCATGGCGACAATGGACCCTTCCACGGACTCGTCGTCGCGATCGACGTCTCGAATCTGGCGAGCAACGGGCTTGTGCTCAGCGGCGTGTTCAACGCCTCGCCGAACAACGCACTCGCCGGGATTTGGCAGGGCGCCGGCCAACTCGCATTTGAGCCGAACGGCAGCGCCTTTTATTTCGAGACCGGCAACGGCACCGGTGGAGCGCCCACGACTCTCGATGCCGCGGGATTGCCGGCCGATGGCAACTTTAACGAAGCGCTGGTCAAGGTCGTGCTCGACCCAACCACGAGCGCGACACATCAGAATGTCAATGGCTGGGGCATGAAGGCGGTTGATTACTTCATTCCGTACAACGTGGCGGCGCTCGACGGCGCCGATTCTGATTTCGGATCAGGCGCTCCGATCATTTTGCCGGACTCGGCCGGGATTCCAGGTCATCCCCATCTGCTTGTCGCCGGCGGCAAAGAAGGCAAGCTTTACATTCTCGACCGCGACCATTTGGGCCATTTCGATGCGGTCAACGACAACGCCTTGAACTCAGTGCCGAACGGCAGCGGACACAATACGCCGCCCATGCTCCTCAACGGTCTGTTCAGCACCCCAATCTGGTTCGACGACAAGCTCTATGCGACCAGCGGTTTGTATGGACAAGCGTTCGCCTACAGCCTGGATGTGAATGGCCATCTGACGGCCACATCGCAAACGGAGATCACCTCTTTCGGCGCCCTGTCCGGATCGCCGATGATTTCGGCGAACGGCACGGCGAATGGCATCGTTTGGCTGCTCGACCGGCAAACGAATCGGATTCATGCCTACGATGCCGCGACACTGGCGACCGAATTGTGGAACAGTGCCCGGCAACCCGACGGCCTCGATACACTCGGCACGGTGACCAAGTTCTCCGTCCCCAGCATTGCCAATGGACACGTCTATGTCGGGACGCTCGATGGCCTCGTTCTCTATGGCCACGATCTGCCGCCCGAGAATCCGCCATTGCCGCCGGTGTTGTCGGCCGCCACGCTGTCGGGCTCATCAATCAAACTGACGTGGACTGACGCAACGCCGCCGCGCGACCAGGCAACCATCTACACCATTGAGGAATCACTCGACGACTCGAGCTTCAACGCAATCACGACGGTGCCGGCGGGGGCGACGTCAATATCCGTCGGCGGGCTTCAGCCTTTCACGCACTACTACTTCCGCATCCGCGGTTCGAATTCGCTCGGCAGTTCGAGCCCATCCAACGTCGCCGATGCGAGCACGGCCGACTTGCCACCGCTCGTCGACTTCTTCACGGGTTTCGCGAACCCCGCCGATCTATCGGTCAATCTTCCGGCCGCCATCAGCGGCGACCGACTGCGCATCACGAGCGGGGCCTTCAACGCCGGAACAGCATTTACTGCCAACCGCGTCGACGTGACGAGCTTCTCTTCGCGATTTACGTTCCAGCTCACCAACGCGGTGGCCGACGGGTTCACGTTCGCGATTCAAGGAAACGGTCCGACGGTGGAGGGCATCGCCGGCGGCGACCTCGGTTACGGCGGCATCGCGAACAGTGTCGCCATCAAGTTCGATTTGTTCGACAACGCGGGGGAGGGGTACAACTCAACCGGCCTTTATGTCGGAGGCGCTTCGCCGACCAACGTCGGTTCGACGGATCTCGGCGCGCTGGGGCTAAACCTCCATTCCGGGGACGTGTTTCGAGTCGATGTGAGCTACGACGCCAGTCAACTGCGCGTGACGATTACGGATACCGCCACCAACGTGTCTGCGACGCAGAACTACTCGGTCGACATTCCGTCGCTGGTCGGCGGCAACTCGGCGTACGTCGGGTTCACCGGCGGCACCGGCAGTTTGATCGCGATCCAGGATATTCTCAACTGGACCTATTCGGCAGGTGCGCGATTTTCGCCCAATGCGCCGTCCGGGCTCGGGGCGGTGCCGGTCACGGCAACGTCGGTGCATCTGTCGTGGGTCAGTAACCCCTCGATGCCGACGGGTTATCACCTCGACCGGGCAACCGACGCGAACTTCACGCAAAACCTGATCACGCAAGTCGTGCCACCGAACCCGAACTCGTTTACGGACGCGGCCAGCGGGCTCACTCCGGGCGCGACCTACTACTATCGGTTGCGTGCCTTCAACTCGGCAGGCGAGTCGGGAAACTCGAACGTGGCAGCGGTGACAATCCCGGTCGCGCCGCCGACGCCGACCAATATGCAGGTCAAGGGCGTGACCGCGACCAGCATCGACCTGAGCTGGACCGATAACGCCGGCCACGCCGCCCAGGGTTATCGCATCTTGCGGGCGGAGAACAACGGCACGTTTAGCGAAGTCGACACGCTGCCGCCGACCTCGCGCACGCCGCCGAGCACCTATGAGTGGTCGGATGTCCGCCTGACTCCGAACACAATCTACACGTATCACGTGCTCGCGTTCAACTCGTCGGGAAGCAACGATTTTGTCGGTGTCACGCTCTCAACTTTGAATGCAGAACCGAGTGCGCCAACTGGCCTGACGGCGAGCAGCGGCGTCAATTCGGCAATTCCGACGACGATCCTGACTTGGAACGCGACGCCCGGAGCGACCAGTTACAACGTCTATCGTTCACGTAGTTCCGGCGGCGAGGGCAGCGTCGCAATCGCAACTGGACTCGCCGCCCCGACCTTTGTCGACTCGGCTGTCGTCTTTGGCACGACCTACTTCTATCAGGTGACGGCGGTGAACGCGATTGGCGAAAGCCCGCGCACGGTCGAGACGCATGCGACGGCATTGTTCAGCGCGCACATCAACTTCACCAGCGTTACTGGAGACTCGGTGCCCGGCTACCTGGCCGACACGGGCGCAATTTTCGGCGTACGTTCGGCGAATCTGAAATTCGGTTGGACGCGGAACGATCAGGCCTGGGGCATTAATCGCAACGCGTCGAACTCGCCGGACGAACTGCACGACAGTTTCCACGACATGCGGGCCGGCACCGTGGGCTGGCACATCGCCGTACCCAACGGCACCTACCGCGTTCATCTGATCGCGGGCGATCCGATGACGACGAGCGGACCGTACCGACTGAATGTTGGCCCAACCTCGACGACCACAAATGCCGCGATCCGCGGCAACGCAACGGCGGCGCAGCCATGGGTTGAAAACAATATCGAAGTGACCGTGACGACAGGCGTGCTCTGGATCCGCAACGCCGGTGGTGTGTCCAATCGTGTCGCCGCCATTGTTGTCACACAGGTGCTGACCGGTGTGAACCTCGCCAACGGATTTGCATCCTCAAAGATGCTGGCCAAGAACGGCTCGACGCGCGTCCTTGCCGGGGCCCTTCGTCTGACCGGCGCTGCCGCCTATCAGTCCGGGAATGCCTTCACGACGACACCCGTCAGCGTGGCCGGCTTCCAGACCAGTTTCGATTTCCGTCTCACAAACGCCCACGCCGACGGCTTCGCGTTCGTCATGCAGGGAATTGGTCCTCGCGCAAAGGGCATTGCCGGTCGGGGTCTGGGCTATGTCGGCATCGACCGTAGCGTCGCGTTGACGTTTGATCTGTTCGACAATGCTGGTGAAGGCGCGAATGCCGTGGGCGTCTTCCGGAATGGCCAGTTCACCGACGCCGCCGGTTCCAGTGATTTGACCGGTGACGGAATTGATCTGCATAGCGGCCACACGATGCACGTCGACGTTACCTATTCGGGCGGCATCCTCACCTTGATGCTGAAGGACAAGGACACCGGCGCGACGGCAACGCGCGCTTTCACCGTGGACATCGTCGGAACCGTGGGGGCGAGCCAGGCGTACGTTGGGTTCACCGGCGCGACGGGCGGGCAGACTGCCATCCAGGAAATCCTGAACTGGAACTATTCGCCGACGCCATGATTACCGCGGCTATTCAGGCGCGCGGTGTTTCATTGCAAAACGTGGCGAACACCTACAAATCAATTGTCTGCAAAATCCGCGTTCTACGACCCCGCTGGGCAACGCCGTGAAGGATTCTGACATGCATTTCGCCCCGAAGGGGCTCGGCAGGACAGCCCAGGGCAGCGCCCTGGGCAATGTGGCGCACAACGAGCATGTGCACGCTGAAGGCGTGCGGCCGCTCGGCCGCATCCTTT
>DATANR010000337.1:0-15637 GCA_036266155.1 Gemmataceae bacterium | reverse complement strand
TTTAGCGGGCGGGCCATCGGCCCGCCCGGACTCGATTACGGGCGAGCCGTTGGCTCGCCCGCTGAACATGCGGGTGCTCCAAATGCCAAAGAAAACCATCACCGACCTTCCCGACCTCACCGGCAAGAAAGTCCTCGTCCGCGTCGACTTCAACGTGCCACTCGACAAAACATCGGGGGCCATCACCAACGATCGCCGAATCCGGGCCGCGTTGCCCACAGTGAAATACCTTCTCGATAAGGGCGCCGCGGTCATTGCCATGAGCCATCTCGGCCGGCCCAAGGGCGAGCCGACGACGGACACGAACCTGCGCATGGACCACGTGGCCGCTCGCTTCGGCGAATTGCTCGGCCGGCCCACGAAGAAGGCCTCGAATGAAGTCATCGGACCGGAAGCTCGTGCCGCCGCGCTGGCCCTCAAGCCGGGAGACGTGCTGGTCCTCGAGAACCTGCGATTCGACGCCCGTGAACAGAAGAACGACACGGATTTTGCTCACGCCATTGCCGCTCTGGGCGACGTTTATGTCAACGACGCGTTCGGCACCTGCCACAACGACCAGGACGCTTCGATGGTCGCGGTTCCGGCCGCGATGACGGGTAAGCCGCGCGTGCTTGGCTTCCTCGTTGCCAAGGAACTCGAAATCGTCGACGGATTGATGGGCCAGCCGAAGCGGCCGCTCCTGGCCGTCATGGGTGGCGCCAAGGTCTCCGACAAGGTGAAATTCATCGCGGCCTTGCTTTCCAAAGTCGAACATCTGCTGATCGGCGGCAAGATGACGTACACGTTCCTGAAGGCGCGCGGCGTCGACGTGGGCGGCACCAAGGTGGCAGACGAGGAACTCGCGGCCGCCAGGCCCTTGCTCAACAAAGTCGACATGCAGATCACGCTGCCCGTCGATTATCTGTGTGCCAAGTCGGACGATTTGAATGCCACCCAAGTCGTCGAGGGGGCGATCCCTGCGGGCTACGAAGGTGTGGACATCGGGCCCAAGACCCTCTCCCACTTCGCCAACAAGATTGTCACGGCGGGCACCGTGATCTGGAACGGCCCGGTCGGTTGGTTCGAGAAGCCGGCCTTCGCGAACGGCACCAAGGGCATCGCCAAGGCAATGGCCGATAGCGGCGCCGTCACCGTCGTCGGCGGCGGCGAAACCGCTGAAGCTGTCGAGCAATTTGGCTATGATGAGAAGATGACGCACGTCTCGACCGGCGGCGGCGCCTTCCTGGCCTACGTCGAGGGCAAGAAGTTCGCGTCGCTGGCCCAGATCGACGAAAAATGAAAGCCCACGGACGCACGTCCGTGGGCTTGTTACGGAATAACGGACGACCGAGATGAGCACCCGCACCACACGAGGCATACCCGAAGGGCTCTGGATGCCCTGCCCGCGGTGCAAGGCGACGCTGTACAAGAAAGAGATCCAAGCCAAGTTCAACGTTTGCACCGAGTGCGGCTACCATTTCACGGTTCCGGCCCGCGAACGCATCAGGCAGCTCCTCGACGAAGACAGCTTTGAGGAATGGTACACCCAACTCCGGTCGTGCGATCCGCTCGGCTTCACCGACAAAGTGTCCTACGCGCAAAAGCTCGAAGAAACGCAGAAGAAGACGGGGTTGAGCGAAGCGGCGGTCGTCGGCAAGGGCTTTATCCGTGGCCGGCCGGTAGTGCTGGGCATTACCGACTTCAGTTTCATGGCCGGCAGCATGGGCTCCGTCGTCGGCGAGAAGCTGACGCGGGCCGTCGAGGAGGCCACACGGCTTTCCCTGCCACTCATCATCGTCAGCGGTTCGGGCGGCGGCGCCCGGATGCAAGAAGGCATCCTGTCGCTGATGCAGATGGCCAAGGTGTCAGCAGCGCTGGCCCGCCACGATCGGGCCGGCGGGTTCTACTTGTCGGTGTTGACCCACCCGACCATGGGCGGCGTCGCCGCGAGCTGGGCCCTGCAAGGCGACATCACGCTGGCCGAACCGGGTGCCATGATCGGCTTTGCCGGAGCGCGAACCATCTGGAACACGGTGCGCATCGAACTCCCGGAAGGGTTTCAGACGAGCGAGTTCCTGCTCGAACATGGCTTCGTCGACCGGCTCGTGCACCGCAAGGACTTGCGGACGGAAGTGGCACGCATCATCGACTATTGCGAACGCTAACCAGTTCTTGGTTTCAATATTTGCGTTAAGGGGTTTTCCGTGGGCTTCTTCTCGAACCTGTTCGGCGGCGGCGGAAAGAAGGGGCCGCCCGGCGCGGCCAAGAAGAAGAAAAAGGACAAGCTGCAGATCGTCGATCTGGCCAAACGGTTCGAGCTGCGCAATCGAACGGGCCAGGGCAGCATGTCGAAGTGCTGGCACGCCTACGACAACAACCTCGGCCGCATGGTCTGCTTAAAACTGCTCGACAAGGTCAAGACCGCCAAGTTCGAGGAGCGCTTCACCAATCAAGGGCTCGACAAGCCGTCAGAAGGCGTCGTCTGCATGAGCTTGAAGCACGAGAACTGCGTGGCGACCTACGAGCACGGCAAGACGACCGAAGGCGAGCCCTATCTCGTGATGGAGTGGATCGACGGGCTCGGCCTGAACTATTTGATCGAGACGAAGAGCCCGCAGTTGAAGGGCAATCGGATCAACTATTTGAAGCAGCTTTGCGGGGCTGTTCAGTATCTGCACTCCCACAAATTCTTGCACCGCGATCTGTGTCCACGCAACGTGATGGTGACCAAGGACGGCGTTGTGAAATTGATCGATTTCGGCCTGACGATTCCATACACGCCCGACTATTGCAAACCCGGCAATCGCACCGGCACCGCGGATTATCTGGCGCCGGAGATCATCAAACGGCAGACGACCGATCATCGCGTCGATATCTTTGCGCTCGGCGTGACGGCCTTTGAAATCTTCACGGGCGTGCTGCCGTGGGAACGTTCGTTGTCCAGCGAGGAGACGTTGCGCAAGCATCTCAATACGCCGCCGCGTGATCCGAAGGATTTGAATCCGGAGCTTGACGACGACCTGTGCGCGATCCTGCGTAAGGCGATCACGCGCGATCCAACGGGGCGTTTCGCGTCGGCAATGGCTTTGAAAGATGCCCTCGACAATCTGGCTCGCGACGATTACTGAGCATCACGGTTCAAAAAAGCAGTAGCGACGAGGGCGGCCGCGATTGCTGCCGTCTCCACCCGAAGGATTCGAGGCCCGAGCGAAAACGGTTCCCATCCCACCGCCAGCGCTGCCGCTACTTCTTCGTCCGAGAATCCGCCTTCCGGCCCAATCGCGATCGTCAGTCCCCCGGTTGCTTCGCTGCGCTTCGGGTTCCCCGGCATCGGTTCGCCGACCTTCGTATGCGCAATCAGTCGCCGGCCCGATTGTTGCGGAAACCAATCCGTCCACCGAGCTGGGCTGAAAATCTGCATCAGCACGTTCCGCCCGCATTGCTTACTGGCTTCGATTACCGCCCGCCGCAACTTGTCGGTCTTCGCCTCGTCGATCTTGATGATCGACCGCTCGGTGATGAGCGGCGTGAAGGCGGTGACGCCGAGTTCCGTCAGCTTTTCGATCAAGAAATCGCCACGGTCCCCCTTGGGCAACGCGGACGCCACGTGTAGTCGGAATGACAATTCGCGCACGGGCGAGAGCAGGTTTGTGACCTGAAGCTCGACGCGTTTTCTTCCGACGCTAACGATCTCAGACACATACTCGTGTCCATCGCCATTAAAAAGAGTCACCGAGTCACCGGGTTGAAAACGGCGTACGGTCGCGAGGTGATGAGCTTCCGGGCCATCCAGCGTCACGGCGCCGCGGCCAAGCGGACCACCGAAATAGAAGCGGTCGGACACGTCAGAAACTCGGGTTTATTTCATTTGGGGGTTGAGGTTAGACTAGGCAGTTGATGCCGGTCGGACGCCCCGTGAGGCTCCCAGGGAAGGGACCGTAGATGTCCACGCCAACGAGCAACTTGCCAACGCGCCAACAGCTTGACGAAATCGACGCGCTGTTGAAGCGAATGTTGTCGCTGCCGTCCTTGCCGGGTGAACCCGCGGAGCAGCCACCGGCCCCGGCAATGTCCTTCCCCGCACCCACCATTCGCGAGATTGCCCCGCCAACGCCGCCGCAACCGGGCGAGCCGGTTGTGCGCGAATGGCGTGCCGAATGGTCGCAGCCTCCCGCGCCACAACCGCCGCCGGTCGTGGCATGGGGCGCGCCCGTCGCGGCTGCGCCCACAATGGCTCTGCCCCCGCGGTATCAAGCGAATTCGCCATACCCGCCCGCTTTCGCTATGGCCGTGCCCGGCGCCGAACAACTTCCGTTTGCCATGCCCGTTGGCTTTGTCCACGGCCAACCACCGCCGAGCACCGCGAAGCCACCGACGATGCTTCCGGTAAGGCTTCTCGAAATTCTCAATCAGACTTTCAACATCCTGACCTATCTGCTCGGGCCACTGGGGACCTGGTTGCGCGGCGCCGGGCGCAACACACTCGGTTGGTGCGGAATCTTGATGTTGCTCGCCACCGGTGTCTGGGCGGCGGCAGAATGGCAGGGCTTCGACTGGTCGAAAATCAATCTGGCGCGATTCGGCTGGCAGCCGACCAATCGGTGACATCGGGCCTGGGTAATCTGGGCCTGAGTCCTAAGATAATCCGAACGCTGGCGAAGTACGTTTATCGCCTCCTTCCTTCGCGCCTCCAACCTTGGCCGTATGTCGTCTTCCACTCCGTCGTCTCCACCGCCGCCGCCAGTCAAGCTCGACTATGTTGCGGCGATCTTGAGCTATTTGATTCCGGGACTTGGTCAGCTCACGCAAGGGCGTGTCCGCAAGGGCTTGTTGTTTCTGATTTGCTTGTATGCGCTCTTCTTTTATGGAATGTATCTCGGTAAGGGTCAAAACGTCTATCTGCCCGACTATCACAAGGGCGACGCTCCCGTGAGTCGGCTCGCGTCGGACATCTACACGCGGTTTCAGTTCGTCGGCCAGTTTCCCATCGGCATGGCCGCGTGGCCGGCGCTCTACCAGTACTACGTCTACGACGAGAATGACCAAAATCCGCCGCTGCAAGGTTGGATGCGTGCCCCGAGCATCGAGCGCATCAACGATCTCCAGCGCAGCGAGGACAAGACCTGGGACCTGGGTTGGGTCTATACGGTGATCGCGGGAGTTTTGAACGTGCTGGTGATTTACGATGCTCTTGCCGGCCCGGCTTTCCGCGAAGTGAAGTCCACGACGCCGCAGGGGGCCGCGTGAACATCTACATCCACCTGCCAATTCTCATCGTCGTCGTCAGCTTGGTTTACAGCGCGACCCGGCACGACAACTGGAACAAGATTGTCCGCGAGGCAGCCCACTGGGGCTTCCGGATGACGACGTTCCTGCTGGCCATCGGACTTGTGCTGTTTGTGCTGTCGACGTTTCTGTAGTCGCTTCAGATGTTTGTCGCAGCCCCCAACACCCGGCGCACGCGTTCAAAATCAAGATCCAAAAGCTCTGAAATCTCCGTTGCTGACAATCTTTTGGTGGCCAACTTGGCAATGAGCCGATCGGTTTCTTCTTCCATCACCTGTGCTTTCTGCCGTTCAATTGCTTCTTTCTTCCCCAGTTCAATTCCTTCTGCCAGCGCCTCCTGATAGACGAGGCTCTCTCGAATGTCATGAAGAAGCGGCATTGCTTGAGCCTCCTTAGTTGTTCGCCAAACTGTCAATCACTCGGCGTACGCGTTCCAGGTCCAAATCCAGAAGCTCCGCAATCTCACTCGCCGACATTCTCTTGGCGGCCAACTTAGCGATGTCGCGATTTGTTGCTTCTTCTCTGCCTTCTTCCAGCGCCTCCTGATAGACGCGGCTCTCCCGAATGTCTTGAACCTGCAGCATGTTTTGAATCTCCTCCCGCGACAAGCGCGGCAACTTGTACAGGATCACCGTTTCAATCAATTCTACCAGATCGTCGCGTAACGATTCATCCGCGATTTCCGACTTCACGCGGACGATGAGGTTGCGCGCCGTCTCCGGCGCCAGGCCTTCGGCCTGACGGATCAAATACAGAATCGACAAGCCCGGCGGCGCATCGGCAAGCTCCGGCATCTCGTCCAAGTAGAACCGCCGGACCATGCTGGCTTCGATGAGGGGTTGATACGGCGCCAATCCGAGTGGCTCCAGCGCTCGCTCGGCAAAGAGCACCACGCCGCAAAAGGCCTGGCTGGGATCGTGCTGCTTCAAGTAGGTGTAGACCTTGGCCAGAAGGTCCGCGAACACGCCGGGCAGGCGATAGAACTGGACTTCGAGAAAATACAGCGGTAAGTCCGATTCCTTGGGCAAGAAGATGCCATCCAGGCGGTGCGCGGTTTCCTTGACCTCGAGAGCTTGGTATTGATAGCGCGCCGCCATCTCTCTGGCCGAGTCCACGGGCATTCCCAGCAACAGGAAGAAAGTCTCCGGGCTGGTCGCGAAGAGTCGATAAAAGAGCGGGTCGGTGATCATCGCATCACCCGTGGGATCGATCCCAATGTCCCAACCGCGAGTATACTCGCTCGATCGCCGTCGCGGACCTTGACATTGGACTTTCGTAAGCTTAGGGCACCAGAATTGCGAATGTTCGAGAGACCGACGCGCCTATGCGGCTTCGAGCTTCGGTGTCGCTGGCGCGCTAGATTTCGGGAAACAAGGGACTCGTGCAAAAGGAAGGCATGACCAATCGGCTACCACGCGGTTCCGGCATTCTGTTGCATCCTACCAGCCTGCCCGGCCGGTTTGGGATCGGCGATCTTGGGCCTATTGCTCATGCGTGGATCGACACGTTGGCACGCGCACGGCAAATGTGGTGGCAGATTTTGCCGGTCGGACCAACGGGATACGGGGACTCGCCGTATCAGTCGTTTTCGACGTTTGCCGGCAATCTCAATCTGCTGAGTCCGGAGTGGCTGGTTCGCGACGGCCTGATGCGGGCCGAAGAGATCGAGGGGCAGGGCCTGCCGGACGACCACGTTGACTATCCGCGCGTTGAAGCGTTCAAAATCGGCTTGGTCCGCCGAGCGTGGGCGAACTTTCGCAGCGGTTGGACGCCGTGGCTGCGCGACGAGTTCGATCGCTTTGGCAACGATCGCCGGGCCTGGATTGACGATTACGCGTTGTTCATGGCGATCAAAGAATCGCGCGGCGGGCAAGCCTGGTACGAATGGCCCGACGAATTGCGATTACGCCGCCCCGAGGGCCTGGTGGCCGCACGCGAGCAACTCGCCGAGTCGTTTGGCGTCTATCGATTTGGCCAATTTCTGTTCTTTCGCCAGTGGCATGAGCTGCGGCGAAAGGCCGGCGAATGCGGCATTCGCATCATTGGCGACGTGCCGATCTTCGTCTCGCCCGACTCGGCGGACGTTTGGGCGAATCCCGGCGACTATCTGCTCGAAGCCGACTTGCGCCCGCGCGTCGTCGCGGGCGTACCGCCCGACTACTTCTCTCGGACTGGCCAACTCTGGGGTAACCCGCACTACAACTGGGAGGCGATGCGGTCGACCGGTTTTGCCTGGTGGACGGCGCGCATGAAGGCAATTTTGGAACTCGTCGATCTTGTCCGTATCGATCACTTCCGCGGCTTTTGTGCCGCGTGGCAGGTTCCGGCCGGCGAGACAACCGCCATCAAGGGCGAATGGGTGCCAGGCCCGGCCAGCGAGTTGTTCGAGCGCATGCGTGCCGATCTGGGTGGCTTGCCGGTCATCGCCGAGGACCTCGGTGAAATCACGCCCGACGTCTACGCGTTACGCGATGCGCTCGGCTTGCCCGGCATGAAGATCATTCAATTCGCATTCGACAAGCCGAGCAACCCGTTCCTGCCGCACAACTACCCTAGCAACTGCATCGCTTACACGGGCACGCACGACAACGACACGACCCGCGGCTGGTGGGCGACGGCGCCTGAGCACGAAAAGCAATTTGCCCAGCGATACATGGGGCGCGACGGCTCGGACATCGCATGGGACCTGATCCGCCTCGCGTGGGCTAGCGTTGCGGACTTGGCGATCGCACCCGTTCAAGATGTGCTGGACCTGGGAACCGAAATGCGGATGAACCTGCCCGGCGTGGGTCAAGGCTACTGGCGCTGGCGCATGCTTCCGGGTGCACTCGATGAAACGAAATTGGATCGGTTGCGGACACTGACCGAAATGTATGGACGCACGTCAGAGCGAAAGTGACGACACTTGAGAGCGCGGCAACCTCTACCAGTTTTTGGCACACTTCCGGCGCCACTTTTCCGAACCTTGTTTTCGACGCAAGATATTTCGCGCAGGCATGATCCGTCAATCGTGAAGGTCAAAGAGCGCCAGCCCCTATAACCACTGGCGCTCTTCGTGGCGCTCTTTGATTGGCGCCCTTTGAAACGCAATCAGATTCGCTTGAACTGTTTGTCCAACTCGTGACGACTGAAGACGAGCGATGTTGGCCGGCCATGCGGGCAGTGGTGTGAATCCTCGGCCGTCGGTCGCAGACGCATCAAGTAGTCAATTTCCTCGGCCGACAGCCGATCGCCGGCCTTGACTGCGGCCTTGCATGCCATCGTCGCGAGCAGGTGGTCGAAGAGTTGATCGCGCGTTGGCGGCCGATCCTTGGTTGTTAGCACATCGACGACACTCTGAAAAATCTGACCAACCGGTAGGCGGCCAAGCAGGGCGGGAAAGCTGGACACCGCAACGGTCCCGCTGCCGAAATCTTCGACCTCGAGCCCAAGCTCGGCCAGTTGAGCGCGGGACTCCATTATCAACGCCGCCTGTTCCATGGTCAGTTCAACGGGCTCCGGTATCAACAGTCGTTGAACTTCGAGCTTGCCCTCGCGCATCCGGCGGCGGAGTTGTTCGTAAAGGATGCGCTCGTGCAGAGCGTGCTGATCGATGACGACCATGCCGTCGCGCGTCTCCACGACCAGGTACGCGTCCTGGATCTGCATGGCACGGATGATCGGCTCCGGTGTGATCGCTGTCGGCGACGCCGGGGTTTCGTGTGACTGCGATACTTGAGATTCAGCCGCAGGAGCCGGGTTCAGAACGCGCGGTTCCGGCAATGGGTTTGCCGCGGGAGCAAACATGCTCGCGGGCGGCAAATCGATGGGCGGGTAGTCTCGCGGTTCTGGCGGGGAATCCGGCGCCTGCAAGCGGGGGACGAGATTCTTGCTGGCCAGCGCGCGCTTCACGCCGGCGCGGACGAGGTGATAGAGGCTTTGCGAGTCGCGGAAGCGGACCTCGGATTTCGTGGGATGGACGTTGACGTCGACCTGATCCGGCGGCAATTGCAGGAACAGAAAGCCAACGGCATACCGGCCGGACATCAGCAAACCACGAAAGCCTTCCTGCAGAGCATGACCCAGGCTGCGGTCGCGAACGCATCGACCGTTGACGAACAGATACTGCAACCTGGCATTGCCCCGATCGCAAGCAGGGTCCGCCACGAAGCCGAAAAGCGACACCGGACCGTGATCGCTGCGCACCTCGATCAACGCGGCCCGGATTTCCTTGCCAAAGAACAAGCCAATGCGATCGAGCAAGTCTGCTTCGCGTGGTATCTCGTGGACCAGCCGGCCGTTGTGCCTCAGGACTACATGCAGGGTGGGATTGGCCAAGGTGAGCCGCGTGACCGTTTCCACAACATGGCTGAGTTCGGTTGGAATGGTCCGCATGAACTTCTTGCGCACCGGCGTGTTGAAAAAAAGCCGCCGCACTTCGACGCGCGTGCCCGCAGCGCCATTCCACGGCCGAACTGGCCCGATGACGCCGCCATCGCAAATAAGTTCGCAGCCCTCGGGCGCTTGTGGCGTGCGTGATTGGACGGCGACATGCGCCACGCCGCCGATTGAGGCCATCGCTTCGCCGCGGAAGCCGAGCGTGCCGATGCGGAACAGATCGTCCGCATCGTTCAGCTTGCTGGTCGCATGGCTGGCGAAGACGAGTGGCAAATCCGCCGGGTCGATGCCGTGGCCATCGTCAACGACGCGGATCAGCTCGCCGCCGCCTTGTTCCAGTTCGATGTCTATTCGCGTCGCCCCGGCATCGATCGAGTTTTCGAGCAGTTCCTTGACGACGCTGGCTGGCCGTTCAATGACCTCGCCGGCAGCAATCTTGGTGATGACCGACGTCGGTAGCTGATGGATTCTTGGCATGAATGACCGAAGCGGGATGGTTACTCGTCGTCGACAGCCTGCCCGGTGCGTCTCAGTTTCTTTTCCAGTGCGCTCTCGGTCATGTCGAGAAGTTTGGCGGCCCTGGATAGGTCGCCGTTCGCTTCGGCGAGGGCTTCCTTGATCCGGTCCTGAACCTTCCACTCCTGAATCTGGCGATAGAGAGTGCGTGCACCGATGCCGAGGATGCGTGCCGCCTCCTCGCGATTGCCGCCGGTGAGTTCGAGGGCTTTTTCCGAATAGTGCCGCTCGACCTCGGACAAGGGGCGGCCGATCAGATGATCGAGACCGCTGGCGGCGACTTCGCTCGCCGCGCTCAGTGCATCGTTGTCCGGTAGGTCATTCTGATCGAGAACGCCATCAAGGTCCTGAATCACCATGCTCTCGAGTTGATTGCGCAACTCGCGTACATTGCCGGGCCACGAATAGGACTTGAACGCGTTCCAGACTGTGTTGGCGACCTTGGGCGCCTTCTTGCCGTGACGCCGGGCAAACTCTTCGAGAAAGTGGGTGGCCAGCAGAACGACGTCTTTACCGCGTTCGCGCAGCGGTGGAATTCGAACCAAGCCAACACGGAGCCGGTAGTAGAGGTCCTGGCGAAATTTGCCATCCTTGATCATCTGTTCGAGGTCGCGATTCGTCGCGGCCACGAGCCGAACGTCGACCTTGATGATTTCATTGGACCCAATGCGCGTCACCTCGCCATTTTCGAGGACACGCAGCAATTTCGCCTGCAAGGCCGCCGGCATGTCGCCGATCTCGTCGAGAAACAAGGTGCCGCCGTTCGCGTACTCGAACTTGCCCTTGCGTAGTTTTTCGGCCCCGGTGAAAGCGCCCGCCTCGTGGCCAAACATTTCGTCGTCGAGCAAGTTCTCATTGAGGGCCGCACAGTTCATCGCCACGAACGGTCTGTTCTTTCGTGGGCTGTTCGTGTGGATTGCTTTGGCCACCAATTCTTTGCCCGTCCCGTTTTCGCCCAGAATCAGAACGGTCGCTTTCGTGGGCGCGAACGCCTTGACGCGTTCGATCAACTCACGCATTTTCGGACTGGTGCCGATCAGACCCTCGAAGCCAAAGCGTTCATCGAGCTGTTTATGTAATTCGCGGATCGTTCGGAGACGGCGCAACTCATCAGCCGACTTGTTGACGACGGCAAGGAGTTCGTCCTTGTCCACCGGCTTGAGAATGTAGTGCGATGCCCCTTCTTGAAGCGCCTGGACGGCTTTCTTTACATCGCTCGAACCGCTGATCACCATGACGAGTGTGTCGCCATGTTCTTTGACGAGTCGAACAATGGCCAATCCATCCAGATCGCCCATGCGCAGGTCCGTCAGCACGAGGTCGAATTCCTCGGACTGGATGCGTCGGGCCCCTTCCTTGCCGCTGGTTGCAACCGCGCAGGAATAGCCGCCGGCTTCAAGGATCTCGGCCACCGTTTCGGCATGATCGCGTTCGTCGTCGATCACCAGGACGCGGAGCTGGTCCTCGGCCGGGTCGGTCGTGTCTACCTTCATGGTGGAAATCTGACGGTGCCTCAAGGTCACCTGCGGCCTAGGCCCGCAAGGTTTTGGCATTTTACCGGGACGACGCCTCGTTGACATGGACGCCCGCCACGGCTTTCCCCGCTTCTATCGGTAAAGTCGGCAAGGCCAGAACAACGGTCAAGTTCGGCAAATTGACGTTCCGATGGTAAGCAAGGAGAAATGTCGCCTCGCCGGGAGCGAATAACGTGACTGACACCCGTGCTCTCTTGAGCCGCATCGCCGAGTTTCGCAAACGTCTGGAAGCGATGCCCCGTCTGACGCCGGGTGCGGAGCCAGAGCCGACGGTCGCCGCCAAACCGAGCGTGGCAACCGACGCAATCGAGAGCGGTTCGAGGACGCAGGCGATGCTTGCCTCCTCCTTGCAGAAGCTCGGTGAAACGTCGGTCTCGACGCCGCCGGCACTGTCGAATCGAGCGCGAAGGTTATTGACGGACGCCCACGGGCTTGTGGCACGCTTGCGGGCTCTCGTGGATGAGCCGTTGCTTGCTGGTCCGCCTCATCAGTCCGCGTCCAGCGAGGACGCGGATCCGTTAGCAGTCCATTTTCGCGAGACGGCAGCGCTTGCGGAAGCGGCGGTACGCTATGCGGTCACGTTCCCCGAGGTCCCGAGCGAACAAGCACGACTGTGCGAGGGATTGGAAGGAATGATTGACGCGGCCCGACGACGCTTTGACCTCATGACCGCGGCCGTAGAGGGTCGGCGAATCGACGAAAGTCGAATTGATCGGTTGGCCCGGTTCTTGGTGGCGATGGATTCGAGTAATGGACCAGTTGCGCCGGCAGCGATTGACGCACTCGCCGATGAATTGCTGGGAGAAGGTCCGGGCCGGCCCTTGCGGTTTTTGACGGCGGAGCCTGTGTCGAAGCAAGCGTATCTCGGAGGTCCGAGTTATCCCGCACCTAGCCGGTTCGTCGCGTGCCATGGGCTAAACTGCGCGACGGTCTTGGCGAGGGTCGTTCGTTCGAACCGCACGTGGCAAGACCGGGCACACGAGATTGTCCTGGCAGGACTGATTCACGACGTCGGCATGTTGCGGGTGCCCGTGGCCGCTCTCGGCAAGCCTGGATCATGGGATGTGGCTGAACGGAAAGAAATGCAGGATCACGCACGGGCCGGGGCGGAGCGGATCATGACCGCCTTGCCTGGGATGAGCGCCATGGCGGAGGCGGTGGAGCAGCATCACGAACGCTTGGACGGCACAGGCTATCCGCGGTCGATCGCGGGCGAACAACTGTCGCCATTGGCTCGTCTGCTCTCGGTGGCCGACGTCTATGCCGCGCTGTGTGCGCCCCGACCGCACCGGTTAGCCCACGATCCGCGAGCGGCGTTGACCGACGTCATGCTGCTCATGGAGGAGGGTAAGTTGGATCGTTATGCGGCGGAGACGCTTCTCGGCCTTGGTTTGTATCCCGCGGGGACCGTGGTTGAACTGGCGGATGGCACGACGGCGGTGGTGCTTGCCCCGCACGATCCACGCGTTGCCGTACATAATGCGGCAAAACCAATGGTGGCGATGCTCACCGACGGGGAAGGGCATGCCTTTCCCAGTCCGAGATTCGTCGACCTCGCCAGTGCCAGCAACAGATCCGTCGTTCGCACGCTGACGCCGATGGACCGACTCAAGCGACTGGGCAGGAGTTATCCGGAATGGGTTTGACGTACGGCCACCGGGATCACCCTTGGCATCGACCTTGGCATCGACCCAGGCGACCCTGGTTTTCTCGCGACCCGTACGTCGATTACGATCGAACTGGATACCTTGCGGGCGTTCGACACTTCTGGCCGTGCCTGATCGTTGTGACCCTGCTGCTGGCCGCCTACGAGGTCGGCGTCGCTCGGTTGAAGACGCCGGACGAACCATTGCGTGCCGGCGTTGAACTCTGGCTGCGGCAGTGGCTTGCCGATGCCGGTGGTTGGCCGCCCGTCATTTTGCCTGCAATTATCGTCGGATTGTTGCTTGTCGGCACCATGTGGCGATGGCGCGAACGTCCAGAACGACTCTTTACGTGCGTTTTTGGCATTTGCCTCGAAAGCATGCTCTTCGGCTTGGTGCTCTGGACTGTCTGTTTGAACGCCCCGATAATTTTCGACCACATCGGGCTTACCACCGCGGCCGTCGGTGGACCGAACCCCAAATTGATTTCCTATCTTGGCGTCGGCATCTACGAAGAAGTGATCTTTCGCCTGATCGGCTTTGCCTGGCTCGCGTGGCTGCTGCGCACGGCATTGGTTCCACGCGTTGCCGCGATTCCGATGGCGATGATTGTGTCGTCAGCCGTGTTCGCTCTTGCACATCACTTTGTGCAAACCGATCCGTTCGTCCCGAGTGTGTTTTTGACACGCGTGCTCATCGGACTTTATTGTGCCGTTCTGTACTGGCTCCGCGGTCTCGGCGTCGCGATCGGCGCTCATGTCGTTTATGACATTGTGGTCGCAACGCCGACTAACTAATGCCGACCTCGGGCTCCTTTTCTGCTTCACTTTCAAAGAGATTCGGCCCCGCAATCTGGCGCGGCGAGCGTTTGCGCTGCCGCTCCGGCGGATCAACTACCGGTCGGCGCTGGGCTTCCGGCAACTGATGCCGTGCTTCGAGTTCTGTCAGAATCGTGGTCGCACGGTCGAGGACGGGCCTGGGCACGCCGGCGAGGCGCGCGACGTGAATGCCATAGCTGCGCTCGGCACTTCCCGGCGCGATCTTATGAAGGAACACGATGTCGTTGTCGATCTCGCGCACCAGCACATTGTAATTGCGCAGGTGCGGCAATGATTCGGCAAGCTGTGCCAGTTCGTGATAGTGCGTCGCGAACATCGCGCGACAGGTTGCCTTGTCGTGCAAATATTCTGTAATCGCCCACGCCAGAGAAACACCGTCATCGGTGCTCGTTCCACGCCCAATTTCATCGAGAATCACGAGGCTCTTGGCTGTGGCGTTGTTCAGAATGTTCGCCGCTTCCGTCATCTCCACCATAAATGTGCTGTGGCCGCGAGCCAGTTCGTCGGATGCGCCGACGCGCGTAAAGATGCGGTCGATCAAGCCGATCTTCGCCGATTGCGCCGGAACATAACTCCCCATGTGGGCCATTAGGGCGATCAATGCCGTTTGTTTGATCAGAACCGATTTGCCCGCCATGTTGGGTCCGGTGATGAGCCAGAAGCGACCGGTGTCGGCGCCCAGCAACACATCGTTGGGAACGAATGTGCCGGGCGGCAAAGTTTGATCGAGGACGGGATGCCGGCCCTCGCGAATTTCAAGGATCGGCTCGTCGGCCAGCACGGGGCGAACGAATCGACGCGATGCCGCCACCTCGGCAAGGCTCGTCAACAGGTCGAGTGCGGCCAGCGCGTCGGCCGTGTTGAGAATCCGCTGCGTCTGAGCCGCGACCTGACTGCGTACGCTCTCGAAAAGCTCGACTTCTAGAGCTACGGCACGATCCTGGGCCGTCAGGACTTTTTCTTCGTACTGCTTCAGTTCGGCGGTGACGTAACGTTCCGCGTTCTTCAATGTTTGCCGGCGCGTGTATTCGGCCGGCACCTTGGCCTGGTGAGCGTGCGTGATTTCGATGTAATACCCGTGAACCGAATTGAAGCCGACCTTCAGAGTCGGGATCCCCGTTCGCGTGACTTCCTGTGCTTGATATTTGGCCAGCCAATCTTTGCCCTCGCGATTGAGCCGGCGTAGTTCATCCAACTCCAGGCTATACCCTTCGCGGATGACGCCGCCGTCCTTTGCCGTTGTCGGCGGCTCGTCGGCGAGCGCCGAATCAAGCAGGGCACGCAAATCGGGACATAGCTCGAGCTGTTCGTTCAGTTCGTTGAGCAGCGCTGCCCGTCGGCCGGTGACCTTGGCCTTGATCCGGGGGAGGAGCCGCAAAGCGCCGGCAATTCCAGCAAGGTCCCTGGGGGATGCCCGGCCCGTGCTCGCACGCGTGGTCAGGCGAGCGAGATCGGGGACGCT
>DATANR010000336.1:0-14773 GCA_036266155.1 Gemmataceae bacterium | reverse complement strand
AGGTCCGCCCCGGTCACCGTGTCCTCGACCCGCAGCTTCCAGGTCCCTTTGGCGCTCGTGCCGACCAACCCGGCCAGCGAATTGTCCGGTCGGAAGTCGCCACGGTAGGGGGCCGCTCCCGTGGCAAGGGTGTTCGTCGCGGACGCCTCATCGGACAGTACGGTGCGCACGAAATTGGCCCCAGTGCCGCTGTGGTCGATCAACACGAATTGCGCGCCGGTCGGCGAGATGAGCGTCACCTTCAAATCGCCGACGGCCGAATGCTGGATGTTCAATTCGATCGCCATCGACGCGATCGTGGCCGTGGCGCCGACGGCAATCGCCGACGTCAGGCTGCCGCCATCGGGAATCGCAGTCGGCTTGGCCTTTGAGCGGAAGACGTGGTTGGCCACCGGCACGGCCGTCATGGTTGCGTCGGTGACTTCGAGATAGGCGGCATTGCCGTTCGTATCCAGATCGTCGCCTAACATGTCCGCGACGGCGGGGCCGACTTTCACGGTGTAATTGCCGGCGACGGTCCACGGAGCCGTGGCCACCAGGAAGCGCATGTTGCCCATCCCGGCCGCGGGCACAACGGACAGCACCCTCACGGCTTTCAATCGCGGGTCCGTCACCTTCACGTCGGCGGTCGTCATTGTGGCCGGGTTGACCGGCGCGTCGAAATCCAACGTCAGGCCGCTCACAAGCGTGGCCACGGCGCTGCCGGTCTCGCTGACCGGATTGATCGCGGTCAGATGCAGGCCGCTGCGGGCGCTATCGGTCGTGAGCGTCAGGCCCCACGAGTTGAGCTGGCCCGCCGCACCGGCGAAGGCATCCGTGATCCGTAATTTCCAGATGCCAACCGCGTCGTCGCCATTCAACATGGCAAGCGATCCACCATCCGGCTTGAATGTGCCGACGAACGGCGCAACCGCGGCATCGATGGTCTTCGTCGCAAGATCGTCGAACCGCGTGTCCTTCAGGTCGTTGCCGTCGGCCCCGCGGTGATCGAAGAGCTTGACCACCTTGTTGGTCGGCGACACGAGTTCGACAAGCAAGTCGCTGACGTACGGGTGTGACAGATTCACGCGGACGTTCACATCCTTGATGTTTACGGGCTGGCCAGCCACAAGTGCGGGAACTGTGATCGGGAATTCCGTTGGCACGCCGTCGTCGGTGATTGGCCCGGCCGACGTCGACTCGAACGGGTATGCCGCCGCGCCGAGGAAGTCGTCCACTTCGCCGTCGATGCCGTCGTTGTCTTGATCCAGCTTCTTGAATCCCGTAGACACGTTCGGCGACAGATAGACACGCACGCCGCCCGTGCCGATGAACTTCTGCGGCTTGATGAGCAGGTCGTAAACGGTCGTCGAGCCTGTGAGCGGGCGAATCATCGTCACCGGAATGGCGGCGCCCGTCGGGCCGGTGACGCGCAGGTTGCCGAATTTAAACGTCGTCAGATCCGGCGTCACGTTGAACGTCAGCCGCACGGCATTCACCATTCCGGTTGGCCCTTGCAGCGTCTCGACGCCGAGCACCTGCAGCGGGTCCGGCGGCGGCGGTTCGACAATGGTGCCCGTGAACGTGTACTGTCCGAGGCTGGCGTAGTCGGAATAGCCGGTCGTCACCGGCGATCCCTTGCCGGTCCCGTCGATCTTCAAATAGAAGTCGCCAGCGTGCGTCACGTTGTAGTTGATGGTCGCGTCGAACGCGTCGGTCGGATTGGCGCTCGCCACTTTGGTGCCATTGGCGTCGTACAACTCAGCCAAGACGTCGAGGTTCGGACTATTGGCAAACGGCCGCACGTGGATCGCCAACGGGCCGACACCAGCCTGGACCTTGAAATAATCGAAGTCGCCGCGTCGTTCGATGACGCCGTCGCCGCTGATCGAGGTCGTCGAATCGAGCGTGACCGGATCGGCCGTGCCGACGGTGTTGCCATGATCGTCGGGTCGATAGCCGAAGCCGTTCTGCGTTGTGATGATGTTGAGGTCGTCTTCCTTGTTGCTCGAATTGGCGTATTCGCCTTTGCTCCATTGCGTGAGGTTCTGGTAATAGCCGACGCCCATGATCGGCGCCCAGCCAGTCGTGCCGCTGCCCTGGCCCTCGTAATATTCGACGTGCCGCGGATCGGACGACGGGTAAAGCCCGTCGTGGTTCAAGCCGACCGTGTGCCCGACCTCGTGCGATGCGGCCTCAGCCGTCGCCTTCTCGTCGCCATTGGCGAGATTGTTCTCGAAGACGAAACAGCAGATGTCGGTGTTCGAACCGAACGAGCCGATGAAGGCCACGCCGCCGGCCGACGCGCCCAGCCAGGAGCTGTCGCCGCCGATGCACACGTGGATGCCCCAGTGGGTGTCGCCGCCGCCGCTGTTGATAAACCCGCCGGCGCCCGGATCTTCGGTCGTCACATCAATGTCGAACGGGCTATAGTCTTCGGACACGCGCTCCCAGATGCCCTGGATGCGTTGCCGCTCCGCAGTACTGAATGAACTGGGGTCGCCATCGACATCGTACGTCGGCGTGTAAATAGCCGGAAGCGAAGCATTATTCCAACTAGTGCCCGTGGTCGTATTGCCGTCGAAATCGAGGAAGATGAGCTTGCTGGCGCCCGGCCGACTGTGCAGTTGGAACACGTCCGGTGGGGACAAGACGCTGGCGCCGGTGTTGCCGTGCGCTTCCGATTCAGCCAGTCGCACGGGGTCCGGCAATTCCATCAGCGCGATGAATTCTTTGCCGTCATCGGAATACCCGATCCCGGTTGCCGGGTCTAACGATGCGGGGACGGTGCGGTCTTCCAGCGGCTCCACCCGGAGGCGGCGGGAGACTCGGATGCGGGTCATGAGACGCCTGTTGCCTGCGGACTACGCGGGACCACCGTTCGTCCTTTTCTAGCACATTTGACGACAACTACCGTCCAACCGTTTGCGGAATCGTGAACTATGGCAATGTTGGGGCCATGTTTCCGGTCATCTCGAAGTTGCAAATCACTGTTGCCGTCGGCTTGGATGGCCGAATTCTCATGTCGGCCCTTCCCTTCGGTAATACCGCGCAACGAGACGCCGCTTGATCGTTGTTCAATTTCAAGCTGCGACGCAATATCTAGTTCCCAGTCGCCGCAACGATCATCACGAGAAGCGCAACGGTCGCCGTGATTGGTCGGATGTCGGGGAAGCGGTCGGCCTTGGACTGGGCGAACGACGGGCGGCGGGCGGCGGGTCAATTGGTCCGCGGCCGGCGTCAGGGAGAAGGCCCGCCGTCGACGTAGGCGCTTCCGGTCCGTTGTACTCAAGAACCTGACCGAGTGGATCGCGAACCATCCCGACGCTACGCGCGAGTTGGGCGATCGGCACGGACAGTTCGGCTCGCCTACGCCTGCATTCGCCTCATCGCCGCGTCCGAGGGATAACGACCGATGCTCTGAAGCGACTGACGCTCGAGAATCCGCTCGCCGGTGTTGAACCCGAGAATTCGTGCCGTCACGAGGCCGATCGGAGATAGGCTTTCGATCCGACGTCCGACCAATTCAAAGTGATCGGCCCACCGATCGGTCCGCGGATGGAAAAATCGGACGAAGTCTCCCGTTTCCCAATAAATCGACCCAATGTCGCTGCCCTTGGCCTGATTGCAATGCTGGAAGATATTTGCAAGGTTGTCAGGAGTTGTTGCACCGCCGTGTTGTCGGGCGATGATATGGTCGATCGCAAAACTCTGAGCAATTGCGGACATCGAAAACTGACAGTAGTCACAAACTCCGGCCGAGCGCTCGCGAACGAGTCGCCGAAGCGGCTCATCCATTGTCGATTCCATTGGCGGATTGAAGCGTCATTCGCGCCATAGATTGTCACACCGATAGCAGCATTCCGGCTTCCACCAATTCTTGGTACTCGCTCTTTTCGAGCGGTGTCAATGTGCCGAGTTGACAACGATCCGCGAGAAAATGAATTCGTGCGTTGTCGGCATCGCTGAATCGCACCCCGAGAATATATTCAGCAACCGCGCGTCGCATTGGGCGATTGCTATCCTTTAACAATCGCGACCATACTGTCGACCGTAGTTCCACAGCCATTGCCTAAAGCCTCCTCTCTCATCATGCCGCGGCGATTACTTTCCCATCAAGTTCAACACCGCCAACGACATCGTCTTCACCCCGGTCTTGATCGTCGGCTCCGGCATCGGGTAATACGCGTCCGTGTGTCCGCCGGGCAACGGCTTGCCGCCCGCCCGCTCGGCGGCCACGCGGTCCGGCGCTACTGAGCCCAAGAAATACATGAACACCGGAATCTCACCGTTGAGGGCGAAGCGTGAAAAATCCTCACCACCCATGATCGTCGGCCGGGGATGAATCTTGTCCTTGCCAAGCACTTGTTCGAAGAGCGCAATCGTCTTGCGCGTGAGTTCGGGATTGTTCACCAGCTTCGGTGTGAACTCGTCATTGAGCACGGTGACCTCAGGTTCCGCCGCGTTCGCGCTCGCCGCCGCCGCCTTCGCCTTGCGGGCAATCGATTCGAGGATGTGCTTCCGCGTCGCATCCGTCGTCGAGCGCACCGTGATCTGCAACTTGACGTCGTTCGGAATGATGTTTGCCTTGGTCCCGCCGTGGATGGAGCCGACCGTGACCACCCCCGGATCGATCGGGTTCATTTCACGGCTAACGATCGTTTGCAAATCGAGAACTAGTTTGGCGGCGACCACGATCGGGTCGATAGTGAGGTGCGGTGCCGCGCCGTGGCCGCCCTTGCCCTTGATCGTGATTTCGACGGTGTCGACATTGGCCATCGCCAGGCCTTCGGTGAAGTGGATGTGCCCCGTCTCCAGCAACGCGTCCGCGTGTAAGGCGAGGCAATAATTCGGCTTCGGGAAGCGCTTGTACAGGCCGTCGGCCATCATCAGGCGGGCGCCGGCGCCAATTTCCTCGGCCGGCTGCCCGACCATGACCAGCGTGCCGCTCCAGCGGTCCTTAAGAGCCGTCAACACGCGGGCGGTGCCGATCCAGCAGGTCATGTGCACGTCGTGACCGCAGGCATGCATGACTCCGACTTCGCGGCCGATCCGATCGCGGGTCATGACCTTGCTGGCGTACGGTAAGCCCGTTTGTTCAATGATCGGCAGAGCGTCCATGTCAGCACGGACGAGAACAGTCGGCCCTTCGCCGTTCTTGAGAACAGCCACAATTCCCGTCCCACCAACGTTTTCCGTCACTTCAAAACCGAGTTTTCGTGCCTCAGCGGCCATCCGGGACGCCGAGCGTTCTTCTTTCAACGAGAGTTCCGGGTGCGAGTGGAAATCCTTGTATTGCTCGACCAACGACTCAATTTCCCCCACGACTTTGGCGTCAACCACTTTCACGCGGTCCTCCAGCGGTCCGTCCTTGAGCGTTGGCCCGTCGGCATGCACGGACATTCCAAGCAAAAGGAAAAATCCAAATACAAGTGTTAGACGCATGGAATCAACCTTGCATGGCGGGTGATGGCGACGGGGATGTTCCGATGAATTTCCGGGTTTCTTCGGGACCAAGGGGGGTGGGGATGCGTATAGTTACGTTAGATAGGCAACTGCCTCTCTCCGTGCAAGTGTGGCTGCCCGCGCTCCGGGCGCGCCCAGGCCGGTGTCATTCGCAGGGCAGTTCTGCCCGCCGACTACACCCGCGGCACTAGTTTCAACTCTGTACGAGTCTTTGCGCCCTATGTTGGGAAGGAGAAAGTACATGGCATCCAAGAAGTTACCCGTGCAAAAACGGAAAGAAGTATTCCTGGCTCTTGTGGCCGCCCAGGATTCGCACACCATGACCGTCGGCGACACGCAGCGCCAGGTCCAGGTGGATTTTGCGATCACGCCGGGCCAGCTTGAAGAGATAATCGAGGAAGGTGTCGAAAAGGAATGGCTCGACGAGGAAGTCGCCGCGTAAGGGCGGCCACGCGATCGAAGCACCTGCGGCCGGGCGATGACTTTCGAGTCTTCGCCCGGCCGCTCTGCTTTGATGAATCAATGTCCGTGTGAATGATGGTGGTCGCACACGGTCCCGTCGTCGTGACGATGGGCGAAGACCTGCTTACCCCCGCCAAAGACGCGCTCCATCATTTCCGTCGTCAGCACGTCGCGGGGCGGGCCCTGGCATTCGATCCGACCATTCTTTAGGCACAGAACATGGTGTACGCGATCGCTGACAACCGACAGGTCGTGCGATACGAGCAGGATCGTCACCTTCCGCTCGCGATTAATCTCCGCCAGCAAATCGTAGAAGGGCTTCTGGTCCGCGAAGTCGATGCCCGCAGCCGGTTCGTCGAGCAACAGCAACTCGGGATGTGGTTCCAGGGCGAGGCTGAGCAGAATCCGTTGCATCTCGCCGCCGGAGAGCTTGGCGACCGGGGCATTGATCAAATGTCCCGCCCCAACACGACCAAGCAACCGCTCCGCGGTCGCAGAAACCTTCGACGAAACACCGAAAAACAAAGGCCGCCGCTGCAACGCCAGTGCAAAGAACTCACGAACTGTCAGCGGCAGGCGGGCGTCGATCGCCAAACGTTGCGGCACATAGCCGATATGCTCGGGCCGGTGCCGCGTGTGATCGTGGCCGCAGAAGAATTTGACATCACCGCGATACGGACACTCGCGAATGAGAGCCTTGAGCAACGTCGTCTTGCCCGAGCCGTTGAGACCAATGAGCGCGGTGATCTGGCCGCGGGTGAGGTCCGCATCGACCCCGCTGAGAATCGATCGGCCTCCCAACGTCACCTTCAAGTTTCGAATGGTCGCGAGCGTATTCGTCATCGCAGCACGCGGGCCAATTCGGCAAGGTTCTTGCGCATGACGGCCTCGTATTGATCGGCACTCAGGTCGGCTTCCGGGCTCGTCTCCAGAGGATCGATGTCGGCGAACTCGGATTCGATTTTCTTCCCCAGAAGCGTATTGCGAATCGAACGAGCAGCGCCCTGGCTGGAGAACTGTGGCTCAACCGCAATCACTCGCACCGGCTTATTTGGGTTCTGGCATTTCTTGATGATCTCGTCCATCCGGCCAGCCGTCGGCTCCTTGCCTGGATCGACCTCAATCACGCCGGCGATCTTCAGCCCATAGGTTTCCGCAAAGTAGTTCAATGATTCGTGGAAGGACAGGATCCAGCGCTCTTGTTTGTTGGCGAGCATCGCCTTGCCATCGGCTTCGAGCTGGTCAAGTTTTTTCAGATAGGCCCCCGCGCGGGATTCATAGCCGGCCGCATGATCGGGATCGAGACGCTTCAGTTCATCGCGAATGCTCTCCACCATTCTCTTCGCGCATCGGACGCTGAGCCAGACATGCGGGTCCGTGCCGTGTTCGTGATCGTGGCCCTCTGCCGCGTGCTCGTGGTTGCATTCACCTTCACGCAACCAGCTGGCATCGATCTTCTTGCCAAGATTCAGGATGTTGAGCGGTTTGCCAGTAACCTTCTCCAGTTTCGGTGCGATGCCATCCGCCTCGTCATCGAGCCCGAGACCATTCACGACAAGGACGTCGCAACCGCGTGCCAGCTCAATCTCGCGTGCCGACGCGTCGCCATGCGTATGCGGGCCCGTCGAAGTGAGCAAGCACTTCACCTCAGCATCCGGCCCCGCGACGCTCGCCGCGAAACTGTAGAGCGGGGCGAATGATACGAGGACCTTCGGCTTGTTGCCGGACGCGGCCCAGGGATTGTCCGAGCCTCCACGCGGACAGCCGGTCGTCAGGATCGCTCCCATGGCCACCAGAATGACCGCAACAGACGCGAGTCTTGCACGTCGCATGCCCCGTCCTCCGTCGTTAAAATTTTGTAATACCGGATATGATAAGTACGTTATCGGGCCGCGGCAAGTTCGTTTCTGGATCAGCTTGCGGCAGGATCGAGCCACTACCTACCCTGTGCCGTGCGGATAAACGTCTCGAAGTTCCCAACGGGCGTGGCCTTGTCGACACCGTGATTCAGGTTGACGATGTGCCGCTGTCCGCCGCCCGCAGCAAGGCACGCACGCACCGCATCCTGCACTTGCGTCGTCGTGCCTTCTTTCAAGATGTCCGAGTCGACGTTGCCCTGGAATACAAGGTGGGGATATTGTCGCCGGGCAGCGGCGAGATCGTGCCGGGCGCCGAGGCTGACGACCTCGGCTCCAGTCGTCACCATCCGTTCGAGGTATGGACTTTCCTTGACGAACAGGATGCGCGGCACACCGGTCGCGCCGGCGAGGATTTCGCGATGATACGGCTGCGCCCACTGGTCGTATTCGGCAGGAGTCAAGTCGCCTGCCCAGGAATCAAAGAGTTGGTAGGCCGCGGCCCCTTCGCGAATGAGCGCGTTCAAGAAGCCGATTGTCGCTCCCGAAAGCTTGTCGAGCAGGCGCTGCCAGACGGCCGGTTGCTCGGCCGCGAACTGGCGCGTCTGCTCCATGCGCTTGCCGGTGCCGATGCAGTACGCCGCCACGGTGAACGGCGCGCCGGCGAACGCGAGAATTGGCAGTTCGCCGTTCAGTTCCCGCTTCACCGTGCGCAATAGCTCGATGATGTAGCCGTAGCGATCAGGGTCCGGATTGGGATCGAGCCGATCGACGTCGGCCACCATGCGGATCGGCCGATTGGGCACCGGCCCCTGCTGCGGCTTCAATTCAAACGGCAGGCCCATCGCCACGGGCAGAGTCGTGATGTCGTAGAAGAGGATGATGCCATCGACGCCAAATCGCCGCGGGCACAGAGTGGCTTGAGCCGCACGCTCGACATTTTCCGAGAACTCGTAGAAGCCGAGCCCAGCGCGCACCTTCTGAAATTCCGGGTCCCACCGACCCGCCTGGCGCATCGCCCAGACCGGCGGGCGCTCCACCCGCTCACCGCGGGCGGCTCGAACCAACAAATGCTCGCTTACGTCGGCCATCAGTTCTCTCGCGACCAGCGGACCCCTTTTCTATACGGAAATTCGCTGCTTACTTCGTGCCGACGTAAAGAGTCGCAATCCCAAACGTGAACGGCGCGATCGTTACATCATGCAGGCCAATCGCGCGCATGCGCTCCGCCAAGGCTTCGCCGTCGGGAAACTCCATTACACTCGCGGGCAGATAAACATAAGCCTTCTCGCCGCTCCGCGAGAAGAGCTGGCCGACGATCGGCAACAGAAAGCGAAAGTAAGCTCGGTAGGCCCGACCGAGGAACCAATGCCGCGGACGCGAGAATTCCAACACCGCCACACGGCCACCGGGCCGAGCCACGCGAGCCATTTCCGCGAGCCCGCGATCGATGTCCGTCACGTTCCGCAGCCCAAAGGCAACCGTGACGACTTCGAACATCGAATCGGGAAAAGGCATCTGCTGAGCGTCGGCTTGCACGAACTGAATGCGTGGATGCGAGCCGCGTCGGCGTGATTTCTCGACCGCTTGAGACAACATCGCACCCGAAAAATCCGCCCCGACGATTGGCAACCGGCCCGCGAATATCCGATCGTATTCAAAAGCCAGATCGCCCGTACCCGTGCAGACATCGAGCACCGGCCCGGTCGACGGACGAACTTGTTTGACAACGCGCTTCCGCCATCCCTTGTCGATGTTCAAGCTCAAGAGGTGATTGAGCAGATCGTACTTCGGCGCGATTCCGTCGAACATTCGGCGGATGCGCGTTTCCCGTCGATCGAGCAAATCGGGCATGTAGCTATTCCGCAAAGACTTCACTCACTTGACATAACCGCGACCGCATCATGGGCGACAACAGCCCCTGCAGCTAACGTACGAACGTCGCCTCTGCGAGAACCAAAGATGCTCACCGAAGACGGCTGTCGGGCTCGCCGCGCCCGCCTGTGGGACGCCCTGGCTGGTCGAGTCAATGTGCCCGCTCTCGTGCTGAGCGATCCACTTCATCTTTGCTATTTGGCTAATTTCTACGTCGACCCCTTCAGTCTGGGCGCCGACTTCGGGGGCTTGCTCGTCCTCCGACCCGACGGCCATGCGACGCTCTATCACGACAAACGACTGCCGGCTTCCGTGCAAGCCGCCTACGTCGATCGACGCGAAGTAATTCCTTGGTACGACGGCCAATCGGCCGGTCTGGGTGCCCGCCGTCTGGCATTGCGGCCCGCCGTCGAAGCCAACGGTGGTCGCATCCACGATTCGCTGGCCGACGCCGTTGGGCCGCTTGTCATCGAGACCATTTCAGAGCTTCGACAGGCAAAAGTCGCCGACGAAGTCGACTTGCTTCACGCATGCATGCGTGCAACGGAGGCCGGCCACGCATGGGCTCGGTCCAATATTCAAGCCGGCATGACCGAACTGGACGTTTATCTCGGTGTATTCTCCGCGTGCTCGCGTGCCGCTGGGCACGCGGCCATCGTGTATGGCGACTTCGCGGTTTCGCCCGGCCCGGCACGACGCGGCGGCCCACCGACCAATCATCTACTCGCTGACGGCGACATGTTCATTCTGGATTACTCGGTCATCCTGTCCGGCTATCGAAGCGATTTCACCAACACGCTCGTTGTCGGGAAAAAACCAACACCCAATCAACAACGCCTGTTCGACGCGTGCATGGCAGCGATGACCGCCGGCGAAGCGACGCTGCGTGCCGGTGCGACGTGCCAGTCCGTCTACGATGCCGTCCGCGGCGCACTTGAAAAAGCAGGATTGGCCGACGCCTTTCCACATCACGCTGGTCACGGACTGGGGCTCAGCCATCCGGAGGCGCCGTTTATTGTGCGCCACTCTTCGGAATCGCTTGTCAATGGCGCCGTGGTGACCCTGGAGCCCGGAGTCTACGTCGACGGAATCGGCGGCGTCCGCATCGAGCACAACTACTTGATCACGCCAACCGGCTACGAACGCCTGAGCAACCACACGATCTCGTTGACCTGACGCCGTTGACGCGCCGCGGTGCGAAGCCCTAAGATGCCCCCAACGGAGAGGTGGCAGAGTGGTCGATTGTGCAGCACTGGAAATGCTGTGTGGGGGAAACTCCACCAAGGGTTCGAATCCCTTCCTCTCCGCTCAAAAGCCTTCAGGATAATGGTTTGCGAGACGAGCCGCGAAAGCGGCTCTTTTCGTTCCTGTAAACCACGTCTCCGATTTCCTCCCTTCTGGTTTACAAAGCGGTTTACAAAACCGACCAAGGCCCCCTACGATGCTGGTGCAGCATTCGGGTTTACAAACAAAACTCAGCGGGCCGCTTCGCAGATTCTCGCGGTCCGCGCCTCGGTAAAGCCCAGAGGCTTCGATGCCCAAGAAAGCCGCGATGACGTGGGTGCCGTCCGGCAAGCGCTGGCTGAAGAAGCACCAGGGCAAGATGTACGCCGTCTCCTGCCGCCAGCTCAATTGCCCGGAGACGCGCGAGGGGAGCCTCGCTGCCGCGAACGCGTGGTGGGAGGCGAAACAAAAGGAGATTGAGGCCGCACCGCCCTCTGAAGAGGACATCCGGGCCAACGCATTCAAAGTGTGGTTGATGGTGCAGGACTGGCAGCAGTTGGACGAGACCAGCCGCGAGAAGCTGGTCGATTCCCTGATCGGCACCGGCCAGTACCAGAAGATCAAGGGCCAGGCCGACGCGATGGTCGCGGCCGCCGAGAAGGCGGCCCCGGCTGAACGCACCGTGAAGGCACATGTCGAGCAATGGCAGGAGTTCCTCCGCGGCATCGTCCGGTCAAGACAGAAGAGCGAGGGCCGCTTCGACAGCTACTGTCGGACCATCGGCATCTTCCGCGACTGGATCGGCGAGAAGGGCCCAATCGACGCGATCGACGAGGCGAAGCTCGAAGCCTACTTCTCGCATCTCTCCCTCCAGGTGGGCGGGAAGAAATACTCCCCTACCTACGCCCACACGTTGTTGATGACGGCGAAGCAGTTCATAAGCCGCCTCGCCGAGTTAAGACTAATCCCACTTCCCGGCAACATCCGTTCCCGCCGGCTGCGGTTCAACCACTCCGCTCCGAAGCAGATCGAGACCTTTACCGTCGAGGAGTTGCGGGCGATCCTCAAGGCGTGCGGAGTGCGGTCCGAACGGTTGAAGTTGTACGTCTTGCTCATGCTCAACTGCGGCATGTACCAGAACGACATCGCCGAGCTGAAGAAGGACGAGGTGAACTGGACGAAGGGGACGCTGACGCGAGCCCGGAGCAAGACCCGCGAGCGGCACGGGCCAGTCGTCACCTACACTCTCTGGCCAGAGACTCTCGCCCTGCTGAAGAGGCACAAGGCGGATACAGGCGATCTGGTGTTGACCACCGAGAACGGCAACCCGCTGGTGAAATTCTCTCTCGGCGAAGATGGGGCCATGCAGCGTTACGACTGTATCCACGCCGCGTGGCGGGGAATGGCGGGCAGCAAAGACGAGAAAACGGTCCGCTTGCCGATGAAGCATCTGCGGAAGACTTCGGCGACGCTCCTCGGTAGCCACCCACAATACAAGTTCTACGCCCTGCATTTCCTAGCCGACTCACCGCGAGGCGTCGCCGACCGGCACTACATCAGGCCCTCCGACGACGAATTCGCCGAGGCACTCGGCTGGCTGCGGGGGGAAATTCTGGGGGCGAAAGGCGGAAAGTCGGCCGCGTAGAGTTTCCTCGATCAAGAGCCATAGGACGAGTTGGGAAATTCCCTCCGGCGAAAGGTGCAGGAGGGGTTCGAATTGTTCTGGCGGCGGCTCCTTCCACACGTCGCTACCCAGCGGCCGCACGTGTCACCTCCCGCTTGCCTCAAGGGTCATGGGTGTTGCCCGCCTTCAGCCTGGATAGTCAGCCAGCAGCTTTGACTCCGGGTGCAGCTTCGTAGCTTTGTCCCGGAACTTGTTGTCGGCCGTCATGAGAAACGTCTTCTCGCTCTTCGCCAACGCCAGGTAAATGCAGTCTTGAACCGGATGCTTCAACTCCAAAGCTAGGCGTTCGGCTGCCGCCAGGAGTTCTTGATTCGGGACGGTAAGCACAACTTCGTCGGCCAGGTGCTTCCGCCACTTGTCGCAGCAGAGGGCCGCGTCGTTCGCGTGGATCTGGCCTTCCCGAGCCTTGCGGCAGAGAGCGGCAGAAACCTCGACCCGGATCAACTCGGGTGCAACCAGCTTCTCGAATCCCGCAATCAGCTTTATCGCCTTGTCGCTGCCCGCTTCCGGGACATAGCACTTTACAATTACACTTACGTCGATGACGATCATCCGCGCGACTCGCGGTCTTGGCGGATCAAGTCTGTCGAATCGGGCAATAGTCCGTACTTGGCTTTCAGTTCATCGTTCATGCCGAGCAACTCTCTCGCCAACTCTTCGCGAGGTCCCATCGCCTGGGACCGGAGAACGTCTTTTATTTCGGCCTCCATGCTGCGCCCTTTCCGCTTAGTGGTCCGTTTCACAAATAACGTCGTAGTTGGTCTGGCCTGGGGCATTCACGTGTTTTACGAAGCAAAATGTGCTTGGCTGCGTTGTAACCAAGCGCTCAGTTCTTTGCGAGTGAACTTCCACTCGACGGGCTTTGGCCGTTGATTGGTCAGGTTCTCGTAGAGGGCCAAGCGGATGCGCACGGCTGCGAGATCCGGAAAGTCATTGGGCATCAGCACCGTTCGTTGAATGATCGAAAAGTACGCTGCTACTTGATTCAGCCAACTAGCATGCACGGGCGTATGCACAAGCACGATACGCGGATCACAGTCCTGTAGTCATTGAATCGAGGCCGCGCCACGATGCGACGATCCGTTGTCGACGACGAAGAACAGTCGCCGAGCCTCGTCGTAAGGCGAGCGCTGGAGCACCTGATCCACCAGTCGGCCAAACGGCACGATCCTCGTCTTCGCTTCGCAGCGCCCCAGCACCATCCCGCGACGCACATCCCAAGCGGCCAGATATTGCAAGGCGCCGCGACGCTTGTATTCCGGCTCGACATGCCGCGACTGGCCAGGACGCGGCGGCACTTCCGAAGGGCAGCGTTGGCGTGCCTGAATGCTCGTCTTCTCGTCGCTGCTCAGGACATAGTCTTTTGGGCCCAAGGGCTGGCCTTCCCACGTGCCCGCGTACAGGTCCAGGATCGGGCCGGCCTTGCGGGCAAACTGCGGATCACGCGGAAAGATCCAATGCCGATACTGCCACGGCTTGATGGCGTCTTCGTGAAGAATCCGCCACAGCGTGCTCCGACTGATGTGCAACCCGAGCACGTTGTCGGCGCGCCGTTTCAGGTCGGCCAGCGACTGGCGGCTCAGCGGTTCCTTCGTTTCCGCGACCGTCTCACACGCGATGGCTTTGATCAACACGTGATCAAGAGGGGGAAAAAATCGGCTTTCGCCCGCGTCCCGCTAAATCGTCGATCGAGAAATCGCCCGCCGTCCAGCGCCGTCGCCAGCGTTGCACTTGCCGCGCCGAGAAACCGACCTGTTCACCGGCGGAATCGTTGACAATGTCTGGTTGCTCCTGCAGGAGCAGTACCAAACGAAAACGTTGCACGCTTTGGACCGGTGCCGTCCGATGGCGAACCGTGCTCAGTGCCTCTTGCAGAAAATCGTCCGGAAAAGTACAGAGTCTACGCCGTGGTCCAGGCATCTCGGCCTCCCTGCCGAAGCGAACGACTCCAAGCGCTTCTCCCTATACCAAAAGCATCAGCTAACTACGACGTTATTTGTGAAACGGACCACTATTGCCCACTGCGCCGCCAATGCGGCATTGATTTCAAGCGGCGAGCGGCAACTCGGTCTTCCTGACGAACGATGCTAAGTGGTCCGTTTCACAAATAACGTCGTGGTTGCCGTAGCTTTCGGCTCTAGGCCACGGGAGCGGTCAAAAAATGCGGTGTCGCACGTTTTAACCAGGCCAACATTTTCTGTCGAGTGAACTTCCACGCGAACGGCTT